>NZ_BAAARV010000074.1:0-131958 GCF_039532525.1 Dactylosporangium salmoneum
GCGGGACCGCGCCCGCGAGCGGCGCGGGGGGCCGGGCGGCGGCGAGCGGCGCGCCGGGGTTGTCCGCGGCCTCGGCCAGCAGGCGGGCCAGCGCGTCGGCGAGCGCCCGCGCGCCTGCCGAGTCCAGCAGCCGGGTGTTGTGCCGCAGGTGCGCCTCGGTGCCGTCGGGCCCCTCCACGACCAGCAGGTGGGCGACGCCGCGCACCATGCCCAGGAACGGGGCCCACTCCACCGCCGCGCCGAGCCCGTCGAAGGACGGCGGGGCGATGCGCCGCCGGTAGCTCAGCGACACCGGCGCCAGCGCGGCGCGCGGGCGCAGGCCGCCGACGGCCCGCGCGTACGGGACCTGGCGGAACGGGCGCAGCGCGCGCATCTCCTCGCGCAGCAGCTCGCCGAGGTCGCGGAAGGTGTCCGCCGGTCCGGCCGCCACCGGCAGCTCGTTGACGAACAGGCCGATGGTGTCCGCGGTCGCTTCGTCCCTTGTGGACATGTCGACGGCGACCGCGGCGTCCGGGTTGCCGTGCGCGCGCAGCACCGCGTGCAGCGCGGCCAGGGTGGCCTCGAACCGGGACACCGCGGCGCGGTCGGGGGCCTCCGCCGCCCGGGACAGGTCGACCGTCGCCGAGCCGGCCGGCTCCGGGCGCGCCGGGGCGACGATGGTCCGGCCGAGGAGGACGACCTCGTCGAGGCGGGCGTCGCGCTCCTTCCAGAACGCCTCCGCCGCGGCCGTGTCGGGCTCGGCCGGCGGCTGTTCCTGCGCGCCGGCGGCCGGCGCGTCGAGGGGCTCGCCCCGGTACGCCGCGGCCAGGTCGCGCAGCAGGATGTCCTTGGACATCCCGTCGAAGACCAGATGGTGCGCCACCACCAGCAGCAGGTGCTCGTCCGGGCCCTGCTCGTGCAGCGTGAACCGGCACAGCGGGCCGGTCGTCAGGTCGAAGGGCTCCCGGATGGCGGCGTCGGGGTCGCCGCCGGCCTCGAGCCGCGGCGCCTGCGCGTCGAGGCGGACCGGTGCGCCGTCGCGCTCCTCGAACCGGCCGGCGAGCGCGGGGTGGCGGGCCACCACGGCGTCGCACGCGGCGGCCAGGCGGGCCCGGTCGAGCGGGCCGCGCAGCCGCACCGGCAGCGGCATGTGGTAGTTCGCCCCGGCGCCGCCGAGGCGCTCGGTGAGCCACAGCCCCGCCTCCGCATCGGTGGCGGTCCGGTGGGGCGAGGCATTGAGCATGGCCGAATCCTCCGAGGTCGTGGGCGTGACGGGTCGCTTCACGAAAGGAAAGTTCGCAATTCCCGGGACGGGTGGAAGGGCGGTGTCCGGGGTCGCCAGCGTGACAGTACCGAAAATCATCGATTCGGCAAGCCCTGAACGACCATGTGAAACTCCCGCTGCAACTCCTGCAAGAAACATGTCCCGGATTCGGCAGAATCTTGCATGATCGACACCCGTCGAGTACGTTGACCGAGCGCCGCACGTCCCGCCACACGCCGTCTCCCCGCCGCCTAGCCGAGGTAGCCGCCCGTGCCGCTCGCCCCGCCGCGACGCGTCGCGATCGTCAGCGTCCTGACCTCGCCGCTGGCCCAGCCGGGCAGTGGCGACGCCGGCGGCCTCAACGTCTACGTGGCGGAGGTCGCCCGCCGGCTCGCCGCCGCCGGCACCGAGGTCGAGATCTTCACCCGGGCCACCGCGCCGGAAGCGCCGGGCGTGGTGGCGATGGCGCCGGGGGTCGTGGTGCGGCACGTGGTGGCCGGCCCGCTCGGCGAGATGGACAAGGCCGACCTGCCCGGCGTGCTCGACGAGTTCACCGCCGGGCTGCTCGCCACCGGCGACGGCTTCGACGTGGTCCACGGGCACCACTGGCTGTCCGGGGCCGGCGCGCTCACCGCGGTGCGGGCCTGGGGCGTGCCCCTGGTGCAGTCGATGCACTCGCTGGGCAAGGCCAGGAACGCGAGCCTCGCCCCCGGCGACGCGCCCGCGCCGGAGCCGCAGATCGCCGGCGAGACCGCGGTCGTGGCGGCGGCGGACCGGCTGGTCGCCAACACGGCGCAGGAGGCGCGCCAGCTGGTCCGGCTGTACGGCGCGCGGCCGGCGCAGGTGTGCACCGTCCACCCGGGCGCCGACCTGTCACTCTTCCGGCCCGGCCCGGCCACGGCGGCCCGCCGGCGGTTCGGCATCCCGCCCGACGCGCTGGTGCTGCTGTTCGCCGGGCGGGTCCAGCCGTTGAAGGCACCCGACCTGCTGTTGCACGTGGCGGCGGCGCTGGTCCGCGAGCGGCCCGGGCTGGCCGACCGGCTGCGCGTGGTGGTGGTCGGCGGGCCGAGCGGCTCGGGGCGGGACAACCCGCACCGGCTGACCAAGCTGGCCGCCGGGCTCGGCGTCGCCGGCCTGGTACGGTTCGAGCCGCCCTGCCCGCAGGCCGAGCTGGCCGACTGGTACCGGGCGGCGACCGTGGTGGTGATGCCGTCCCGGGCGGAGACCTTCGGCCTGGTCGCGGTCGAGGCGCAGGCGTGCGGGACGCCCGTCGTCGGCGCGGCCGTCGGCGGGCTGCGCACCGCGATCCGCGACGGCGTCTCGGGCGTGCTGGTGGAGGGGCGCGATCCGGCGGCCTACGCCCGGGCGATCGGGCGGCTGGTCGCCGACCCCGACCGGCTGCGCCGGCTGAGCGCCGGCGCGCTCGCCCACGCCGCCGGCTTCGGCTGGGACGAGACCGTCGACCGGCTCCGCGAGGTGTACGCCGACGCGGTGGGTCAGCTCCGCTCCGCCGGCGCGAGCTCGGCCGGCGCGAACAGCTCCCGCTCGTAGCCGTCCGGGTCGACCGGCAGCGGCCCGCCGAAGAGGCGCACGTAGTGCTCGATGCCGCCCGCCGGCTGGGGCACGCCGTCGGACAGCGCGAAGCCGGTGCCCTCGACGGTCAGCTGGGTCCGGTGCGCGCGCAGCGCGGCCAGCTTGGCCGGCAGGTACCCGCCGGCGTCGATCCGGGTGGTGACCGCCGCGTCCGGGGTGCCGGCGCCCTGGGCCACCGACCGGGTCCGCCCGCCCGCCAGCGCCGACTCCGGCGTGACGACGGCGTACAGCCGGGCCGGCCGCCACGCCGGGTCGCAGCGCTCGAAGGCGGCCCGGGTCACCCGGTGCGCCTGCACGTGGTCCGGGTGCCCGTAGCCGCCGTCGGCCGCGTAGCTGACCAGCACCTGCGGGCGTACCTCGCGGATCACGCCGGCCAGCGCGGCGGACGCCTCGTCCAGGCCGGCCCGCAGGAAGCTGCGGGGATGGTCGTTGGCCGGCGAGCCGAGCATGCCCGAGTCGCGCCAGCGGCCGGGGCCGCCGAGGAACCGGTGGTCGGCGACGCCCAGCGCGGCGCAGGCGGCGTCCAGCTCACCGACCCGGTGCGGCGCGAGGAGCCCGTCCCGGTCCGCGGCCAGCCCGGCCAGCTCGGCGGGGACGATGTCGCCCTCCTCGCCCCGGGTGCAGGTGACGAGGGTGACCCGCGCGCCGGTCGCCGCGTAGCGGGCCATGGTGGCGCCGGTGCCGATGGACTCGTCGTCGGGGTGGGCGTGCACGAACAGGATGGCCGGGGGCATGGCGGCTCCGTTGCTCACTCGGGCGTACCGATGAATCGGGCGCGAAGGGTGTCCAGGTCGGCGGCGGACAGCCCCGCCGCGCGCAGGTAGGCGGCCACGTCCAGGCCGCCGGCCAGGTCGACCAGGGCCTGCCGGGTGTCGAAGCCCTCGGCGGCGAGGCGGCCCAGGGCGAGCCCGCCCCGGTCGACCTCGCCCAGCGCGGCGTAGAGCGGCCGCAGCCGCTCGCCGGAGCGCTCGTAGTCCTCGGCGATCGCGTGCGGGTCGACGCCGGCCAGGGCGAGCAGCAGCAGCGCGATGATGCCGGTGCGGTCGCGCCCGGCCACGCAGTGCACGGCGACGCCACCGGCCGGCGCGGCGGCCAGCGCGGCGAGCACCTCGGCGCACCGCCGCGGCCGGCGTTCCAGCAGCGAGCGCAGGTAGACCGGGGTGCCGAAGTACTCGCGCAGGCCGGCGTCGGCCGGGTCGTCGTCCAGCGGCAGGGAGATCACGGTGAGCCAGTCCGGGCGGTACCCGGTCCCGACCCGGTGCTCGCCGGGCGTGCGCAGGTCGATGACGGTGCGCACGCCGTGCGCCGCGACCGACCCCCAGCCCCGCCCGCTGAGCCGGTCGAGGGTGTCGCAGCGGACCACCGCGCCCCAGCGGGTCCGCGCGCCGGCGGCGCCCGCCAGCCCGCCCAGGTCGCGCACGTTGTAGCAGCCGTCCCACTCGAGGTCACGGCTCACGTGGACAGCCCCACGACGAACGCCTCCATCCCGCGCAGCATGGCCTCGGCGTGCGGGCCCCAGCCGGACTCCTGGCTCCACTCGAGGTCCAGGATGGCGCCGCGGCGGTCGTGCGAGACGGTGAGCATGTACCGGGCGCCGAGGTCCCGCGGCCGGCCGAAGGTGACGACGGGGTCCTCGGCGTCGCCGAACGCCTCGGTGACCGCCGCCCAGGCCGGCGCGGTGTCGTTGCCCGACGCCTCGGTGAGGTAGCTGAACCGCGGGTAGGCGACGCCGGTCTCGTACCGGTCGCCGAGGGTGTCCCGGCACATCGCCTCGGTGACCGCCGGGTCGGCGTTGGCGTAGCGGTGGCCGTGCAGCTGCTGCGCGGCGCAGCCGGCCAGGGCCGCGGCGAGGTCCGGCGCCGCCGCGGGCACGACGATCGGCATGGTCATGGTGGCCTTGCGGACGGAGCCGGCCGCGGCGCCGGTGAGCCGGTTGGCGGAGATGGCGAACAGCCCGGCCGCCGGGGCGTCCTCCGCCGCGCACACCGCGCTGCCGAAGGCATGCAGGAAGAGCGCCGCCGCCGGTACCCCGGTCCGCTCGGCGACGGCACTGGCCGCCGCGCCGGCCCGCCGGGACAGCAGGCACGCCGAGCGGAACCCGCGCGCGGCGGCGGGCTTGGCCGCGGGCCGCACTCCCGGCGGGCGGTCGCCGAGCGCGGCGGCCAGCCGGTCCAGCTGCCCCTGCCAGTACTCCCGGGCCCGTGCCTGGTACGCCCGTCCGGCCGGGCCGGCCTCCTCGGCGGCCACGTCCAGGGGCTGCTGCGCGGGCGCGGCGCCGGCGAAGGGCGAGCGGCCGGCGGCCCGGGCCCGGATCGCCTGCCCCAGCTCGCGGCGCAGCACCGCGAGGCCCCACGGGTCGATCGCCACGTGGTCGACGACCACGCCGACGGAGCGGGCCGCGCCGCCCACCGCGTGCACCACCACCTGGATCGGCCACTGCTCGCCGACCCGGAAGCAGGTGCGCCGCCAGCCCTCGTCCCGGCGCGGATCGGTGTCGCCGACGCGCAGGACCTCGTCGATGCGCTCGCCGACGGGCTCGGCGACCTGCAGGCGGCAGGCGCGGTCCACCATGGACCGCAGGCCCTCGTGGCGGTCGAGGACGTCGCGCACCGCGGCGGCCACCTGCGCCACCGGCACCCCGCCGCCGGGCAGTACGCCCCAGATGTTGTCCTCGAACGACGTCGGCGAGTCGGCGGGGATCCACTGGACCCACTCCTGCTGCGAGAGCGTCAGGCCGCCCTCGCGCAGCTCGACTGTCCTCAATGCAAACCTCCGCAAGCCGCTCGTCGATTCTTGATGCATTATCGTTCGGTCCTTGCCGGATGTCATCGCTATCTGTCAAAGTTCGAGCGTGACTGATGCGAGGGTCCCGCCGGCCCTGGCCACCACCGTGCGGCTCCTCGCCGACCGCGCGAGCGCCGAGCCGGACCGCATGGCGCTCGTCGTGGACGGGGTCGGCGCGCTCACCTTCGCCGGCTGGGCGGCCCGCGCCGAGGCGGCCGCGGCCGGCCTGGCCGCCCGCGGCGTGCGCCCCGGCGACCGGATCGGGCTGCGGTTCGGCGCCGCCGGCTGGGCCGACTACGCGGTCGGGTTCTGCGCCGTGCACCGGGCCGGCGCGGTCGCGGTGCCCGTCCCGGCCGGCGCGCCGCCCGGCGACCTGGACCGGATGCTCGGTGACTGCGCCGCGGCCGGGCTGCTCCACGAGGACGGCGCCGAGCCGGGCTGGTCCGCCGGCTGGACGGCGACGGTCGCCGCGCTGGAGGCGAGCGGCGGCACCGCGCCCGAGGTGCAGGTCCGCCCCGACCATCTGGCGCAGATCCTCTACACGTCGGGCACCACCGGCCGGCCCAAGGGCGTCGCGGCCACCCACGCCAACCTGACGTTCGGCTGCGGCGGGCGGCGCCGGCCGTTCGCGCACTCCGAACATCTGGCGCACGCCTTCCCGATCGGCACCAACGCGGCGCAGCTCATGCTCGTCACCGCCCTCGACGCGCGGCCCACCGTGGTGACGCTGCCCCGGTTCACGCCCGCCCGCTTCGCCGAGCTGATCCAGCGGTACGCGGCGGGCACCGTGTTCGTGGTGCCGGCGATGGCGATCGAGCTGCTCGCCGCGGCGGTGCCGGACCGCTACGACCTGTCCAGCGTGCTGCTGCTCGGCTCGGCCGCCGCGCCGCTGCCCGGCGAGGTGGCGTCCCGGCTGGTGACCGCCTTCCCGCGGGCGTCGCTGGTGAACTACTACACCTCGACCGAGGCGGCGCCGGCGCAGACCGTGATGATGTACGACCCGCAGCGCCCCGGCAGCGTCGGCCGCGCGCTCGCCGGCGGTCAGGTGCGCGTCGCGGTCGAGGGGGGCGGGCCGGAGCGGGTCGCCGCCGCCGGCGAGACCGGCGAGGTCTGGCTGCGCTCGCCCGCCGCGCCCCGGGCCTACTACGGCGACGACGAGGCCAGCGGGCGGGTCTTCCACGGCGGCTGGGTGCGCATGGGCGACCTCGGGTACCTGGACGCCGACGGCTACCTGTACCTGGTGGACCGGGCCGGCGACGTGGTGAAGTCCGGCGCGCACAAGATCTCCACGCTGCGCGTCGAGGAGGCGGTCTACCAGCACCCGGACGTGGTCGAGGCGGCCGTGGTAGGGGTGCCGCACCCGGTGCTGGGCAAGCGCCTGGCCGCCGCGGTGGTGGCCCGCGGGCCGCTCACCGCCGAACTGCTGCGGGCCTTCCTCGCCGAGCGGCTGCCGGCGCACGAGATACCCGCGCGGGTCGTGCAGGTCGACGCCCTCCCCCGCAACACCGGCGGCAAGGTCGACAAGCGCGCCGTACTGCAGATGCTCACCTGACATGGAGGTGCCCGTGGGCGACGAAGGAGATCTCCGCGAGCGGCTGGCCGGCGCGCTGGCGGCCTGTTGCGACGGCGAGCTGACCCCGGAGCAGATCGCCGCCGCGGACTGCTCGTTCACCGCCCTCGGCGTCGACTCGCTGGCGCTGGTGCGGTTCGTGGACGCCCTGGAGGCCGACTTCGGCGTCCGGGTGGACACGGGCGCCGGCTCGTGGTTCCTGACCGACCTGGACACCGTCGCCCGGCACGTCGCCGAGCAGCGCTGCGACACCGGTCGATGACCCGCACCTACCCGCTGTCGCCCGGCCAGCAGCGGCTGTGGTTCCTGCACCGGCTCGACCCGGCCGACGCCTCCTACAACGTGCCGGTCACCCTGCGCATCAGCGGCCCGCTGGACGCCGGCGCGCTGGAGCTGGCCTGGGACGAGCTGATGGCGCGGCACGACATGCTGCGCGTGCGGTTCCGCGACGACCGCGGCACGGCCGTGCAGTGGATCGACCGCCAGCGCCCGCCCCTGCAGCGACTGGAACCGGCCGCACCGTCCGATGTGGAGGCCGCCCGCGGCCTGCTGCGCCTCCGCGCCAACCAGCCGTTCGACCTGGTGACCGGCCCGGTGCTGCGGGCCGGGCTGATCCGGCTGGCCGACGACGACCACCTGCTCGGCATCGTGGTGCACCACATCGCCGCCGACGGCTGGTCGGTGGAGGTGCTGCTGCGGGAGCTGTCCGAGCTGTACGCCGCCGCCACCAGCGGCAAGCCCAACCCGCTGCCCCCGGTGGCCGCGTCGTACCTGGACCTGATCGCCGAGCGGCCGGCCGGGGCGGACGACGACGCGGTGGCGTACTGGACGCGCGAGCTGGCCGGCGCCCCGGCGCTGGAGCTGCCCACCGACCGGCCCCGCCGCCCGGTGCGCTCCGGCCGCGGCGGGCGGCACGCGTTCGAGCTGCCGGCCGGGCTGATGTCCGAGCTGGACGCGCTGGCCCGGGCCGAGCGGTGCACCCTGTTCACGGTGCTGCTCGCGGCGTTCCAGGTGCTGCTGGCCCGGCACAGCGGACAGCACGACGTCAGCGTGGGCACGCCGGTGCTGGGCCGGGAGGACCCGGACGACGCCGTGGTCGGCCACTTCGCCGGCACCGTGGTGATCCGCACCGACCTCGGCGGTGACCCGACCTTCCGCGAGGTGCTGCGGGCCACCCGGGCCCGGGTGCTGGGCGCCTTCGGCCATCCGGACGTGCCGTACGAGCGGGTCCTGTCCGGCCTGCGCGGCGGCGGCGACCGCAGCCGCACCCCGCTGTACCAGGCGATGTTCATGCTGCTGCACCAGCACGACACCAGGCCACGCCTGGGCGAGCTGCCGGCCGACATCTTCGACCAGGGCCTGGACCAGGCCCGCACCGACGTCAGCCTGGACGTGTACCGCCGGCCGGGCAACGCGCAGGCGGTGCTCGCCTACGACAGCGACCTGTTCGACCACGCCACCGCAGGGCGGTGGGCCCGCCGCTACCGCACCCTGCTGGCCGACGTGCTGGCCCGCCCCGGCGCCCGGATCGGCGAGCTGGCGCTGCTCGACCCGCAGGAGGGCGCCGAGCTGGCCCGGTGGAACGACACCGGCGAGGCGCGGCCGCGCACCGGCGCCTACGCCCGGTTCGCCGAACGGGTCGCCGAGCGGCCGGACGCCACCGCGATCGTCTGGTGCGGACGCCCGGTGAGCTACGCCGAGCTGGCCGCGCGGGCCGGGCGGCTGGCCGCGCTGCTGGAGGGCCGGTGCCCGCCCGGCGGGCTGGTCGCCGTGTGCCTGCCCCGCTCGCCGGACCTGGTGGCCGCGCTGCTGGCCGCCTGGCGGCTGGGGGCGGCCTACCTGCCGCTGGACCCGGAGTACCCGCCGGAGCGCATCGCGCTGGTCGCCGAGGACTCCCGGGCCGACGTGGTGCTGACCGAGCGGTCCCTCGTCGGCCGCTTCGGCGCCGCCCGGGTGGCGCTGGTCGACGACGCTCCTGCCACGGCCGACGCCGCCCCGGCTCGCGACACCGATCCGGAGGATGTCGCCTACGTGCTGTACACCTCCGGCTCGACCGGACGGCCGAAGGGCGTCGCGGTGCCGCACCGGGCGCTGGGCACCTTCCTGTCCGCGATGACCGGCATCTTCGGCGACCAGCGCGACGCCACGTGGCTCGCGCTCACCTCGCTGTCGTTCGACATCTCCGCCCTGGAGCTGATGCTGCCGCTGACCAGCGGCGGCCGGGTGGTGCTCGCCCCGGACGCCGCGCTGCGCGACGGCCCGGCGCTGCTGGAGCTCGTCGAGGCCGGCGGGGTCGACCACGTGCAGGCCACCCCGTCCGGCTGGCGCCTGCTGCTCGAGGCCGGCTTCACCGGGCCGCACGTCACCGCGCTCGTGGGCGGCGAGGCGCTGCCGGTGCCGCTCGCCGCCGAGCTGCGCGGCCGGGTCGCCCGGCTGGTCAACATGTACGGGCCGACCGAGACGACCATCTGGTCGTCCACCTGGGAGGTGCCGCCCGGGCCGCGGCGGGTCGCCATCGGCGGGCCGATCGCCGGCACCCGGCTGCACGTGCTCGACGACCGGCTGTTCCCGGTGCCGGTGGGCGTGGCCGGCGAGCTGTACATCGCGGGCGACGGGGTCACCCGCGGGTACCTGCGGCGCCCGGCGCTCACCGCCGAGCGGTTCCTGCCCGACCCGTCCGGGCCGCCCGGCGCCCGGATGTACCGCACCGGCGACCGGGTGCGCCGCCTGCCCGACGGCGGCGTCGAGTTCCTCGGCCGCACCGACAACCAGGTGAAGCTGCGCGGCCACCGCATCGAGCTCGGCGAGATCGAGGCGGTGCTCGGCCGGCACCCGCTGGTCCGCGCGGCCGCCGTGGTGGTGCGCGACGAGACGCTGGTGGCGTACGTCGCCGGCCCGGCCGAGGTGGCCGGCGAGCTGCCGGCGCACGCGGCCGCCGTGCTGCCGCCGTACATGGTGCCCGGCACCGTGGTGGTGCTCGACGAGCTGCCGCTGACCCCGAACGGCAAGCTGGACCGCAAGGCCCTGCCGGCGGTGGACGCGCGCGCGGCCGGGCCGGCGCGCCCGCACGCCGAGCCGGCCACGCCGGCGCAGCGGCAGGTGGCGGCGGTCTTCGCCGAGGTGCTCGGGGTGGACCGGGTCGGCGCCGACGACGACTTCTTCGCCCTCGGCGGCCACTCGCTGCTGGCCGCCAAGGCGGTGGCCCGCCTGGGCCGGGTGCCGATCGCCGAGCTGTTCGCCAACCCGACCGTGGCCGGCTTCGCCGCGGTGGCCGAGCGGCACGCCGGCGGCACCGTGCCGCTGGCCCGCCGGGCGGCCGGCGAGCCGGCCCGGCTCTCGCCCGCGCAGGCCCGGCTGTGGCTGATGCACCGGCTGGAGCCGGACAGCGCCGCGTACAACATGTACAACGTGTGGCGGCTGCGCGGCCCGCTGGACGTGGCGGCGTTCGCCGGGGCCGTCGCCGAGGTGGTCCGCCGGCACGAGGTGCTGCGCACCCGGTACCCGGAGACGGCCGACGGGCCGGTCGCCGTGGTGGAGCCGGACGGCCGGCCCGTACTGTCCGATGTAGACACCGTGGCCGGCGAGGACGAGGCGCGGGCCCGGGTGGCCGAGCTGGTCAACGCGCCGTTCGAGCTGACCGGCGCGGCGCCGCTGCGGATCCGGCTGTTCCGGCTGGCCGAGGACGATCACGTGTGCTGCCTGGTGCTGCACCACATCGCCGGCGACGGCTGGTCGCTGAACCTGCTGCGCCGGGAGCTGGCCGAGGCGTACGCCGGTCGTCCGGGGCCGCCGGGGCCGGTGCTGCAGTACGCCGACATCGACCCGGCGTACTGGCGGCTCGGCGGCGAGGAGCTGGCGTACTGGCGGTCCCGGCTGGCCGCGCCGACCGTGCTGGAGCTGCCCACCGACCACCCGCGCCCGGCCCAGCCCGCGCACCGGGGCGGCTTCCACGTCTTCGAGCTGCCCGGCGACGTCACCGACGGGCTGGAGCGGCTCGGCCGGTCCGGCGGCGCCACCCTGTTCATGGTGCTGCTCGCCGCCTACCAGGTGCTGCTGGACCGGCACACCGGCCAGACCGACGTCCTGGTCGGCTCCCCGGCGGCGGGCCGCGACCTGGTCGAGTTCGAGCCGGTCGTCGGGTACTTCACCCGCACGCTCGTGTTCCGCGGCGACCTCGCCGGCGACCCGACGTTCGCCGAGCTGCTCGAGCGGACCCGGCGCACCGTGCTCGAGGCGATCGGCCACCGCGACGTGCCGTACGAGGAGCTGCTCGCCGACCTCGGCGTGCAGCGCGACCCGAGCCGGACCCCGCTGTTCCAGACCATGATGATCCTGCACACCCAGGACGAGCAGGACGCCCCGGACCGCTTCGCCGACCTGGCGTTCGAGCTGTTCGACCCCGGCTACGGGCAGGCCAAGTTCGACCTGATGCTGGAGGGCTGGCGCACCCCGGGCGGGCTGCTGCTGACGCTCGACTACGACCGCGACCTGTTCGAGCCGGCCACCGTGGCCGCCCTCGCCGAGCGGTTCGCGCTGCTGCTGCGCGAGGTCGTCGCCGGACCCGACCGGCGCATCGGCGCGCTGCCCCTGCTCACCGGCGCCGACCGGCGGCGGCTGGAGAGCTGGGGAAGCGGCGGCGCCGCCCGGCGGCGGCCGGTGCCGCAGCTGTTCGCCGACACCGTGCGCCGCGCGCCGGAGGCCACCGCGCTGGTCTGCGGCGACGAGACGACCAGCTATGCCGAGCTGGCCGAGCGGGCCGCGGGCCTGGCGGGCCGGCTGCGCGGGCACCGGATCGTCGGGGTGTGCCTGGGCCGCTCCCCCGGCATGGTGGTGGCGCTGCTCGCGGCCTGGCACGCGGGCGCGGCCTACCTGCCACTCGACCCGGCGTATCCCCCCGATCGGCTGGCCGCCATGGTGGCCGACGCGGGCGCGACCGCGGTGGTGACCGACGCCGCGCACGCCGGGCTGCTGCCGGACGGGGTGCAGCTCGTCGACGTGGCCGCCCCCGGCCCGCCGGCGGTGCCCTGCACGCCGGGCCCCGACGCCTACGTGATCTACACGTCCGGGTCCACCGGCACCCCCAAGGGCGTGCTGGTGGAGCACGCCGCGCTGGCCGCCCGGGTGGCGTGGATGCTGCGGCGGTACGGCCTGGGCCCGGACGACCGGGTGGTGCAGTTCGCCTCGCTGAGCTTCGACACCCACGCCGAGGAGATCTTCCCGGCCCTGGCCGCGGGCGCCGGCGTGGTGCTGCTGCCCGACGGCGGCCGGACGCTGCCCGACTTCCTGGCCACCGGCCCCCGGGTCACCGTGCTGGACCTGCCCACGGCGTACTGGCACCAGCTGGTCGACCTGATCGACCAGGTGCGCTGGCCGGAGGCGCTGCGGCTGGTGATCCTGGGCGGCGAGCAGGCGCACGCCGCCGCGGTCGCCCGGTGGCGGGAGCACTTCGGCGACCGGGTGGCGCTGCTCAACACCTACGGCCCGACCGAGACCACCATCATCGCCACCGCGGCGCTGCTCGACGCCTCCGCGGACCGGCCGCCGATCGGGCGGCCGATCGACGGCACCAGCGCCGCCGTGCTCGACCGGGCGGGCCGTCCGGTGCCCCCGGGCGTCGCCGGCGAGCTGGCCATCGGCGGCGCCGGGGTGGCCCGCGGCTACCTGGGCCGTCCGGCGCTGACCGCGGAGCGCTTCGAGCCGGACCCGCTCGGGCCGCCCGGCGCGCGGCGGTACCGCACCGGCGACCTGGTCCGCTGGCGGGCCGACGGGCAGCTGGAGTTCCTCGGCCGGATCGACGACCAGGTCAAGGTCCGTGGCTTCCGGGTCGAGCCGGGCGAGGTGGAGGCGTGCCTGACCGCGCACCCGGCGGTCGGCGACGCGGCCGTGATCGCCGACGGCGACCGCCTGGTCGGCTTCGTCGTCGGCGAGGTCACCGACGCGCAGATGCGCCGCCACGCCGCGGCCGCCCTGCCGCCGCACCTTGTGCCGAGCCTGTTCGTCGCCGTGGACCGGCTCCCGCTCACCGTGACCGGCAAGGTCGACCGGGACGCGCTGCGCCGCCGGGCGGCCCGCCACGAGCGGCCGGCCGCCGCCCCCGCGCCGGCGGCCCGGGTGGCACTCACTGACGTGGAGCGGCTCGTCGCCGAGGTCTGGCGCGACGTGCTCGGCGTCGCGCCGACCGGCGCGGAGCAGGACTTCTTCGCGCTGGGCGGGCACTCGCTGTCGGCGCTTCGGGTGACCGCCCGGGTTGGCGCGGCCGTCGAGGCGGCGGTGCCGATCCGGACCCTGTTCGAGCAGCCGACGCTTGGCGGTTTCGCCGCGGCGGTCGAGGCGCTGCTGCTCGCCGAGCTCGACGGGCTCAGCGACGAGGAGGCCGCCCGGCTGCTCGCCGAGGCGGACGAGGAGATGGGGCAGCAACCGTGAGCGACACCGTGGTCGTCGTCAACGACGAGGAGCAGTACTCGATCTGGGCCACCGGCCGGGAGCTGCCGGACGGCTGGCGGGCCGAGGGGTTCGCCGGCACCCGGGAGGAGTGCCTGGCGCACATCGAGGCGGTGTGGACCGACATGCGGCCCCGCTCGCTGCGCTGATCCCCGGGGTCCTCCTGATCGCGGGCCCTACCTGTCCGTGGGCGGCTGCACGTCCGGGCACTGGGCCGGTGGGCAGACCGCGGTCACCGTGGCGTAGCCCTCGGCCAGCAGCGACACGTCGGAGCCGGGGACCTGTTCGCGGTCGTGCTGCTCCACCGCGGTACGCAGGAAGCTCCCGCCCTTTTCGGCGATGGCCATCTGGACCTGGCCGAACGGGGCGAGGGTGGCCCGGCACACGCCGCGCAGCTCGTCGGCCACGAGGTCGGGCACGTTGAGGTTGAGCACGGTGGCGGGCGGGGCCTCGGCCAGCCAGGGCAGCAGCCGGACCGCGATGCCGGCCGCGGTGTCCCAGTGGCGGGCCTCGTCGTCGGCCGTGTTCAGGGCCTCGATCGCCGCCCCGCCCGAGGCCGCCGACGCGTCCACCGCGGTGAGCACGTCCAGCGACACGGCCAGCGCCGACATGCCCTCGTTGGCGGCGGTCAGCGCGGCGCCGACGGTGCCGGAGTGCAGGATCGCGTGGCCGGCGTTGGCGCCCCGGTTGATGCCGGACAGCACCACGTCGGGGCGCTGCCCGAAGGCGCCGAGGCCGGCGAGGACCGCGATGTAGCCGGGCGAGGCGGCCACCGCGACCGCGGCCACCCCGTCGAAGTCACACGGCTCCAGCATCAGCTCCCCCCGCTCGGTCACCGCGGTCAGGGCGGCGCTCATACCGCTGGCCTCGGCCCGGGGCGCGGCGACCGTCACGTCGTGCCCGGCCGAGTGCACCGCCCGGGCCAGCGCCCGGATGCCGGGCGCGTTGATGCCGTCGTCGTTGGTGATCAGGACTCGCATGTCACTTCCTCGACCATGTCAATGTCTCGATTCTGGTGCGGCCGGCCAGCTCGCGCACGGCGTCGCCGTGCCCGGTGCCCAGGCCGTGGCGGGTCACGTTGAGCGCGCCGGCGGCGGCGCCGGTGCGGATCGCGGCCGCCAGGCCGCCCCCGGCGGCGAGCACCGCGGCGACGCCGGCGCTCATCGAGTCCCCGGCGCCGCGATGGTCGACGACCTCGAGCTTCGGCGGGCGTACCGACACCACCCGCTCGTCCAGCATCGCCAGGGCCGGGTCCCCGGCCCGGCTGACGAGCACGGCGCCGGCCCCGCGCTCGCGCATCCGGCGGGCGGCGCGCACGAGCGACGCCTCGTCGTCGCCGTCGGCCAGCCCGTCGGCGATGAGCTCCTCGTGGCTGACCTTGACGACCGCGACCCCGCCATCGAGCACCGCCTCGAGCAGGTCCCCGGACAGGTCGGCCACCACCTTGCCGCCGTTGGACCCGAGGTCGGCCGCGAGCCGCCGGTACACGTCGGGGTCGATCAGCGAATGGTCGGCGGGGCCGCTGAGGATGCTGACGTCGGCGCGCATGCCCTCGATGAGCGCGGTGTTGTACAGCTCGTCGATGTCGTGGCGGGTCGGCGGCTCCCCGGAGTCGGCGGCGATCTCGGCGCGCTCGCCGCCGCGGCGGTCGTGGACGTACCAGCCGCTGCCGGCGGCGCAGCGGACCGCGTGCAGGGTGATCGCCGGGTCGGCACGGCAGAGCAGCCCCTCCAGCACGTCGCCGATCTCCCCGGCGATGCCGGCGCACAGCTCGACCCGGCAGCCGAGCGAGGCGGCCATCCGCGCCTGCCAGACGCCCTGCCCGCCGGCGTGGACGTGCAGCTCGTCGCGGCCGGCCACCTTCTCGACGGTCACCGTGAGCACCGGCGCCGGCGCGAACACCATCACCCTCCCACCCATACCCCGGTTATGCCCGCTGTCGCCCGGCCCAAGCGCTGGCCGATCGGCCAACTCCGGTCAGGCACGCCGCGGCCGGTCGAACAACCTGAGCTCGCCGGCGTCCGGCGCCTCGAACAACGGCGCGTGCCGCTCGAGCATCTCGCGCGTGATCGGCGCCGTGGCCCACGTCGCCGTCGCGTTGCGGGCCTCCAGCCGCCGGGACAGCTCGTCCAGCGGCACCTCCGGAACAGTGTCGGCCGGCCCCGGCCGGCCGTCCCCTGCCTCGCGCCGGTGCGCCGTGCGGACACACCGCCGATGCTCGCAGGCCCCGTGCAAGATCGTTACCGGATAACCGATCAGTGCGAGCCGGCGACGGCGCCGGTGGGTGCCGGGGTGCCCGCGGCGGCGGTTCGCTGGTCGCGCCACAGTGAGATGCCCAGGCCGATCAGGGCCACTCCGGTCGGGACGGCCAAGGGCCGGTTGAACGACTCGGGCAGCACCGCGAGCGCGACCGTGGCGACGGTTCCCGCGGCGAGGAGCGCCGCGGCCCACCGGGCGAGGACGCGGGCCCGGAACAGCGCGATGCCGAACAGGCATCCGCCCGCGAGGTATCCGACGGAGCTCAGGATGAGGACCGTCTGCATGGCGCCGATGTCGTGGGTGGCGGTGCCGCCGAAGGCGACGGCGACGACGTCCGCGACGTAGGCGGGCGCCGTGGATGCCAGCGACGGGAGCACCGCGGCCGCGACGACCTCGACGCTCAGCATCAGCAGGTAGCCGGCGGCGAACAGCGCGTAGCCGATGAGGCCGAGGATCCCGGTCTGGCGGATCTGGCGCAGGTACATGCCGGTGATGCCGGCGAGCGCCAGCGCGGCCATGAGCGCCTTCGCGGTGCTGCGCACGACCCAGTCGGTGGTGGTGACCGTCGCGACGTCCATGGCCGGGTGGTTGATCTGGACGCCGATGAACAGCAGCCCGGCGATCGCGGCGGAGACGCCCGCGGCCTGCGTGAGTCTCGCGGCGGTAATGGTCATCGTGAACCCTTCCCCGATGGTGTACGGCGTACACCTTCACCGCGACCAAGGTAGGTGTACGCTGTACACCTGTCAAGGAGGACCCCGATGCAGGAGACCGGCCGGGAGCGGCTCAACCGCGCGAAGGTGTTGCAGGCGGCCATCGAGCTGGCCGACGAGGGCGGCTTCGACGCGCTCACCATGCGCAGGCTGGCGACCCAGCTCGGCGTCGTGCCCATGGCGCTGTACAAGCACGTGTCGGACAAGGACGAGCTGCTCGACGGCATGGTCGACCTGGTCTTCGCCGAGGTGGAGATGCCGGACGGCGGCGACTGGCGGGCCGCCCTGCACACGCGCTGCTCGTCGATGCGCCGGGCGCTGCTGCGTCACCCCTGGGCGGTCGGCCGGATGGAGACCGGCACCCCGGGGCCGGAGAACCTGCGCCACCACAACGCCGTGATGCGGTGCCTGCGCCGCGACGCGCGCTTCCCGTTCCGCATGGCCGTGCACGCGTACAACGTGCTGGACGCCTACGTCTACGGCTTCGCCCTGCAGGAGAAGACCCTGGCCGGCGACATCCCGGCCGAGGCGGCCCGGCGGCGCACGGCCGTCGCCGAGCGGCAACCGGCGGAGATCGACGACTATCCGTACCTGGGCGAGGTGGTCATGGAACTGGCCAGAACGGGCTTCAACTTCGCCGACGAGTTCGAGTTCGGCCTCGGCCTCATCCTCGACGGCCTCGGCCGCAGCTGCCCGTAGACGCCCGGACGGGCCCGGTGCGGCCGACCACTGCGGTCGGCCGCACCGGGCCCGGGGACGTGATCAGGCGGTGCAGGTCAGCGTGGGCAGGGCGTTCGTGCCGGTCCACGTGCCGGTGAAGCCGAACGTGGTCGTGCCGTTGGCCGGGACCGAGCCGTTGTACGCCGCGTTCGTCACCGTGACCGCGGAGCCGGACGTGGTCAGGGTGCCGTTCCACAGCTGGCCGATGGTCTGGCCGTTGGCGAACGTCCACTTGACCGTCCACTTGGAGATGGCCGAGTTGCCGGCCTTCACCGTCACCGTGACCTGGAACCCGCCCGGCGAGCCCGGCCACTGGTTGGTGACCTCGTACGTCGCGCTGCAGGCGCCGCTCGGCGGCGGGGGCTGGGAGCTCGTCGGCGGCTGCGAGCTGGTCGGCGGCTTGGAGCTGGTCGGCGGCTGGGAGCTCGTGCCGCCGGTCGGCCCGCCGCCGCCGGTGGGCGGGATCAGGTAGGGGCCGATGATGTTCATCTTCGCCTGGTTGACGGTGTTCCAGTCATCGCTGACGATGCCGCCGGTGTCGCCCGAGTCCGGGTTCCACGACCAGTACGTGAACGACATCCCGTTGACGCCGCTGCCCATGTACGCCATGAGCTTCGTCATCCACTGCGTGTCCATCGGGTTGGCCAGCGTGCTGCCGAACTCGCCGACGAGCACCGGGGCGACGTTCTGCTTGTACAGGTAGCCCCAGAAGTGGTCCCACACGTCGGGCAGGTTGTTCGGGAAGTTCGAGTCCTTGAACCACGGCTGCCGGTCGTACACCGAGATGCCGTAGTCGTGCGCGGAGTAGACCAGCCGGTTGGCCACGTTGAGCCGGACCGGGTAGGTGCCCGCCTTGGACAGGTTGCCGCCCCACCAGTCGCACGCCATCGGGTCGTCCGGCACGTTGTCGTACGGGTTCGGGGACCCGCCGTTGCCGTCGCAGCTGACGCCCTCGACGAAGATCAGCCAGTTGGAGTTCGTCTGCAGGATCGCGTTGCCGATGCGCTCGGCGGCCAGCCGCCAGTCCTTGGTGGTGTCGCCGCAGCCCCAGCAGGAGCCGACGCCGTTGGGCTCCGTGCCGTCGGCGTGCGGCTCGTTGAACAGGTCCGCCCCGATGACGGTCGGGTTGTTCGCATACCGCGACGCGAGCATCTGCCAGTCGGCGATCTCGCTGGCCTCGGTCGCCGAGCCGCTGTACCACAGGGCGGTCTGACCGGCGGCCGTGGGCCGGTGCCGGTCGAGGATGATGCGCATGCCCTTGCCGCCGGCGTAGTTGATGACCTTGTCCAGGATCTGCAGCGGGGACAGCCCCACGAGGTCCGGGTTGGTGTCGGTGTTGATGCTCGTGGCGGTCGCGCCGGCGCGCAGCGAGTCGCCGGTGTACGGCACCCGGATGGTGTTGAACCCGAGCTGGGCCATGTGGTCCAGCTGCTGGGTCCAGCTCGCCGGCCGGCCCGCCCACAGCCCGTGGAAGGTGTGGTTGTCGGTCTCCATGCCGAACCAGTTCAGGCCGGTGAGCCGGACCGTCGCGCCGGTCGAGTCGACGATCTTGTTGCCGCTGGTGTGCAGGTAGCCGGTGCCGGTGCCGGCGGATGCGGTACCGGCGGTGAGCGTGACGGCGATGAGCGCGGTGGCCGCGACCGCGGCGAGGGCCGCCACGCCGCCGACGGCCCTTCTCGTCCTGATACGTCTGAGACCCACGGGGTGACGCTCCGTTCGCGTGACAACGTTCGGCGAGGCGGCGTGCCCGTAGCGACAGGGGCGCTCACTCCGCTCGTCCGCGCATCGTTGGGCCTAGGAATGATCGACGTCAATCAGCGGCCACCGCGCACCGCCGCCGACGTGCGCCGGCGACTGAAACTTTCGGTCAGCGCATCACGGCGCGGTCCAGCCGGCGGCGACGTGGCCGATGCGGACCCGCTGCGGGTGGTCGCCGACCGGCACGCTCGTCACCTTCTGGCCGGTGGCGAAGCTGATCGCGGTCACCTGGTCGGCGCCGGACTCGGAGATGACGCAGTCCCGGCCGTCGCCGCTGACCGTGGCCCAGTACGGCTTGCTCGCCGGGACCAGCGCGCCCTCCTGCAGCGTGGCCCGGTCCACGACGGTGGCGTAGTCGTCCATCGTCCCGGCCACGCACAGCTTCGCGCCGTCGGGGCTCATCGACAGGCCGTGGTGGCGGGAGTCGTTGACCCACGTGGTGCGGTCGGGGCTGGTCGCCGGGTTCTTCGGCAGCTCCTTGACGCGGGTGATCCGGTCGCCGGCGACGTCGTACTCCACGAAGCCGTTGAAGAACGAGACCTGGAAGTACAGCGTCTTCTCGTCCGGGGTGAACACGGCCGGGCGGACCGCGTTGGAGAGGTCGGAGCGGCCGAACGCATCGAGCCGCGGGCGCATGTCGATGGTGCGCACCACCTGGAACGTGCGGGTGTCGGCGACGGTGATGTGCCGGTCGCCCTTCGTCCAGTCCAGCCACGGGTCGTCCAGCGACGTGTTGACCTCGCCGATGGACATGTTCCACAGGTACCGGCCGCCGCCGGTGTAGATGTTCTCGTGCGGCTTGTCGCCGGCGCCGAACGAGCCGAGCTGCCGGCCGGTGTTGATGTCGAGGACGTGCACCGTGTTCGACGTCGAGGCGGACACGGCGACCTGCGTGCCGTCGGGCGAGACGGCCATGTGGTCGGCGCGGTAGCCCGACACCGGGAAGCGCCACCGCAGCGCGCCGGTGCGCAGGTCGATCGAGACGACGTCGGCGAAGCTCGGGCGGGACACGACGAGCGCGGAGCCGTCCGGGGTGGTGTACATGTCGTCGACGAGCTGGTCGTGGCCCTCGCCCGGCCCCTGCTGGACGCCGAGGTAGAACGCCAGCTTGACCGGGTTGAGGTAGATCTCCAGCAGCCGCTGGGTCTTGTCCGGCACCACGTTGACGCGGCCGAGCTTCGCGTAGGTGCCGCTGGAGTGGATGACGTCGACGGTGCCGTCCCAGTTGTTGCCGACGAACATCACCTCCTGCAGGGCGGGCGCGGCGGCGGCCGGCGCGGCGGCGCCGGTGAGCGGGACGAGGGCGGTGGCGAGCAGTGCGAGGCCGGCGATGGCGGCGCGCCGGCGCGGTGCGGGGTTCGATGTCACGCGGCTCTCCCTGGAAGGCGTTACTGGGCGGTAGCCTTCAGGAAATCGTCGATCGGCGATGCTCGATAGGCCGTCGCGCACAACGCGGCGCCGCCCGGTTGTCGCCCGCCCACAACACGGAGAGTCCATGCTCGCGCCGCTGCTGACCGCCCTCGCCGGCGACGAGGGCCTCCTCGACGAGCTCGTCGAGGCCGCCCGGGACGCCGCGCCGGAGGTGGCCCGGCTGCCGGTCGAGGAGAGCCGCCGCCACGTCGCGCTGCTCTTCGCCGCCGGCCTGGCCGCGTTCCGCCGGCCCGGGGAGGGGCTCTCGTTCGCCGAGGCCGAGCGCCTCGGCGCCGACCGCGCCGCGCAGGGCGTGCCGGTCGCGGCGCTGCTGGGCGGGGTGCGGGCCGCGCGCACCCGGCTGCTGGAGATCGCCGTGGCCCGCGGCCGCGCCGCCGGGATCGCCGACGAGGTGCTGCTGTCGGCGGCGCTCGACTTCGACCGGTACGTCTCCGCCCTCGAGGGGCACGTCGCCGACGCCCACCGCGCCGCCGAGCGCGCCCTGGCCCGTGGCCGGCGCGACCAGCGCGACGCGGTGCTGCGGGCGCTGCTGCGGCCGGGGACGGCGCCGGCGCCCGCGGACGACGTGGAGGCGGTCGGGCTGCGGGAGCACATGACGTACCGCTGCATGCTCTTCGACATCACGGACCCCGGCCGCGCGGAGGCCCTCGAAGCGCGCCTGACGGCGTGCGGCGGCGTCTTCGGCACCGTCGAGGGCCGCCTGGCCGGCCTGGTCGCGCGGACCCCGTCCCGCGTCGACCCGGCGGTGCTGGTCGTCACCGGCCCGCCGCTGCCCCTGGCGCGGGCCGCCGACGGCTACCGGCTGTGCGTGACGGCGCTGGCCGGCGCCGCCCGGTTCGCCCGCCCCGGCTCGTTCGCGGCGCTGGACCTCGCCGGCGAGGCCGCCCTGGCCGCCCAGCCGCAGCTCGCCGCCCTGCTCGCCGAGGCCGTGCTCGGCGCCCTCGACCCGGCCGACGCGTTCCACCGCGAGCTGGCCGCCACGGCGCTGGCCTACCTCGACCACGGTCACCGCCTCGACCGCACCGCGGCCGCGCTGCACGTCCACCCGAACACGGTGCGCTACCGCCTGCGCGCCCTGCAGGAGCGCGCGCCACTCCCCCTCGACGACGCCACGGTCCTCACGACGCTGCGCACGTGGTGGGCCCTGCGTGCCTGGCTCGACCGCGCCGCCGGCTAGTAGTGCTTTGTTAGGTTTGTCGATGTCTGTTGCGGTGTAACGGTTTCACGGTTTGGTGGCAGGTCGGGCATGCGCCGGTCCAGGTTGCGAGCAGGAGTTGCAGCTCGTGGATGACCTTGTAGAGGGTCAGGCCGGCGCATCCGCTCAGACGTAACTGGTCCGTGCGTGGGCAGGCGGCAGCATCGGGGCGCATCCCCGATGGGTTTGCGGGTTGGTGTGGTTGGTCAGGCCGTGGGGGTGAGTTCGACGGTGTAGCCGAGGTCTTGGAGTTGGTGGACGAGGCGGTTCTTGCGGGTTTCGGGGCTGTCGCGGCGGGTGTAGTAGTCAGCGCCGAGGTCGACGTATGCGGTGTTGTTGGTCAGGACGTGCCAGGTGATGACAAGGATGCTGTGGGCCAAGGCGACGGCTGCCTTCTTGGCGCCGTTCTTGCCGAAGCGGCGATGGAGACGACGGAACCGGGCCCCGAGATAAGTCTGGGTCCGGAATGCTGCCCACGCGGCCTCGACGAGGACGCTGCAGAGTTGGGCGTTGCCGTTGCGGGTCTTGCCGGTGGTGCGTTTGCCGGCGGATTCGTGGTTGCCAGGGCAGAGCGCGGCCCAGGAGGCGAGGTGCGCGGCGGTGGGGAATCGGCTCATGTCGACACCGATCTCGGAGATGATGACCTGTGCGGCGCGTTCACCGACGCCGGGGATGCTCGTCAGGAGTTCCATCGGGCGGGCGAAAGGGATCAGCAGAATCCCGATCTGCTCGTCCAGTCGTTGGATCATGGCGTTGAGGTGGTCGATGTGGTCAAGGTGCAGTCGGGCCAGCAACGCGTGGTGTTCGGCGAAGCGGCCGGCCAGGGCCATGGTCAGATCGGGGATCTTACGGCGTAGTGTTCCCTTGGCGAGTTGGGCCAGGGCGCGCGGGTCGCGTTCGCCGCTGATGAGCGCTTCGATCATGGCCCGTCCGGACACGCCGAGGGCGTGCGAAGCGACGGAGTCGAGCTTGATGCCACCGTCCTCGAGGACTTTAGGGGGTGTCTCAGTTGGTGAGGTTGTGGCCTCGGGCATGATCTTCTCTTTGTGGCGGATGTGGTGGAGGACATGATCCAGACGTGGGCGCCAGAGGACCTGTGGGCGGTCGCGCAGCCGTTGATTCCGGTTGCTGCGAAACGGCCTCAGGGTGGTGGGAAGCGTCGGGCGGATGACCGGGCGGTCCTCGCGGCGATCGCGTACATGGTGCAGGCCGGGTGTTCGTGGCGGAAGCTGCCCGCGCCCCGCGGTGGAATCATGCGCGCTGAAGCCCGAGCGGTGTTGGCCGTGGCGCCTACACCGACGCAGGCCGCCACGCTGACCACTGACCAGCTTGCCGACGCTCTGCGTCGGGCCGGCCGGCAACGAGGTATCAAGGCCGAAGCGGACCGGCATCGGTCTCGCTCAGCGCGTGGAAGACGGGCTTCCAGTAGATCCCTGTGGCTTCCATCGCGACGTGGGTGACGCCCTGCTCGACGAGCCAGGCGGCCATCTCCCGCAGGCTTCGGTGGTAGGTCGGCAGCTTCCGCACCTGCTGGCGACGCTGGCCGGCTCGCTCGCCCGGCGTGCGGATGGCCACGGTCACCTGCTTCTTGTGCACATCGATCGCGGCGACCCGCGGATAGACGATCTCCATGCGGCAACCCCCAGCGGCTCAGCCCCCGCGTCCGTCAACGACACGGCGCCGCCCGCGGAACCCGCGACAACATCAAGAAACTCAGACACGCGCTCGTAGCAGCAGCAACTCGGGGTACCTACCCCACGGGCTCCAGCGTCATTCTTTTGGACGGACTCGACCGTGCCAAGCGGCTTCGACGTCGGCGGACGACGCTATCCACCAGTTTCGGGTGCGTATCAAAGTCTGCGTCGTGAACGCTGCTGTCCGCGGGATGTGTGTCGCGGTTCCGGCTGGGTGGTGGTGTTGGGTAGTGTCGATGTGTGGCGGGGGCAGGACCACGGCGGCGGGGGCCGAATCGGGTGGTGCCGTGGCGGTGTGAGGGTCCGGTGTCGGTGTTACGTCTGCCGCTGGACGTCCACGAACCGCGGGTACGGCAGGTGGTGGAGCGGGTGTTCGCGGCCGCGTTCACCGTCCGGCGGGCGGTCCAGCGCGACGCCCGGGCCCGGGTCGACGCCTACTGGGCCGCGCGTCGTGAGCGGGCAGCGGCCGGACCCGACGCGGTCCGGGGCCGCCTCGGGTTGTCCCGCAGCGGCCTGGAACACGCCGCCTACCGGCATCTGGACAAGGCGCCACATGTGCGGCGGTACCTGACCAAGGCCCTGGCCATGCACCTGGCAGACGGGGTGTGGGAAGCCACCGAGCGGCACCTGTTCCCCGACGCCACCGGCCGCCGCCACGGCCGTCCCCGCCCGGGCGGCTGGTGGGAATTCGCCACGATCCCCGGCCGGGCCCGTTCCCACACCCGCGCCCGGAAGTGGGAGACATTCCGGCTGGTGGGGAGCCTGGCCGGGCATAGCGCCACGTTCGGGCACGCTGGCCGGTTGTGGCAGCCGCGGCGGACGCCGGCCGTGACCGCCACCACCGCCAGTGGGAAGCCGGTGCGGTCGTGGTGGGAGCACGACGGCCCCCTCGCCGTCGTGTGCACCGGCCTCGGCGGAGGTGACCTCGTCCTGCCGGTGCGGCTGCCACAGGGCCCGGGCCGCCGGCCCGTCCTGGAGCACTACCTCGCCGACCCGAACCGCTGGCACAAGATCGACCTGGTCCGGCACCGCGACCCGGGCGCGGTGGGCGGGTGGCGGTACGAGGCGCACCTGATGATCCTCGGGCCCGGCTACACGTCCCCCGCCGTCACCAAGCGCCGCCAGGCAGCCGCCCAACTCGAGCGCCGGGGCGGGGTGGACGTCAACGTGTCCAACCTGACCGTCGTGTCCGTTCCCACCGGCCCGGACGGCAGCTTGGCGGCCAGTCGGATCGCCCGCACCGGCGAGCACGACGCCGCCCTGGCCGCCGAGCGATTGCGGCAGCGGCGCCGGCAGCGGGCCCTGGAGCGGTCCCGCCGCGCCGCCAACCCCGGCCAGTACCGGCTCTCGCCACGCCAGCAGCGCCGCGCCGACCGCCGCCACGCGGCCGGGCTGCCACCGGTGCAGACCACCGTGCCCGGCGGTCCGCGGGTCGCCAACACCGCCGGGATACCAGTCCGCGCCTACCGGCGCGACACCCTGACGAACACCTACCAGCGGCTGCGAGGCCAGGCCGCCGCCGACGGTGCTGCCCGTACCAGGGCCGGGCACACCCGCGCCCGCATCGCCGCCGCGGCCCTGGTCGCCGTCCACGGCGCCGGGCTGGTCGTCGAGGACGCCGACATCCGCGCATGGGCCCGGCGGTGGGGCCGCGGCATCCACGCCTTCACCCCCGGCATGCTCCTGACCGCCCTGCACCGCGAAACCACCGCCGTCGCCGCCCACACCGGGCGTGGGCCGGGGCTGGCGCGGGCCGGGACCCGGCACACCGCCTGGACCCAACACTGCCTCTGCAGCCGGCGAGTCCCGAAAGATCTGGCGGACCGCCGTCACCACTGCCTCGGCTGCGGGCTGACCGGGGACCGCGACCTGGTTGCCGCGCTGGTCGGTGCGCACACTGTGCTCACCGACCTGGCCCAGCCGGGTACGGCGCGGGTGGACTGGGACGCGGCACGGGCCACCCTCGACCGGTATGGGGTCGAGGCCATCAACGAAGGGCTGCAAGGAGCCCTGACCGAGTCAACCGGAACCCACCACACCGGTGGACGGCCGCGGCGGCCGCAGCCCACCACCGGCGAACACGGCTGGCGGCAGGGCGCTCGGCGAACCTTCGGAACGAGCCCTCGACAACCCCGGATGAGCCCCACCACCACACCAGTGGCCAGGACCACACCGGAACGACGAGACGCACACCCCGGACTGTCGACCAAGCCCGGCATTACGACCGGACTTCGACACAGACCTTAGCGGAAGGTCAGGCGGCCCCGAACAGGAACGCGGCCTGCCGGCGCGACTTCGCCACGTACGCCGGCCGCCCGTACGCCAGGTCCTCGATCAGCCCGCACCGCGCGTAGAACCACGCCCGCTCGGCGAGCTCGGCCGGGATCGGCGGCGCGTCGGGCCCGAGGTCCCGCAGGAGCAGCCCGTAGTCGTACGCCGGGTCGCACACGGCCGCGTCGCTCCAGTCGATGAGCCCGGTGACCGCGCCGGTGGCCGGGTCGACGAGCACATGCTCGGCCCCCAGGTCGTTGTGCGACACCACGAGCCGGTCCGCGGGCGCGGGCGGCGCCGCCTCGAGAAACCAGGCCGCCTCGGGCAGCTCGACGGCGGCGGCCAGCTCCCGCGCCTCCTCCAGCCACCCGCCGGGCCCGTCGGCATCGGTGTGCACGAGCCCCGCGAACCGCTCGACGGGCTCGGCGTGCAGGGCCCGCAGCGCCTCGACGACGGTGCCCACGGCGGCGAAGGGCTCCCGGTCCAGCATTTCCAGCAGTGGTACGCCGGGAAGCACCCGATACCCCATCGCCCCCTCGGCGGCGAAGACGGGCTCGGGCACGGCGACGATCCCCCGGAGCACCTCGCCGACGGCGCGCAGGAGGCGGGCCTCCCGCTCGACGTCGAGCGCCCCGGGATCGGCCGCGAACCGCACGACCCACTCGCCACCGACGAGGTACGCGGCGTTGTCCAGCCCCGCGCCCAGCCGCCGCACGTCGTCCGCCGCGACCCCGGGCAGATGCCGCCCGGCCACACCCCGCACGTCGTGCCCCACGCTCGGGCATGCTACGTCATACGAGGATTCCTTGAAGAAGTCCCGGCGGAGGCTGTCGGATCGAGGCAGCGGCGTTCGTAGCAGGGGTGCAAGGCGGCCCGAGGGGCGGCCAGACGACAGGAGATGATGACGATGGCGCAGTACCTGGTGTCCGTGCTCGACGAAACGGCCGGCCGCGCCACCGAGCAGGAGCAGGCCGCGATCGAGGTCTTCAACGACCAGCTGCAGGCCGACGGCCACTGGGTGTTCGCCGGCGGCCTCGCGTCGCCCAGCACGGCCACCGTCGTCGACAGCCGGGACGGGGAGCCGGTGTTCACCGACGGGCCCTACCTGGAGTCCAAGGAGCACATCGCCGGCTTCTGGATCATCGACGCCCCCGACCTCGACGTGGCGCGGCGGCTCGCCGCCCTCGGGTCGAAACACTGCAACCGGCGGGTCGAGCTGCGGCCGTTCCTGGAAGCATGACCGGCGCCGCAGAGGCGATCACCCGGGCCCACCGCGAGGAATGGGCCCGTGTGGTCGCAACCCTGGCCAGGCGCATCGGCGACCTCGACATCGCCGAGGAGATGGCCGCCGAGGCGTTCGCGACCGCCGTCGAGCGCTGGCCGGTCGACGGCGTCCCGCCGAACCCCGGCGCGTGGCTCGCCACCACCGCCAACCGCAAGGCCATCGACCGCCTACGGCGCGAGGCAAAGCGCGAGGAGAAGCACAAGGAGGCGCTGATGCTCTTCGACACCCCCGAGCCGCTCGGCGCCATCGACGACGACCGGCTCCGCCTCGTCTTCACCTGCTGCCACCCCGCGCTGGCCATGGAGGCACGGGTCGCGCTGACCCTGCGGATGGTCGGCGGGCTCACCGTGCCCGAGATCGCCCGCGCGTTCCTGGTCCAGGAGGCCGCCATGGGCCGGCGGATCACCCGCGCGAAGACGAAGATCAAGGCGGCGGGGATCCCCTACCGCGTGCCGTCGCGCGAGGACCTCCCGGCCCGGCTCACCGGAGTGCTCGCCGTCCTCTACCTGATCTTCAACGAGGGCTACCTGGCCTCGGACCCCGGGCAGGAGGCGGTCCGCGGCGACCTGACCGCCGAGGCGATCCGGCTGACCCGGCTGCTGCGCGACCTGATGCCGGCGGACGGCGAGGTCGCCGGGCTCCTGGCGCTGATGCTGCTGACGGAGGCCCGCCGTGCCGCGCGGGTGTCCGCGAGCGGCGAGCTCGTCGCCCTCGGCGAGCAGGACCGCGGCGCCTGGGACCGCGAGCTGATCGCCGAGGGCCACGCCCTGGTCCGCGCGCGCCTCGCGTCCGGCCAGGCCCCGGGCCGCTACCAGATCCTCGCCGCGATCAACGCCGTGCACACCGACGCCCCCGACGTCCGCGACACCGACTGGTCGCAGGTCGTGGCGCTCTACGACCAGCTGGCCCGCCTCGACCCCTCGCCGATCGTGCGGCTCAACCGGGCGATCGCGGTCGCCGAGATCGACGGCCCGCAGCTGGCGCTGACGCAGGTCGACGCGCTGCCGCTGGAGGACTACCACGCCTTCCACGCCACCCGCGCCGACCTGCTGCGCCGGCTGGGCCGCAGCGAGGAGTCACGGGCGGCCTACGACCGGGCCATCGCGCTGGCCGGCAACACCGCCGAGACGGCGTACCTCGTCCGCCGCCGCGACCAGCTCGCCGGTCCCTGACCTCATCCAAAAGCCACACCGCGGCTGACCGGCCGGGAAGGACCAACGCGATGGGCAACGTGGTGCTGTACGAGCTGATCTCCCTCGACGGCGCGGCCGAGGAACCGGGCGAGGGCGAATGGTTCGCCGACGACGACGAGCGGCTCATCGATGTCTCCCATGACGGGCGAGCCAAACTCGGCCCCCCGTGCTACGTTCCCGGGGCGGCACGCTGGCATGACGGGACCGGGGGACGGTATGCGACGGCGGTGGGTCAGACATGTCCTGGTTGGAGTGCTCGTTCTGGTCGCGGGGTGGGGCATCACCGGGTGGGTGGTCGCCGCCGCGCCGGCCGCCGCCGCCGACTCGACGTTGCGTACGCTCGCCGCCGCGCGCGGGCTGCGGATCGGATCGGCGGTCAGTGCCGGGGCGCTGGCGCAGGAGCAGGGGTATCGCGACAAACTGCGCTACGAGTTCAACGGCGTGACGCCGGAGAACGCCATGAAGTGGTCGCAGGTGGAGCCCGCCCAGGGGCAGTACACGTGGGGCGACGCCGACGCGATCGTGGACTTCGCGCAGCAGAACGGGCAGACCGTGCGCGGGCACGCGCTCGTGTGGCACAACTCGCTGCCCGATTGGCTCACCGGCGGGGGCTTCACCGACGAGCAGCTGCGCGCCAGCCTCAAGCAGCACATCGAAACCATGATGACGCGGTATGCCGGCCGGGTCGGCGTCTGGGATGTGGTGAACGAGGCGTTCAACGAGGACGGCACGCTGCGGCCGAGTATCTGGCTCAACCGGCTCGGCAGCGGCTACATCGCCGATGCGTTCCGCTGGGCGCGCGCCGCCGATCCCGCCGCGAAGCTCTACATCAACGACTTCAACGCCGAGTGGGCCAACCCCAAGAGTGACGCCCTGTACGCGCTGGTGCGGGACCTGCGCGCGCAGGGTGTGCCCATTGACGGGGTCGGTTTCCAGACGCACGTGACGACCGGCAGCGCCCTGTCCCAACTCGGCGCCACGCTCGCACGCTTCGCCGGCCTCGGCGTCGACGTCGCGGTCACCGAGCTTGACGTGCGCATGCCGCTGCCGGCGGACGACGCGAAGCTGACAACCCAGGCGACGGTGTACCGCCGGGCGGTCGACGCCTGCCTGGCGGTGGCCCGCTGCGTCTCGCTCACGGTGTGGGGATTCACCGACGCGCACTCCTGGGTACCGGCCGCCATCCCGGGCTGGGGCGCGGCCGACCTGCTCGGGGAGAATCTCCAGCCGAAACCGGCGTACCTCAGCGTGCGGGACGCCCTCGCCGCGCGCGACTTCACCGGCACTGCGGTCGCCGTGTACTCCGGCCGCTGCCTCGACGTCCCGAACAGCACCACCACCGGCGGGACCCAACTGCAGCAGTACGGCTGCAACGCGACCGGCGCGCAGCGCTTCGTCTTCAGCCGCGTCGGCACGAAGACGTACACCATCGCCAACGCCCAGAACGGGCTGTGCATGACCGTCGCGAGCGCCAGCACCGCCAACGGCGCCGCTGTCGTGCAGAGCCCCTGCGCCGGCCTGGCCGAGCAGCGGTTCGAGCTGTACCAGGTCGCCGGCCCGGACCAGGACTACAAGCTCGCCGCCACCCACAGCGGCAAATGCCTGCGCGCGAAGGCCGACAGCACCGCCGACTCCGCCGGGATCGAACAGTGGCCATGCCAGACCGACCCGGCCGCGCCGGCCAAGCAGGTCTGGCGCCTGACCGGCGCCCCCGGCCACCTATGAGCGTAGGCCAGGCCCGCTCCGCTTCTCCAACGCAAGCTGCTGCCGCAGGCGCCAACCATAGCGATGACCGGCGGAGGTCATTCCCGATTCGCCTCGGCAGGTAGTCAGGCGGCCGAGCAGGACAACGAGGCAGCCAACCAAGAGCAACCTCAAGAGTCGCGACTCCGGCAGGTCCCGCACCGTCACCCGGTCGCGGGTGTCGGTGTGGCGGCGGCGTTGAGGTTGTAGGTGACGCCGGTGAGGTGTTCGGAGAGTTGCCACAGGCGGGTGGCTGTGACGGTGTCGCGGATGGCGCGCTCGCGAGTTCGGCGGGTCGGTTCACCGCGCAGTTGCAGCAGGCCGTCGGGGACGATGTAGCTGCCGCCGGGCAGGTCCGATGCGCTTGCGGCGTACAGGGAGGTCTTCGCTCCTTCCGGGGTGGGCCGGAAGGCCACGCGCATGAGCAGGCGTGTGGCGGTCGTGTAGAGCCGTCCTCTGCCACTGTTGGCACCGCTGGTGAGCACGTTGGTGCGGGTGAGGCCGGGTGCGACGGCCATGCTGCGCAGCTTCAGCTCGGCGGCGTCCGCCCGGCGCTGCAGTTCCATGGCGAAGTAGAGGTTGGCCCGTTTCGACTGCACGTAGGCGAAGGCCGTGCGGTAGGCCCGTTCAGCGTTGAGGTTGCCTAGGTCGAAGCGGGCAAAGCGCTGTCCTTCGCTACTGACGGTGACCACCCGCGGCTCGGGTGCGGCGAGCAAATGCGGCAGCAGCAGGCCGGTCAGGGCGAAGGTTCCGAGGTGGTTGATGCCGAACTGCGACTCGAACCCGTCCGCGGTCAGGGCGTAGGGCACCATCGCCACCCCGGCGTTGTTGATCAGCAGGTCGAGTCGACCGTGGTCCCACTCAGCGGCGAACGCTCGGATGGAGGCCAGGCTGCCCAGGTCTACCTGGCGCAGTTCCAGGACGGCGTCAGGTACCTCGCTCCGCATGCGGGCCAGGGCGGCGTGGCCACGCTCCAGGTCACGGCAGGCCAGCACCACGTTTGCGCCACGGCGGGCCAGTTCGCGGGCGGTAACGTAGCCGATGCCGCTGTTGGCACCGGTCACGACCGCGATGCGCCCGGACTGGCCGGGAACGGTAGGCAGAGTCCAAGAGGAAGAATTCCGCACGTTGTATCCATCTCACGGGAGGGCGCCGGATCCATCGCAACTTCGAGTTGCGATAGACTCAGTATGCGAACCGCACCGCCATATCGCAACTTGGAGTTGCAATGCAGCCTGCCGAGCCCGTCCAGTCCGCCGCGCGGCCGGTCGGCCGTGGCGCCAAGGTGCGCGCCGCGGTTCACGCCGCCACGCTCGCCGAACTCCTGGACAAGGGCTATGCCGCGTTGAGTGTCGAGGACATCGCCCAGCGTGCGGGGGTGCATAAGACGACGGTGTACCGACGTTGGGTGGATCGTGACAGCCTGCTCGTCGACGCCCTGGCGGATCACCTGGCCACCGACCTCCCCGTTCCCAACACCGGAGCGATCGAGACCGACCTGCGGGCGTTGGCGCGTTCACTCGTCCAGATGTTCACCAGTTCGACCGGGCAGGCCATCCTCGCCGCCATGTTCACCGGGGCGGCCCATCTCCCGGAGATCGCCGCGGCCAGGCGGCACGTGTTCGACGACCGGCTCACGAGAGGTGAACCGGTGGTAGCCCGCGCCATCGAGCGCGGCGAACTGCCCCGGGATACCGATGCGGCCGAACTGCTCAAGACCCTTGCCGCGCCGATCTACCTGCGTCTGCTCATCACGGCCGAGCCAGTCAACGAGGCGACCGCCGACCAGGCGGTGCGAGTCACGCTGGCCGCCGCGCGCGCCGGCGCCCTGCGGCCGGCACGCGTCAGCAAGGCAGCTACGGGGTGAGAACCGTCGGGAACGGCCGACCCAGCCCGCGGTGATCGACGCGGTACGCCGAGCCCACCGACGCGGCGCCCCCGTCGTCGCAGTCTGCTCCGGCGCTTTCCCGCGGGTCCCTGGGACATTGCCGAGCGCGCATGCGCGTAGTAACTGCTCAGTGTGGGCTAGCTGACAGCCATCCGGGACGAGACCGCGCTGCACCGCAGCGAAGATCGTCCGTCGCCACGCGGCCCGGACCGACGCAGGCCGGTCCGGCACGTGCAGCGACCGTCGTGCACCTGCTCAAGGACGATGTGCGGCTCAAGACGGTGCCGTCCCCAATTGGGGGTCGTGCCGGCAACAACGACCAAGGGGATTGGTTGGGAAAACCCCCGGCACGACCCTCCACAACCATACTACTAATCTCCTTAGTAGTCACTCCCGCGAACCCGGCCGCCGGTATCCGCGCAACGGGGCACGGATACCGGCGGCCGGGTTCGCCGCGATGACACCAGCGGGTCAGTTTCCGGCGATGGAGTGGCCGCCGCCGACGTTGTACTGGGTGCCCTCGGCGAAGTCGGTCTCGAACCGGGCCTGCAGCGCGTCGAGCTGGGAGAAGTCCGCGGTGTGCGCCGACTCGCTGCCCTGCGCGGCGAACACCGAGTCCGAGGACTCCGAATCGTTGGAGTAGTTCGTGAAATCCGTCGACTCGTACCGGCTGCCGTCCGCACCCGTGAACTCCACGTGCCTACCCGTCTGGAAATCCGTGGACTCCGACGCACTGTGATCCTCGCCGTACACACCGAACTGCGAGTCATAGTCCGACTCACTACCCGCAGCCTGGTGCAACTGGTCCAGCGAACCAGCCTCGTGACCGGACTGGAAGTTGCCGTACTCCAGCTCACCGCCCGGCTCGTGCCCGCCGTCGAAGTCGCCGTACTCGCTCATCAGGATCGTCCTCTCACAACACAGGGAATCGGGGCCATAGCCGGCGTCCCGCCGACACCCAGAACACTACTATTCGGCGTAGTACACCGACTCCCCGAATCGTGCCACCCGTCGTCCGCCATGACGCCCATTTGCCCTGGCCGAAAGCCTACGGTCGACCTTCGTAATGCCGGGTTGATGCCGGTGGCGCCAGGTCAGTCGCCGACCCAGCAGCCGAGGATCACGCTGGAAACGGCGATGCCGACGTGGTTGCGGGGCGTCTTCTTCTCGCCGAGCACCTCGGGCAGCCCGCTGACGTCGACCTTGAGGACGAACCGGTCCTTCCGGACGTAGGTCGCGACGTTGTTGACCGCGAAGGCGGCATCGCCCATGTCGGGGAACGGCACCGGGCTGGTCGCCGCGGCCTGCTGCTCGTCGAAGTACTTGGTGGCGGCCCCGGCGTCCGGCAGCTCTTTCACCGAGACCAGCATGACCCCGCCGGGGTAGCGGTAGGTGCAGGTGTACACCCGGTCCTGCCAGGTCGAGGTCGGCGGCTGGCTGGTCGGCAGGCCCAACGCCTCCTCGATGTCCTCCTGGGCCTCGTTCTGGCAGACCATCGCGGTCTTGGCGTCCGGCGGTCCGGTCGGCGCCGGGGAGGGGCCACGGTCAGGCCCGGACGCGCACGCGGCCAGCGCCGAGGTGAGCGCGGCGACCAACGCAAGCCGCAAGCGGCGGCCGACGGGGTGATGACGCATGGCGGCCTCCGGCACATACATCGACCAACGCTGCTTTCCGAAGGCCGATAGTAGACCGACGCCCGGCTGGCCGTACAGCGCCAGCAGCCGTTGGACCCGGTCAGGGGTCGCGCTGGGCCCAGGCGGCGAGTTGCCGGTTGTAGGCGGCCAGGGCGTTGTCCACGCCGGCGGCCTGGGCCCGGTCGAGCTCGCGGTCGACCCGGCGGGCTTCGCGCTGGTCGGCTCGCCACCACTGGGCGAGCAGGGCGACGGCGACCGCGGCCGAGGGCGGTTTGCCGAACGACCAGGCGATCGCGCCGCCGAGCCGCTGATCCTGCAGCGGTGGGCCGCCCCAGGGCCGGGCGAGCGCCTGGTACCAGTCGGCGGCGATCAGGGTGCTGGACTGCTGGATCGCCAGGCCGAGGATCGCGTGCAGCGTGGTGGCGGCGGACAGCAGCGACGCCTGCAGCGCCAGGGTCACCGGGGCGGCCAGCACCAGCGGCGCCGTCGGCCAGCACCCGAGCGGCCGGCAACAGCCGGCTTGTCGCCGGGTCCGGGCCCCGCACCCCGGGCAGGGGCACCGGCGCGGCCCCTCCGGCCGCAGCGGTCACCGCCAGCGCTGCGCCCACCCCGGCTGCCGTCATGGCTGCGAGCAGCAGCGCACGCGGGCATCGGCCCACGGTCATGACCGGCGATCCGCCGCTTGCTGCGGTCCGGAGAGTTCCTGGTCGGGCCGCCGGCGTCCTGGCCAGAACGCCAGCGCCGCGGCGACACCGATCACGCCGACCACTATGCTGCTTAGTCGACGACGACCGGGCGAAAGTTCCCGCGATGGGCCGGCCGCCGAGTTTGGCCTTGCGCACGTAGCGCCGACGGCGGCGCCCGCGATCCGCTACCGGGTCAGGGTGTCGGCTCGGCCGATGGCGCTACGGTGTGCCGCCCGCCGGCGCGCCGCCACGCGGCGCCGGCGAGCAGGCGCAGGCCGTTGAGGCCGACGATGACGGTGGAGCCCTCGTGGCCGGCCACGCCGAGCGGCAGCGGCAGGTCACCGAGCAGGTCCCAGGCGACCAGGACGCTGATGAAGCTCCCGGCGATGACGAGGTTGGCGGTCACGAGGCGCCGCGCGCGGCGGGACAGGGCGATGAGCCCGGGCAGCGCGGCGAGATCGTCGCGGACGAGGACCGCGTCGGCGGTCGTGAGGGCGAGGTCGGAGCCGTAGCGGCCCATGGCAATACCAAGGTCCGCGGTGGCCAGGGCGGGCGCGTCGTTCACCCCGTCACCGACGAGCAGGACGCGGTGACCGTCCTGCTGCAGGCCACGGACCCGGTCAACCTTGTCCTGCGGCAGGAGCCCGGCGTGGACCTCGCTGATCCGGGCCTCGGCGGCGACCCGGCCTGCGGCGCCGGCGTTGTCGCCGGTGAGCAGCACCGGCGCGGAGCCGGTCAGCGTGGCGAGCGTGGTCACCGTCTCGGCGGCCGCCGGGCGGATCTGGTCGGCGAGCGCGATGACGCCGACCGGGATGTCGCGGTCCAGCACGACGACGGCCGTGTGGCCGGCAGCGTGGGCCGCATCGACGGCCGCCTGTAGCTGCGCCCCGGCGAACCCGCCAGGCGATGCGTGGTCGAGAGCGCGGGCCTTCCGACCTCGATTCGGCGGCCCTCGATCACGGCCGTGACACCGCTGCCCGGCGTGGACCGGAAGTCCGTTGCTGCCGGGACGCCCAGACCGCGGTCCCGGCAGGCGGCCACGATCGCGGTCCCGACCGGGTGCTCGCTGCGGGTCTCGACCGCCCCGGCCAACCGGAGTAGCTCGTCCTGGCCGATGCCACCGGGGGCCGGGTGGACGCCCGCGACTTGGAGGGCGCCGGTGGTGAGGGTGCCGGTCTTGTCGAATGCGACCCGGGTGGTGTCGGCGAGCTGTTCCATCACGACCGCGGACTTGACCAGGACGCCGTGCCGCCCGGCCAGGGCCATCGCGGACAGCAGCGGCGGCATCGTGGCCAGCACGACGGCGCACGGCGACGCCACAATCATGAAGGTCATCGCGCGCAGCAGCGTGCTGCGCAGGTCGGCGCCGAACAGCAGCGGGATCGTGAACAGCATGACGGTGGCGGCGACCACACCGACGGAGTACCGCTGCTCGATCTTCTCGATGAACAGCTGGGTGCGGGCCTTGGTCGCCGACGCCTCCTCCACCATCGCCACGATGCGCGCGATGACCGACTCGCCGGCCTCGCGCTGCACCCGCACGATCAGCGCGCCCGTGCCGTTGAGGGTGCCGGCAAACACTTCGTCGCCGGGGGCCTTCGGGGCCGGCAGTGCCTCGCCGGTGATGCTCGCCTGGTCGACGTCGCTGGCCCCGTCGACGACGACGGCGTCGGCGCCGATGCGCTCGCCGGGCCGAATCCGGACCAGATCGCCGGCGCGAAGCGCAACGACGTCGACGACGGCTTCAGCCCCGCCGGCGTCCAGGCGCGTCGCCTGCTCGGGTGCCAGATCGAGCAGCGCCCGCACCGAGTCAGCGGTGCGAGCGGTGGCGAACGCCTCGAGCGCGCCGGACGTGGCGAAGATGACGATGAGCAGCGCCCCGTCGAAGACCTGCCCGATCGCGGCGGCGCCGATCGCGGCCACGATCATCAGCAGGTCCACGTCCAGCGTGCGCTCCCGCAGTGCGCGCAGCCCGCCCAGCGCCGGCTCCCACCCGCCGCTGACGTAGCAGGCCAGGTACAGCGTCCACCAGATCGGGGCGGGTGCGCCGGCGACCTGCGCGACGCCGCCGGCCGCGAACAGCGCGGTGGCGACAGCGGCCCAGCGGATCTCGGCCAGCGCCCACAGGCGGCCCGCGAGGCGGCGTGCCCGCCGCGGCACCTCTCCCGCGGCGAGCGGAGCGGACGGTTGTGTCGTAGTCACGGTCACGACAAACCACCATACCTGCGTACTCATGAAGATAGCCAGGCAGATGAGCAGACAGGTATGGAGGATGCGGTTACGCTTGTCGGGTGCACACCGAGCTGCCCGATTTCCAGATGCCGAACGACGAGCAGGTCCACCTCGCCGCCGAGGGATTCCGGCTGCTCGCCGACCCGACCCGGATCAAGATCCTGTGGGCGCTGCTGCAGGGCGAGTCGTCGGTCGCCTGCCTCGCCGAACTCGTCGGCGCCGCCCCCACCGCCGTCAGCCAGCACCTGGCCAAACTCCGCCTCGCCGGTCTCGTCCGCGGCCGCCGCGAAGGCACCTTCGTGCACTACTCCGCCGCCGACACCCACGTCCGCGCGCTCCTCGCGGAGGCGCTATTCCACGCCGACCACGCCGACCGGGACCTGCCAGACCATCCCAACGGCCACCCACTGACGCACCAGCACACGCCAGCGGCCGCGACCGCACCGGCCTGATCGGCGAGCAGATTCATGCGCGCCGATGGTTAGCGAAGTGGTGATGGTCTTGCTGCGGTGACCGCCCACACGCCGCTGACGTACCCCACGGGGTATCCTTGGCGGCACAGCGGTGATGAGGAGCGGGCATGCAGATCGACCAGGACGCCCTCGGTGACGTCATCAAGCGGCTGCGCCGCGCCGAGGGCCAGATCCGCGGCGTGATCGCGATGATCGAGGACGGCCGGGACTGCGCGGAGGTCGTCACCCAGCTCGCGGCCGTGTCCCGGGCGCTCGACCGGGCCGGCTTCAAAATCATCGCGACGGGGCTGCGGCAGTGCGTCACCGCCGAGGCGGACGGCGAGGCGCAGACCGTCGACGTCGCCCAACTCGAGAAGCTGTTCCTGTCCCTGGCCTGACGTCGCGACCTGAAGACCACCAACGGCCCGCTCCGAGCAGCATCACCCGGCGGGTGGGCTGAGCAGAGCCTGGACCACGACGAACGCCGCGATGACGAAGACGAAGCAGGCGAACCAGCGGCGCAGGCGCTCGGCGGGCAGCCGGGTGGCGACGCGGGCGGCGACCAGTGAGCCGGCGATCGCCGTGACAGTGAAACCGGCCGCGATCCCGTAGTCGACGGTGGCATCGCCGGCGTGGGCGGCGAAGCCGGCGGCCGAGTTGATCACGATGATGATCAGCGACGTACCGACCGCGACGGCCATTGGCAGGCCGAGCAGCAGGACGAGGGCGGGGATGATGAGGAACCCGCCGCCGACGCCGAACAGGCCGGTGAGGAACCCGACGACCACGCCGGCACCGACGGACTTGGGCAGGCAGCCGCGCCAGTTCACCCCGCCGCCGGGCAGGGCGCAGTCCCCGCCATCGCCGCCCTGCCGGCGCAGCATCCGGATCCCGGCGGCGACCATCATGACCGCGAAACCGATCAGCACGGCTCGGGGGTCGAGCTGCCGGTTGACCACGGCACCGGCGAACGCCGACACCGCACCGGCGGCGCCGAAGACGGCGGCGATGCGCCAGCGGACCTGCCCGGCGCGCAGCCGGGGCAGCACGGCGGCGGCCGAGGAGATCCCGACCACGAGCAGAGAGGTCGGCACCGCTGCGCGCAGCGGCAGCCCGACGCCGTACACGAGGGCCGGCACGGCCAGAATCGAGCCGCCGCCGCCGAGCAGCCCGAGCAGGATGCCGATCGCGGCACCCAGGCCGAGCGCCGCAATCATCGTGGACCTCCTCGCGGGATGCGCCCAGCCGGCTTCGAGGTGGACGCCGCCGCGGCGGTCATGGCCGGTCGGCGGCCAGCGACGCGATGACGCTGTCGAGGTCGGTGCGGGGCCCCCGGTTGTAGGGCAGCTTGGCCAGCAGCATCCCCATCGCACAGGTGCCCGACAGCGCGGCGATGGTCAGCCCCGCGCCGATGAGACCGGCGATCCACTTCACCGGCGGCGCCACCACGCTGAGCACGACCGCGACGAGCACGATCGAGCCGGCGACCAGCCGGACCTGGCGTTCGAGGTCCCATCGGACCCGGCCACGGCACACCGGTCCGCCGGCGGCCTGCCAGGCGCTCGTCCCGCCATCGAGCACGCGCAGGTTGGGCAGCCCGGCCGCGGCGAGGACCTGGTCGGCCTGGCTGGCGCGCTGTCCGGAGCGGCAGACCAGTACGACCTCTTCATCGAGGTGGGCCCGCAGTTCGTTGCCGTGCTCGCGGAGCAGGTCGAGGGGGATGTTGCAGGAGCTCGGGATGTGGGCGGTCTCGAACTCGCCCGGGGTGCGCACATCGATGAGCCGGGGTGTGCCGCCGGATTCCATGAGGTGGCGCAGATCGTCGACGGGAAGGGTGCCGGGCACGATCAGATGTCCTTCTTGTCGGTGGTGATGATTGGCAGACCTGCCTCGGCGGCCCTCGCGTAGGCGTCGTCGATGTGCACGACCCGGCGTCCGGCGCGGACGAGCAGGCTGGTCGCGGCGGCCGCACGGTAGCCGGACCCGCAGTGCACCCAGACCACCCCGAGGGGCACGTCGTCGAGGCGGTGCGCCAGATCGGGCAGCGGAATGTGCACCGCGCCGTCGACGTGCCCGGCGCGCCACTCGTTGCCCATGCGTACGTCGAGCAGGACATCCGGGGCGGGCAGCCCGTGCGGGGGACGGCCGGCGCGGGCGGCGGCCAGGTCGGCGAAGGTGGCGGTGATCAGCTCGCCCAGCCGGGAGGTGTCGCCGCCCGCCCACTGCTGCGGGGTGCCGGTGGCCGCGGCGGCAGGGCGGTCGATGCCGATCCGGGCCAGTTCCCGCTGCGCGGCGGCGACCTGCTCCGGTGACTCCCCGAGCAGGGTGATCGGGGCGCCCCAAGGGGCCAGCCAGCCCAGCCAGGTCGACATCGGCCCGTCCAGGCCGAAGCTCAGCGTGCCGGCCAGGTGCTGGCGAGCGAACGCCTTGCGCGAGCGCAGGTCCACCACCCACTCCCCGGCGGTGATCCGGGTACGCAGCTCGTCGGCGTTCGCGGGCTGGACCGGGGCCAGGTCGATCAGGTCCGCGCCGGATGCGTTGCGGGCGCCCATGTGGGCGTAGTACGCGGGATAGGCGTCCAGCCCGGCCAGCGTCGTGGTGACGAATTCGTCGGCCTCCAGCCGCAGCACCGGGTTGGCAGACCGCTCCCGGCCGATGGTGGACTCCGACGCGTCCGACTGGGTGGCCGAGCAGAAGCTGCCGAACCCGTGGGTGGGCCACACCTGCGCACCGTCGGGCAACAGGTCGGCCAGCCGGCTAGCGGAGGCGTGCTGATGGAGGGCCAGCGCGTGAGCGTGTTCCTTGCCCAGCAGATCGGTACGGCCGGTGGTACCGAACAGCAGCGATCCGCCGGTGAACACCCCGACAGGTCCCCCGGCGCCATGCAGCACATACGACAGGTGGTGGAACGTATGTCCCGGCGTGGCCACCACGGCCAGCCGCATCCGCTCCGACACGGTGATCTCGTCCCCGTCGACCACCCGTACCCGGTCGAAGGCCACCGCGTCGGCTGCCGCCACCACATACGCCGCGCCGGTCACCTTCGCGAGGGCCAGCCCCCCGGAGACGTAGTCGTTGTGCAGGTGGGTCTCCACCACGTGCGTGATGCGCACGCCGAGCCGGCCCGCCAGGGCCAGGACGCGGTCGATGTCGCGCTGCGGGTCCACCACCACGGCGACCCGCCCGTCGTGGGCCAGGTAGGTGCGGTCACCCAGGGACGAGGTCTCGACGGCCTCGACGTCGATCGTCATTGCGATTGTCGCCTTTCGTTGTTGCCTGGTGTACGCCGGTGTCAGCGACGTTCGATGCCGTGGACCATCGGGCTGGCGGCCGCCAGCCAGGCCTGCGTGCCACCGGCCAGCGACCACGCCTGCGCGCCCGCCGCGGACAGGGCGAACTCCTCCGGACTGCGCACGTCCAGCACCAGGCTTGACCGGGTGCCGCGCTCCTGCAGCTCCCGGACGCCGATTTCGCGGACTATCACCACACAACTCCTTCTCGCACATACCCCGGCGGGTATGACCGGAGCCCACGGATGCCGTCACCCCGCACCCACCATACCCCCAGGGGTATAGAGATGGCGTGTGGAAACCCTCACCCTCCGGGGAGCTGCGTATGGCAGGGGCCAAGGCCAGCCTTCAGCGGCGTGACCGGAGCGGCGTTCCTCGTCACCTGAAGCTTGATCTTCACCCCCGCAGGGATCGCGCCCGGTCAACGTCGCCTTCGCTCTCACGATCGCCCTCGCACTGGCATGGGCGTCGCTGCTGGCGACACACCATCGGCCCCAAACCGGCACCGGCATGAAACCGAGCGAAATGCCGGCCTAATCGGTGCCGGGCAACAACAATGACGACGTCTTCACGGTCCCGGCCGGCACCGTGGCCCTCACGGAGACCACCCCGAAGGTCGCGGACAAAGGCTGCGCGGCGGCCGTGGGCTGCGAACGATCACCTCCGCGGAGGAGTCGCTGGTCGCGCTCGACCCGGGCTTCTCGCTGATCGGATCGGCGCAACGCTCGGCCGCCGACATCACCGCCCGGATGCTCGCCCCCGACCGAATCGCGGACCTCGCCAAGGCCCGCGGGTCCGTCGCCGCGGCGTCGCTGGGCCGGCTCCCGTCGCGTCTGGAGCGGACCACCGGCGCGCTGGCCGACGGGACGTTGTCGGTGCGGGTACGTCCGGTGGCAGACCCGGATGACCGCAGTTGGATCCGCGGCCGTCTCAACGACGTCGCCGTGTCCGTGGTCGCCGTCGGAGCGATCCTCGCCGCAGTACTGCTGATCGTCGCCGACACCGGGCCTTTCATCACTCCCCGGATCCGGCTCAATACCCTCCTCGGATTCAGCCTGGCGCTGTGCGGTTTCGTCCTCGGCCTGCGTTCGGTCCTCAAGGTCTTCATGCAGACCGACCGCCACGCCCGGCGCTGAACGCAGGTGTGGCGGCGGGTCAGTCCGCGGATGTGCCCACCAACCGTGCGGCCGGCGTCGTCTCGTCGAAGATGAGGTCGGTCTGGGTGCTCAACACCTCCGGCATCTCCTGCAGGCGGGTCAGTACCAGGTCGCGCAACGCGGCCGTGTCGCGCGTCCGCACCAGCAGCACGATGTCGTGCTCTCCGGAGACCAGGGCCGCGTGGTCGACCTCGGGGATGCTGAGCAGCCGGTCCTGCAGGCGTTTCCACGACTGTTGCTGCACCTTGAGGTAGACGTAGGCCGACAGTGCGTGCCCGTACCGCTGAGGGTCGATGATCGCGGTGTAGCCGGTGATCACGCCGTCGCGCTCCAACCGGGCCACCCGCGTGTAGACGTTGGCGCGGGAGATGTGCAGCGCCGCCGCCAAGGCTCGCATCGACATCCGGCTGTTGCCGCGTAGCTTGTCGACGATGCGCCGGTCGGTCTCGTCCAGCTCGGCCATTTGTCTGTCGACCCCCGCCGCGGGACCCTGTTGATCAGTCATATTGCCTACGGTATCGGCAAGTTCAGACCAAGAGTCTCAGCCTTGGTCACAACTCTGGATCGTTGGCCACCATCGGGGCGAAACTGCACGTCAATCGCTTCACCGAGCCTCGACTGGAGCCGAACCGTGACCACTACCGCCAGCCATCCGCCAACTTCGCCGGTCGAGCCGATCGGTGTCGATCTGCTCCCCAGCACGGAGCCGTGGCGGCTGATCGACCCGGCGGGCGCACCGGTCGGGGACGCCGGGCGACTGCCGGCCGAGGAGACGCTGTTCGAGCTGTACCGCCGGATGGTGATCGGGCGGCGGTTCGACGCCCAGGCCACGGCCCTGACCAAGCAGGGCCGGCTGGCGGTCTATCCGTCCTCGCGCGGCCAGGACGCCTGCGAGGTCGGCGCGGTGCTGGCCCTGCGCGAGCACGACTGGCTGTTCCCGACCTACCGGGACTCGGTCGCGATCGTCACGCGGGGCGTCGACCCGGTCGAGGTGCTGAGCCTGCTGCGCGGGCAGTGGCACTGCGGCTACGACCCGTACCAGCACCGTGTCGCGCCGCAGTGCACTCCGCTGGCCACCAACACGCTGCACGCTGTCGGGCTGGCGCACGCCGCGCGGCTGAAGGGTGAGGACACCGTGGCCCTCGTCCTGCTGGGCGACGGCGCGACGAGTGAGGGCGACACGCACGAGGCGCTGAACTTCGCCGCGGTCTGGAAGGCGCCGGTGGTCTTCCTGGTGCAGAACAACGGCTACGCGATCAGCGTCCCGCTCGACAAGCAGACCGCCGCGCCGTCCCTGGCCCACAAGGGCGTCGGCTACGGCGTCCCCGGCTGGCTGATCGACGGCAACGACGCTGCCGCGGTGTACACCACCGTGCGCGCGGCCGTCGAGCGGGCCGCCCGCGGCGAGGGGCCGACGCTCATCGAGGCCAGCACCTACCGCATTGAGGCGCACACCAACGCCGACGACGCCACCCGCTACCGCGACAGCGACGAGGTCGCGTTCTGGCTGGCGCGTGACCCAATCGACCGGCTGAACACCTATCTTCGCGCCGCCGGCCGGCTGGACGACGGCGGCGAGGAGCGGCTGCGGGCCGAGGCCGAGCAGTTCGCGGCGGCGCTTCGCGACCGCATGAACGCCGATGTCGCCCTCGATCCGGCCGAGCTGTTCGCCCACGTCTACAGCGAACCGACCCGGCCGCTGATCGAGCAGCGCAACGACCTGCTCGCCGAGCTCCGCGACGCCGGGGAAACCGAAGGAGGCGTACGGTGACGAGCACCCTGACCGGCGCGGAGTCGTCGAGAGCGACGCGGACCCCGGCGCCGATCACCATGGCCGCGGCGCTCAACGCCGCCCTCGCCGATGCCCTGGCCGCGGACGAGCGCGTGCTCGTCTTCGGCGAGGACGTCGGCACCCTCGGCGGGGTCTTCCGGGTGACCGACGGGCTCGCGGACCGCTTCGGGGACGCACGCGTTTTCGACACGCCGCTGGCCGAGGCCGGCATCATGGGCACCGCGATCGGCATGGCCATGAACGGGATGCGCCCGGTCGTGGAAATGCAGTTCGACGCGTTCGCCTACCCCGCCTTCGAGCAGATCGCCAGCCACCTCGCGAAACTGCACAACCGCACGCGGGGCGCGGTCAGCCTGCCGATCGTCGTGCGAATCCCGTACGGCGGCGGCATCGGCGGGGTCGAGCACCACTGCGACTCCTCCGAGGCGTACTACGCCCACACGCCGGGGCTACGGGTCGTGACGCCCGCGACGCCGGCGGACGCGTACCGGCTGCTGCGGCAGGCCATCGAGTGCCCGGACCCGGTGATCTTCCTCGAGCCCAAGCGCCGCTACTGGTCCAAGGAGACCGTCGAACTCACCAGCGCCGGGCCGGCCATCGACCAGGCCGCCGTCGTGAGGCCAGGCACAGACGTCACCCTGATCAGCTACGGCGGGACCGTCGCCACCGTACTCGACGCGGCGGCTGCGGCCACCGACGAGGGCTGGGACGCCGAGGTGATCGACCTGCGCAGCCTCTCCCCCGTCGACGACCGCACCCTCACCGACTCGGTGCGGCGCACCGGCCGCGCGGTCGTCGTGCACGAGGCCGCCGGCTTCTGCGGCTACGGCGCCGAGATCGCCGCTCGTCTCACCGAACGCTGCTTCCACCACCTGCACGCCCCGATCCTGCGGGTCACCGGCTTCGACATCCCCTACCCGGCACCGATGCTCGAGAGTCACCACCTGCCGAGCGTCGATCGCATCCTCGACGCGATCGCCCGGCTGCAGTGGGACGACGAACCCGATCAGCGCTGGCTCGGCCTGGGCGGTGACCGTGCCTGACTTTCTGCTGCCCGACCTCGGCGAGGGACTCGAGGAAGCCGAGATCGTCGCCTGGCACGTGCAGGTCGGCGACCAGGTGACGGTCGACCAGATCGTCGTCGAGGTCGAGACGGCCAAGGCCGCCGTCGAAGTCCCGGTGCCGTTCGCCGGTACTGTCGCCACCCTGCACGCCGCACCGGGCAACACGGTGCGGGTCGGCCACCCGCTCATCAGCATCGAAACCGCGACCGGAGGTTTCCGCGAGCCCGGTACGATCACCCCCGATGCCGACGTCGCGCCGGCCGACGAGGGCAGCGGCAATGTCCTGATCGGCTACGGAACGGGTACGGCAACGAGCGTCCGGCGCCGCCGGAGCCGCACGCCCCGAGCCGACCGGCTTCCCGTCGCCCAGTCGGACTTGCCGGCGACGTCGACGACGCGGGTCATCTCGCCGCTCGTGCGCAAGCTGGCCCGCGACGCCGGCCTCGACCTGACGAGCATCCGCGGCACCGGCCCGTCCGGCGTCATCCGCCGAGACGACATCGAGCAGGCCATGCTCGCGCGCCGAACCGCCAAGGTCTCACCGGCCGACATCGGCCGGGAGACGGGCGAGACGCGCATCCCGCTGCGTGGCCTGCGCCGGGCGGTCGCCGAGAAGCTGAGCCGCTCCCGCCGCGAAATCCCCGAGGCGACCGTCTGGGTCGACGTCGACGCCACCGAACTGCTGGCCACCCGGGCCGCGATCAACAATGCCAGCCCGGAGCAGCCGGTCAGCCTGCTCGCCCTGCTGACGCGGTTCACCGTGCTCGCCCTGCGCCGCTACCCCGAACTCAACGCCCACATCGACGGCGACGAAATCGTCATCCCCGACCACGTACACCTGGGCTTTGCCGCCCAGACCGACCGTGGCCTGGTCGTCCCCGTCATCCGCAACGCTCACCGGCTCTCCACCCGTGACCTGTCCGCGGCGCTCACCAGCCGGACCGCCGCCGCCCGATCGGGCAGCCTCGGCCCGGGCGACCTCACCGGCGGCACCATCACCGTCAACAACTACGGCGTCTTCGGCGTCGACGGCTCTGCCGCGATCATCAACCACCCCGAGGTCGCGATCATCGGTCTTGGCCGCATCATCGACCGGCCCTGGGTCGTCGACGGCGAGCTCACCGTACGCAAGGTCAGCCAGCTCACCCTGGCCTTCGACCACCGAGTCTGCGACGGCGGCACCGCCGGTGGATTCCTGCGCTACCTGGCCAACTGCATCGAACACCCCGTCACCGCACTCGGCGACCTCTGACCTCGCCCCTCCCGTCGCGCCGCCTGCTCCCGCCGGCGGCGTGACCTGGTGACCAGTTGCCGGGGCCGGCCCTCGCGGGCTCAGGCCCCGGCACGGACGCCGATAGGTGCGCATCGCAGCCGCCGCCGCTGCGCACCAACGCCACCGGTCCAGCGCTGAGAAGCTGCTTCTCGCGCACGGCGGTTCACGCCACGAGCAGACGCAGACCGAGCTCGGCCGTGTCGAGAGCGACGAGGTCGCGGTTGCGCTCGGCCCACCGGCCTGAGGAAAGGTCTTCACGAAGCCTGCTCACCGCACGCTGCTCGGCCTCGGGCCCGACTCTGGTCCATACCGACACCGCACGGCGCACATGTTCGTCCAGGTACGCCTCGGGACGGCGCCAGTACGCCTCGAAGAAGCCGTCAGCGCAGTCCCAAGGGATGAGCACCGGCTCCGCGTGGCCCCCGATCGCGCGGGTCAGGTCGGCTAGTGAGGGCCAGCCGACGAGAAGGTCAGCAACCTCAGGCAGGTAGTCGCGGGTGAGCCAGAACCGCTGCCGCCAGCCGGTGTCATCCGCGTCGTACGTGAACACCACCACGCGGCGGGCCACCCGCCGCATCTCGCGCAGCCCCGCGACCGGGTCTGGCCAGTGATGCACGGTGCTGACCGCCATCGCGGCGTCGAAGGACTGGTCCTCGAACGGCAGGTTCTCCGCAGCGGCGGCCACGCATGGCGCCGCGCCCGCGGGACGCAGCGCCCGCATGACCGCCGACGGTTCCACCGCCGTGACCTCGCGGTCGTGGGGTTCGTAGGAGCCTGTGCCAGCTCCGACGTTCAGTACCGTTCGTGCGTCTCCTAGCGCATCCCAGATCCGCGCGGCGATCCGCGGCTCGGTGCGCCGCGTCGCCGGGTAGGCGGACCCGATGGCGTCGTACAACTGCGCGCCGAACACCTTCAGCTGTTCCTCAGGCGTCGTCCTGATCCCCATCGCCCGTGCCTCCAGTTCCCTGTCTATGGCCGTCACCATGGCGGCAGCGCGGTCGCGCTGTTCCAGCAGCAGGCCGCGCAGCCGGCGCAGGTGCGCAACTGCATCGGTGGCCGGGTCATCAACCAGATCCGTGATCTCGCGCAGTCCGAAGCCCAACCGCCGGTACGCCAGCACCTCCCTCAGCCGCTCCACGTCGCCCGCCGAGTAGGCCCGGTGCCCAGCCGCGGTCCGCGTGGACGGCTGCAGGAGACCAATCTCGTCATAGTGATGCAGCGTGCGGACAGTTACGCCGGCCAGCTCAGCCACACGTCCCACGGTCATGTGCTCCTCCACACCACCGACTATGTGGCATGACGCCACGTGAGGGACAAGCGCTCCGCTCCCGGCGTGGTCGAGTTTCCGCTCATCGGCACAGCGCGCATCGTTGGGCGCGCTGGCCCGTACGCCGTCCGATTCTCGTCGAAGTCGTTGCCGGTCGCTGCCTTCAGCTTTGCCATATCGGCGCTGGACATCATGCCCGGCATCCTCGGCATCCCGCTGGGCATCATCTCGCTGTGCATGCCGCTCGGCATCATGCTATGTGGCATGCGCTGGGCATGCAGTGCATGCCGGGACAGCTTGGCATGGTGGTTGGCTGGCCCGAAGCGGCCAGCCAACCCTGCATCGTCGGGATCTCCGTCATCGCCCGAGTCACGTGTCTCGGACCCGCGACGCCGTCCGTGGCGGCCGGATTCGGAGCCGGCCGCACTCCGGGCGTGCAGCCGGCATGCTTCCCGAACCGGGGTGGCGATATGCGAGCGCCATGCGAAAGTTCACCTCCCCGGGCGGCCGAACCGTAGCCCTACCCGGCCAGGCCACGTGCCTTCCCGGCGATCCGGAGCCTCGGACGGTCTCACCGGCAAAGGCGGAAACCGAGCCGGCCGAATCCGAGGCCGCAGACAACCCTCGACGAGTCGCGTGAGCCGGTCCCGCAACGGGCCGAATGCCCGTGCCACCGCGGCGCATGCCGCGGCATGGTGAAGGTGGAAGGCCGTTTCCCTCCGGGCGGACAGGCAGACAACGGGAGGTGTCATGACCACCAATCGTCGACCGGTGATCGTGGGTGTCGACGGCTCACCGGCCAGCTTCGGTGCGGTCCGTTGGGCCGTGGACGAGGCGGTGCGCCACGGGCAGCCGCTGCGGGTCACCCATGCGATCGCCGTTCCGGGCGCGTTCGAAGAGGCCGCCGACGAGCACGAGGTCGCGCTGCACGCCGCGGTCGAGGCCCGCAACTGGCAACCCGGCCTGCAGATCACCACGTCCACGTGGTGCGGTAGCCCGGGCCGGGTGCTCGTCGACCAGTCGCAGTCCGCCGCTCTCGTCGTGGTGGGCAGCCGTGGGATGGGTGGCTTCCACTCGCTGCGGATCGGCTCCGTCGGGCTGCAGCTGGCCGCGCATGCCCGCTGTCCGGTGCTGGTCGTTCACCACGCAGAGCGATGGGCGAGCCCGGAAATGCCGCTGCCGCAGCGTCAGCCGATCGTCGTCGGCGCCGACGGCTCGGCGCACGCCGAGTTCGGGGTGGAGCTGGCGTTCGCGGAGGCGATGTCGCGCGGTGTGCCACTGATCGCGGTGCGCGCCTGGCAGGAGCCCGTCCACCGGTGGGGCCGCGCCACGGACCTCGGCCGGTTCGCCACCACGGCTCACGGCGCGCTCGCCGCCGAGCTGGAGCCGTGGCGGGCGAAGTACCCGACCGTGCCGGTCGAGCTCCGCGTCATCCAAGGGGCGCCGGCCCCGGCGCTGCTCGACGTAGGCCGAGACGCGCTCATGATCGTGCTCGGTCCTCGCGGAGCGGGCGGCTTCGACGACCTCAGGCTCGGCTCGGTGACCCAGCAGGTGCTGGACCACGCCTCGGCCCCGGTCCTCGTCGCACGTCACTGATGAACGCCACCACAGCCGTGGGCGCTGGGCAGAACACCCGGCGCCCGCTGGGTTCCCGCCTCGGGCTGAGGCCTACAGCCCGAGCTCGTCGAGCAGCTCGGCGGCCTGCCGCCGGGCGGGTGTCGTACCCGCGCCGCACAGCAGCCGGACCGCTAGCGCCAGCGCCTCGACGCGCCGTTCCGCGCGGCACAGTCGCAGCGCCACGTCGCCGGTGTCGGTGGTCGGCGGCCACGTGTCCGCTGGTGCCGGACGCGCGTTCCGCACTGTCGTCGCCTCGATCGTCGTCGCGGTCATCGCCCTCGCCTCCGTCCTTACTCCGCCCGATCCTTCGGTTCCTGGGCTCAGTTCAAGCCTTCCCGGTTTCCGTGCGCGGATTCAGGCCGATGGTCCTTGAAGGGCGCGACATCCGGCCGCAGCTCGCGGACCGCGGCGACAACGTGCTCGACCACGCGACCTACGGCGTTCGCCACGGCGGGGGTCAGGCCGATGCCGTAGCCGGTGCCAGGGACGTGCGCGAGCGGAGGTCGCCCACGTCGAGTGACAGGCCGACACGCGGTGCCGCGATAGCGTGCCGCTATGAGGCTTGTGGTGGATCTCACTCGCTGCCAGGGATACGGACAGTGCGTCTTCGCCGCGCCGGAGGTCTTTCGCATGCGCGGCGATGAGGCGCTGCTGTACGACCCCAACCCGAGCGACGAGCGGCGGGAGAAGGTGCTGCGGGCCGCGGCCGCCTGCCCGACGCAGGCCATCCTGTTGGACCATCGGCCCGATGAGGCCGCCGCGGCGGTCCAGCAGCAGGCCACCAAGCCGGCAGGCGATGTCGAGCGCATCACCATCGTGGGTGCGTCGCTGGCCGGGCTCCGCGCCGCGCATGCGCTACGCCGGGAAGGGTTCCGCGGAGCGCTTACCGTGATCGGCGACGAGCCCTACGAGCCCTACGATCGGATACCGCTGTCCAAACAGGTCCTGATCGGGATGGTGCCGGCGACGCATACGGTACTGCCGCGCGCCGACGGGCTCGATGTGGACTGGCGCCTCGGGCAGGCGGCGGTCGGGCTGGACCGGCGAGGCAGGCGGGTGGTGCTCGCCGGCGGCGACGAGGTGGACTTCGACCGGCTGTTGATCGCCACCGGCGTGCGTGCGCGGCCATGGCCGAATCACGACGAGGCAGCGCTGACCGGCGTCTACACCGTGCGCAACCGCGACGACTCGGCCGGCCTGCGTCAGCGGCTCGCCGCGGAGCCCGCGCACGTGCTGGTGATCGGAGCCGGGTTCATCGGCTCCGAGGTTGCCTCCGACTGCCGCGACCTCGGCTTGCCGGTCACAGTCGTGGACCACGGCCCGGCGCCCCTGGCCGGAGCGCTGGGCGGCGCGGTCGGCCGCGTCGCGGCGCAGATGCAGCGGCAGGCCGGCGTCGATCTTCGCTGTTCCACCTCGGTCACCGCGTTGGAGGGCGACCGTGAGGGCCGCCTTCGCCGGGCGCGGCTGTCGGACGGCACCACGCTGGACGTCGACGTGGCCGTCGTCGCGCTGGGCGCGCAGCGCAACGTCGAGTGGCTGCACGGGGCGGGTCTGGCGGCCGGGCCATGGGGCGTGGCCAGCGACGCGGGATGCCGCGCGTTCGACGTCAACGGCGTCGTCACCGACGACATCTTTGTCGCCGGCGACGTGGCGCGGTTCCCGCACCCGGCCTACGACTACCAGTTCATGGCGCTCGAACACTGGCGCAACGCGTTCGACCAGGCCGAGATCGCGGCGCACAACATGATCGGCAACGGGTCCGACCGCTGGGCGCACCTTGCCCTGCCCGTGTTCTGGTCCTCCCAGTTCGGCACGGAGATCAAGTCGATCGGGGTACCCACCTTCGCCGACGAAGTCGTCGTGGCGCAGGGATCGACGGCCGAGCGCCGGTTCGTGGCCGTCTACGGCCGCCGGGGCCGGATCACCGCCGCCGTCACCTTCGACCAGGGGATGTGGCTGGAACACTACGGCCAATTGATCGCGCAGGCCGCGCCGTTCCCGCCGCAGGCACGCACCGTGGACCAGCCGCCGAGCCGGCAACCGGTGCCCGCCGAGATCCACGAGGCATCGCCGTTCCAGGCGACGGTGGTCCTCACCGGCCACCAACCCAGCGAGCGCACCGCCGTCCTCGTGGCCTGATTCCGAACTCCGCCGGCCGCCCATCGATCATCAAGGAAGCCACATGGCCGCAGCCACCATCTTCGAGCAGATCCAGGACTACGCCAACCGGGCCGATCCCTACCCGCTGTATCGGGAGTTGCGCAAGACTCCGGTCGTGCGCGAGGCCGACGGCACCTACGTGGTCAGCAGATACCGGGACATCGTCGCCCTGCTGCACGACCCGCGGATCAGCTCGCGGAGAGGGAACCTGCAGGGCTTCATCGAGACGGACCCGCCGGAGCACGATCGGGTCCGCCGCGCGCTGAATCGCTACTACGGTCCGCCGGAGACACCCGACCGTATCGATCGGATGCGGCCCGAGCTTCTGGAGATCGTCACCGGGCTGATCGACCGCCTCGACGGGCGCACCGAGATCGACATTGTGGACGACTTCGCCTATCCGCTGCCGGTGACAGCGATCTGCCGGCTGCTCGGGGTGCCGCTGGAGGACGAACCCCGGTTCCACGTCTGGGCCGACGCCCTCGTCGAGGGGATCGGTCCGCAGGCGGCCAGGAACGAACAGGCCCGTCGCAACGCCGACAACGCCTGGGCCGACCTGAGCCGGTACTTCGGCACCTTGATCGATGCCCACCGTGAACTGCCGGGGCAGGACCTGCTCTCCGCACTCGTCACCGACGACCGCACCGCGGAAGCGATGTCACAAGCCGACTTGCGGACCAACGCGTCACTGCTGCTGTTCGCCGGGCACGAGACCACGGTCAACCTCATCACCAACGGCATGCTGACGCTGCTGCGCCACCCGGCCGCGCTCGAACGCATTCGCGAGGAACCCGAGTTCGTCATCCCGACGGTCGAGGAACTCCTGCGCTACGAGCCACCGGTACATCTCATCTCCCGAGTAGCGCTCGACGACCTCGACATCGCGGGCACCACCGTTCCCGCGGGCGCACACATCTATCTGGTCCTCGCCTCCGGCAGCCGCGATCCCGACCATGTAGCCGATCCCGACGTGTTCGATCCGACCCGGCACGATCCCGAGCGTTTCGACCTCCATCCGCAGGAGGCTCAGCACCTGGGCTTCGGCGGCAGTGTGCACTACTGCTTCGGCGCGCCCCTGGCCCGCGCGGAGACCCAGATCGCCCTGACCGAACTGGCCCGGCGGCTGGAGAATCCTCGGCTGCTCGCCGACCCGCCGCCGTACCGTTCCAATCCCGGCCTCCGCGGCCCGCGGCACCTCCCCATTCGCTTCGACCGCGTCCGCCCCGCCGAGGAGGTCACCCAGCGCGCGGTCGCGCACGCGGCCGCCCGCCATCGCCAGTAGCCAGCGACGGTCCGCAGCGCGCGGCCAGCTGGCTCGTGAGTTCAGCGATCTCTCAGTGTTGCACCGCCAATCTGGCGCGCATGACTTCAGCGTGGCAGCCAGGCGCCGTCCTCACCGATGAGTCCGCATCCACCGGCGCCCGGTCCCGACTGGCCAAGGTACCGCAGGTCACCGCCCTCTTCTGGATCATCAAGGTGCTGACCACCGGCATGGGCGAGACGGCCTCGGACTTTCTGGCGCACACCGTCGCGCCGCCGGTGGCCGTCGGCCTCGGCGGCCTCGGCCTCGCCGCGGCGCTGGCCCTGCAGTTCCGGGTGCGCCGCTACCTGGCCGGGGTCTACTGGTTCGCCGTCATCATGGTGAGCGTCTTCGGCACCATGGCGGCCGACGTCCTGCACGTCGGCCTGGGCGTGCCGTACCTGGTCTCCACGATCGCCTTCGCGATCGCCCTCGCCGCCGTCCTCGTCGTCTGGTACGCCAGCGAGCGCACCCTGTCCATCCACAGCATCACCACGCCGCGCCGGGAGTTCTTCTACTGGGCCACCGTGCTGGCCACCTTCGCACTGGGCACGGCCGCCGGCGACCTGACGGCCATGACGTTCGGCTGGGGCTACCTGCTGTCCGGCATCATCTTCGCCGCCGCGATCGCGTTGCCGGCGCTCGCCTTCCGCACCGGCACGCTCAGCGCCGTCGCCGCATTCTGGACCGCGTACGTGATCACCCGCCCGCTCGGGGCCTCCTTCGCGGACTGGATGGGCGTCTCGCACGACCGCGGCGGCCTGGGCCTGGGAACCGGCCCGGTGACCGCCGCCTGGGCCGTGCTCATCATCATCCTGGTCGCCTACCTGGCCATCACCCGCGCCGACATCGAGCCCACCAGCCGCTGAGCCGCCGGTAGCCGTGCGCGCCAGCGCTTCCGGGCGGTCGGACGCGCGAGACCAACACCTGGCTGACACAGCTCTTCAGCGAAATTTCAGGACGATTGGCGTACGTTTCCGCCGAATTCTGTGGATTCGATGCCTTAGCGGAGTCGTGAGGAGAGCTGTGTCCGTTACCGCCGACAGGCTGGTGAGTACGCGCGGGTGGCAGACCAAGGTGCCCGCGATCACCGCCACGTTCTGGGTCATCAAAGTGCTGTCCACGACGATCGGAGAGACCTTCGCGGACTACCTGACCGTGAACGTCGGCCTCGGTCCCGCGGTGACCGATGCCATCATGTTCGCCCTGCTCGTGACCGCGCTCGTCGTGCAGTTGCGGACCCGTAGCTACACGCCCTGGATCTATTGGCTCTGCGTGGTGCTGGTCAGCATTTTCGGCACCCAGCTCACCGACTTCTTCACCGACACCCTGGGCGTGCCGCTCGCCCTCAGCACCGCCGTCTTCTCGGTCACGCTCGTGGTCGTGTTCGCGATCTGGTACCGGCAGGAGGGCACGCTCGCGATCGCCTCCATCAACACGCGCCGCCGGGAAGGCTTCTACTGGGCGGCGATCCTGACCACGTTCGCGCTCGGGACCGCCGCCGGCGACTTCGCCACCGAGGCGCTCAACCTGGGCTTCCGCAACGGCGCGCTGATCTTCGGCGGTCTGATCCTCGCGACGTGGATCGCGTTGCGCCTCGGCGCCGGCCAGGTGCTGACGTTCTGGATCGCCTACGTGCTCACCCGGCCGCTCGGCGCCTCACTTGGCGACCTGCTCACGCAGGACAAGGACCTCGGCGGGCTGGCCCTGGGCGCGAGCGCCACCAGCCTGCTGTTCCTGGCGGCCATTGTCGTGCTCGTCGTGCGCGAACAGCTGCTGGTCAACCGCCACGGTGTCGCCGAGAAGGGGGCGGGGCCGCGTGGCGGCAACGGTCAGGACTTTGCGTGGGCCGGTACGGCAGCCCTGGCCGTTGCCGTCGTCGGTTTCGGGCTCAGCATGGCGCAGGGATCGCAGCCGGCCACGGATACCCAGGCCGACGTTGCGCCGGCCACGGTCACGGCGGGTGCGTCGGGCGCCTCCACCGCGGCTCGGCAACCGCACCCGACGACCAAACTGGGCAATCTCAGCAAGTTCGCGGTGATCGTCGCCGACGTGCAGGCCAAGGTCGCCAAGAACGACCTCGCGGGTGCCAAGACCCGCGTCAAGGACCTCGAGGTGGCCTGGGACGACGCCGAGGCCGGGCTCAAGCCGCGCGACGCCACCAAGTGGCACCAGCTCGACGACCAGATCGACGCCGTGCTCACGGCCCTACGCGCGTCGAACCCCACCCAGGCAGACTCCGCATCCGCTGTCACCAGCCTGATGAACACGCTGAACACGTTCGACGGGGTCTGACGCAGGACCGGTCTGCCGCAGCGGGTCCGCACCCATGGATGCGGACCCGCTGCATGCTGCGCCACGGTCGTGGCTCAGGTGGCAGGTCGGTCCAGGTTCCGCCCGGTCTGCAGGGTCACCGCGGCCAGGAGCGCGAGCGCCGCGGTCACGCACACGCCGCCGACGTTGACGGCCGCGTGGACCGCGGCCATCGCGCCCTCCCCGGCGGCCACGGCCATGCCGGCGCCGGCGAGCAGCAGCGCACCGCGCAGCCGGCGGGTCGTCGGCACGACACAACCGGGCAGGACGCGGGCGATCAACGTGCACGTCCGCAACGCGACGTAGGCCAGGGTCGACCAGTAGAAGGCGACCAGGGCGACATCGAGGACTCCGCTCGGATGGTCGACCACGCCGCTGTTGGCCAGCACCACCATGGCGACGACCAGCACGGCGGGCAACGTCATGGTGCGGGCCGTCACCGCCCCCAGCATCCGCACCGTGTGCCAGGTCAGCGGTGGCAGCGGGGCGGCGACCAGCGCACCGGCGGCGAGCGGTGCGAGCCACAGCACGCTCACGTGCGGGTACGGGACCGGTTCGGCGGCGCGCAGCAACAGCATCGCGGCGGCGGTCACGGCGAAGACGGCGACGGCCACGACGCGGCGGGTCTGCCCGGCGGCGGTCTCGGGCCAGTCGCGGGGGTGCAGCCAGAGCCGGACCGCGCCGGCGACCGCGTCGGCCCAGGTGCGGGCGCCGCGCTCGGCGACCTCCCGGCCGATCTCGGCTCCCCACCGTTCACGGACAGCGGGCGGATACAGCGCGACGATGATCTCCGGGGCGCTCATGCCGGCTCGACCCCCAGCGCGCGCAGGCCGGCCTGCGTCACCCGCGACAGCTGCTCAAGCTCAGCCCGCAGCGACGTGCGGCCCGCCTCGGTGATCCGCATGGTGCGCTGCCGTTCCTGGCCGTCGGCGCCATCGGCCACCGGCTCGATCAGGCCGCGGGCTTCGAGCCGGGTCAGCGCCCCGTAGAGGCTGCCGGGCCCCAGTTTGCGGCCGGTGAGCGTCTCGATCGCCGCGTTGATGGCGTAGCCGTGGCGCGGGCCGTCCGCCAGGACGGTGAGCACCACCATCTGTGCGTCGGTGCTGTACATCGGTCTCCCATCGACACCCGGATCATACTACGCACTGCGATACTACTTGCCTCGTACTACGAGGTGCGTACTATGACGACTACGAGATCCGCGGGGTTCGCCGCCGTCCTGGCTACGCTCGCGCCGCTCTGGCCGCGTCGGTGCTCATCGCCGTCGTACGCTCGGCCGGGCACTGGCCGCCACCGGCTACCTGACGCTGTGCATGCTCAGCATCGCCGCGATCGCCTTCACCCTCGGGCTTCTCCTGCCGCGCGGCGCCGAAGCCGTCGCGACCGCGATCGGCTTCGTCGTCGTGGCAAGCACGGCGGGACCCAGCGGCCTGACCCGGCATCCGGAGCATTCCCGGGCTGCCCGGCGGCGATCCTGATGCTCTCCGAATCCGAATTCTCCCTTTCCGGAAGGAGGGAAACAAAGCGTAGCCTTACCTTCGGTGCAACAGGCTTCCGCGAACGGCCAGACGATTTGCCGGCAATCAGTATCACCAGCCTGACCAGGCATGATGCCGCCCAAAGCCGTCTTACACGGCCGGGAGGAAACCCGCCGCCGGATGATTCCCTGACCATTGTTGCAGTTGATCACGCCTCGGCCGATTACGGTGGGAACAGGGAACGGAGGAACCATGAAGACCCTTTTGCAGATGCCGGCCGTGCGCGCATGCGCCGCCACCACATGCAGCTTCAACGATGGGGGCTGTCACGCCCCGGCCGTAACCGTCGCGAAGGCCGGCGACGCCGCGTCCTGCGCGACCTTCGTCGAGTCGTCGGTGCACGGGGGCATCGCGGAGATTACCGGCAGCGTCGGCGCATGCGCCCGCACCGATTGTGCCCACAACAACAACCTCGCCTGCACAGCGCAGTCCGTCCAGGTCGGCGCAGGCATCACGGTCAGCGACTGCCTGACCTACCAGCCGACCTGACCCGGCAGAGGCCACCGGGCCTCCTTGCACTGCGGTCCTCGACTAAGGTAAGCCTTACCTACTGGGGTAGGCTGACCTCTGTTGACCGCAGTGGAAGGAGGCCGGCGTGCTTGCCGAACCCGACCGGCCATCGGCACTTGCCGATTACAGGCCGTCACCCGACGCCATCGAGGTTCGCTCCGCCGTCGCGACCTGTACTTCGCTGCGGCTGGAGGTGGCCGGCGTCGCCGCCGACCTGATCGACGCGCACACCGTGCTGCCCGACGGCACGGTCGTCGTCGCCGTCGACGCGATGACCCCGCTGGGTGGGCTGCTCGTCGCCGCCCGCGGCTCAGACGGTGCCGTCAGGCTCGATTTCACCCACCTGGTGCCCGTGGCGGTACGCGCTCGAGTGCGGGCACGGGTGGCCGTGACTGGCAAGATCGGCCGATTCGACCCAGCCGTCCTCGACTCGTGCGACGACGACGCCGTCTCGGGGCTGCTCGACCTGCCGCCGGTAGCCCTGTGGGCAGTGGAGCCCGACAGTGTGCGCGTCGAACGCCATGCGGCCACCGTCCAGGTGCCCGTCGCGGCCTATCGCGCGGCGCGTCCCGACCCGCTCGCCGCGGTCGAGGCCGTGCACCTGTCACGCCTGGCCCGACTGGTCCGGCACGACCGCCATCGCATGCACCTACTCGCCTCGGTGGTAGACCCGGCCCTGACCGACAGCGGCACCCAGCTGGTGCCAGTGGCCGTCGATGCCGACGGGCTGACCCTGCGGGCCGAGACCGGATACCGGCATCGTGACATCCGGCTACCGTTCCATGTCCGCGCAACCGACCAGACCACCCTCGACCAGGAACTGCGCCGGCTGTTTCCAGGCGTCGACCGTCACTTGCGCGGATAGGCCGAACAGCACCCCAACGCGGAGCGCGCCGACCGACCAGCTGGCCGAGGCGGTGCAGCGTCCGCACTGCCCGTGGTCGATCTCGTTCTCAAATAGGAGTTTTGCCGTCACGTGAAACGGGGCCTCAGGCATCGGTGTGCGTCGATAGTGTCTGGCTCGACAGCACGCCGCTCCGCCCGATCCAGAAGGACGTGACTCATGCGCAAGATATCCCGTTTCGCGCCGCGGATCCTGGTCGCCGCCGCGGTTGGCGCCGCCTTCGCGGCCGTGCCGGCCACCGGCGCGCTGGCGAACCCGCTGTGCGGCTCGACGATCACGGCCAGCGTCACGCTGACCGCCGACCTCACCTGCGCCGGCGACGCGCTCATCGTCGGGGCCGCCGGCGTCACCGTCAACCTCGGCGGTTACAACATCATCGGCACCGGCACCGGCACGGCGGTGCGCAGTTCCTCGGCCAACGACGTGACCGTGACCAACGGCGGCATCAGCGGCTTCACGCAGGGCTTCTACGGCTTCTTGTCGCAGCGCCAGACCTTGCGGAACCTGCACATCAGCGACGGTGTCGGCATCAAGCTCCTCAACGCCTCGGACTCGACGATCCTCAGCACGACGGTGACCAACGCCCAGGTACAGGTCCAGGCGAGCACCGGCGTCATGCTGAGCCACGACACGCTCGACCACGCCCCGCTCACCGCCTTCGAGGCCAACACCTTCAAGGTGACGCTGAGCGGGCTGACCGACGGCGCGGTCTCGATCGGCGAGTCCAACTCGGTGAAGCTGACCACCAGCACCTTCACCCGGGCGCCGATCTCCTACAGCACCGCGTCGAAGAACATCCTGATCCAGGGCAACACGATCCAGGGCGCGGCCGAGGGCGTGCGGATCAACGCCTCCAGCACCGGCGGCCAGATCCTGGGCAACACGTTCACCGGCAACACGATCGGCGTCCGCACGACGGTGCCCGACCTGGCCCCCGTCTCCGGCACGGTCATCTCCGGCAACACGTTCACCGGCAACACCGCGGCCGGCGTGCTGTTCGAGGTCTCGTCCACCACGGGCGGGACGGCGTCGGTGTCCGGCAACTCGTTCATCGGCAACGGCCTCGTGGGCGGGGTCAACGACCGGCTCGGCCGCCCGCTGGCCGACGGCGCCCACTTCGCCACGGTGGCCGGGGCCGCCGTGACGGTGGCCAACAACCTCACGCAGGGCAACGGCCGGTACGGCATCTTCGCCGACCCGTCGACGGTCATCGACGGCGGCGGCAACGACTCGACCGGCGACCCGCTGGGCTGCTCGGGCGTGGTCTGCATCTAACGCGCCGGAGTCCCGTCCGGCCCGGAAGGCACGCAGCCCGATCGCGTGCCTTCCGTGGCCGACCGCTGCATCTCCACCCGCTCGACCGGCGCCGGACGACCGATCGCGGTGGGCAGACCCCCGAGCGGCCGCCATCGGTGCATCGCGTTGGGTTTCCGCCGCAGCAACCCGTCACGTGGTCGATGCGCTCAGTGACCGTGACCCGCTGGCCAAGATGGCCGCGATCAGCGCCTTGGTGGCGGGACGTTCCTCGGCCCGCGGATTGGCCAGGAGCACCAGGTCGATATGTCCGAGTTCGGGAAGGCGATACGCCGGGCCCAGGGTGGTGAGCTGGGCAGGCACCAGGCTGGCGCCCATGACGGATATGCCGATGCCGGCCGCGACCCCCGCGATCAGCCCGTTCACCCCGCGGCAGACACACACGCTGCGGTACGGGATCTGCGCCCGGATCAGCGCTTTGCGCATTTCGGAGCGTGACAGGCTGGGTGCGGCGTAGACGACCAGCGGCACGGGCTTCGTCAGGTCGAGCTTCGTGGCGGGGGTGCCGACCCAGACGAGCCGGTCGCGCTTGACGAGCCGGCCACGCTCGTCGCCGGGCGTCCGCTTGCCGACGAGCACGTCGAGCTTGTCGTTGGCCAGCCACTCGTGCAACACCCTGCTCTGCTCGACGGTGAGGTAGAAGTCGACCATCGGATAGTCGCGGCGGAACTCCCGGAGAATCTGCGGCAGCCGAGTGAGTGCGAGATCGTCGGACATCCCGATCCGGAGCCGGCCGCGCGGCTGCGCGCCGGTGAAGTACGCCGCGGCCTGCTCGTGCGCGGCCAGAATCGTGCGCGCAAAGCCGATCATGGCCTCGCCGTCCGGCGTGAGGGACAGCGAGTGCGTCGTGCGGTGCACGAGTGTGCGACCAACCTGCTGCTCCAGCCGGCGGATGTGCTGGCTGACCGTCGGCTGACGGATCCGCAGCCGGGCCGCGGCCTGGGTGAAGCTGCCGGTCTGTTCCACCGCCAGCAGCGTGGCCAGCAGTTCGGGGTCGTACGGCACTGTCATAACGGAACCCTATAACTGTCTGACGGGTTATCGGTCTTCTGTATGGGTCGCCTTTCCAGGAAGGATGAATCGGCAAGTAGCGCGCGAGAGGATTTCTAGTGAGTACGGCTTCAGCCGTCCGAAGTTCGAAATCGACCACCGCCGACAACCCGTTCGCCGCACTGAGGTACCGCGGCTACCGCACCTATCTGATCGGACAGAGCCTCGCCAGCATTGGCACCTGGATGGGCAGCATCGCGCAGGACTGGCTGGCGCTGCAGCTCACGGACAGCCCAACGGCCGTCGGCATCACGATGGCCCTGCAGTTCCTACCCATCCTCTTCCTGGGCGTCCACGGTGGCCAGCTCGCCGACCGCTACCCGAAACGCCGGATCCTGCTCATCACACAGACGCTGAACGCCTGCCTGACGGGCACGCTCGCCGTCCTCACCGTCCTCGGCGTGGTCCGCATCCAGTACGTGTTCCTGATCGCCCTGCTGACCGGGCTCGTCTTCGCCGTCGAGGCCCCGACCCGCCAGGTCTTCGCGACCGAGGTCGTACCGATGAACCATCTGCGCCAAGCGGTCTCCCTCAACGCGACGGCCTTCCAGGCCACCCGGCTCATCGGCCCGGCGGTCGCCAGCGTGCTCATCGACACCGCCGGCACCGGATGGGTCTTCGCATGCAACGCCCTGTGCTACCTCGGCCCCACGATCGCGCTGCTCCGCTTGCGACCGGGTGACATGACGCCCGCGCCGCCGGCGAGCCGCGAGCCTCGAGCGTTCCGCAATGCCGCGAGGTACGTGCGACAACGCCCGCACGTGTTCTGGACGGTCCTTCTTGTCGGCGTCATCGGTACGTTCGGCCTGAATTTCCCGATCGTACTGACGGCCATCGCGACCCAGACGTTCCACGGGACGGCCAGCATGTACGGACTGTTCAACGTCGTGCTGGCCGCCGGCTCCGCGATGGGCGCGCTCGCCGCCGGATCGGGGACGTCCACCCGGCTGCGGCCCATCGTCCTGTACGCCGGGCTGTTCGGGGTGCTGCAGGCACTCGCCGCCGCCGCGCCGAACCTGCCGACGTTCCTGCCGCTGCTGGTCGTGATGGGGTTCGTCAACCTGGCATTCCAGGCGCTGGCGAACTCGTCGGTCCAGCTGTGGGTCGACCCGGAGATGCGCGGCCGCGTGATGGGCCTCTACATGCTGGTGTTCACCGGCGGGACCCCGCTCGGCGCACCCCTCATCGGGGCACTCACCAACCACGTCGGCGCGCGCTTCGGGATGGCCGTCTGCGGCCTCGTCCCGGCCGTCGCCGCGGGCGCGATCGTGCTGATCCAGGTCTGGTCCCGTCGCCGGTCGAGGCGGCTGCCACCGGCGGCCGTGGCCCACCCCTCGACGCGTACCGCGGAAGCGTCGTCAGCCACGACTTCGCATGCTCCGGACGGCTCGGCGGCGGCACCGTCATCAAACTCGACTGGGACGCGCGAATGCGTCAAGGCCGAGACCTGACGGGCCGGCTGAATCGGAGCGTGACGACAGCATTGCGGCGGACCTACTCGGACGCGCGCACCAGCACGTCCTCCACATGGCGCAGCATGTCGCCGGCCGCCGGTGCCCACGCCGTGTCGCGGTGACAGGCGATCGTCATCAGCGCCGCGACCGGCCGGTGCTGCACCGACAGGATGTATCGCGACCCGCCGGGCCGGTCGGGCTGTTCGGTGATCCGGTCCTGTACGGCTGGGTCCATGAAGGGGATGGCCTCGGCGCCGAGTGATCGGCTGTTCGCCGCGCTGCCCACGATGGATGCGTCGATGTAGTTGAACCGGGCCATGGCCGCGCCCGTCGCAGCCAGTTCACCGAGGACTTCGGCACTGATCGCCGCGGCTCGGCCCGGGTCGAGGTTGGCGAACCGGTGGCCGTGCAGCTGGTTGCTGGCCGTGGCGGCGAGCCGCGCGGCCAGGTCGCCCGTCCCCGGCACGAGGACGGGCACCGGCATGACCGCCTTGCGGACCGAGGCCTGCGTGCCCGCCGACAACCGGTTCGCGGCCAGTGATCGGATACCGGCGCACGGTGCGCCCTCGACCAGGCTGATCGCCGAGCCGAACGCGGTCAGGTAGATCGCCGATACCGGCATTCCGGTGCGGGTGGCGACGGCCTGTGCGGCTCGGGCGGCGCGCGCCGAGGCGAGCCACCGGGACTGCAGCACCGGGTCCGCCGGTGCCGGCCCGCTGTTCGGCCGCCAGCCGGACAGTCCGTCGCGCACTGCGCAGAGCTGGCGCCGCCAGTGCGCCTCCGCACGCTCGGCATAGGCGCGGCCCGGTTCGGACATCTCCCACTCGGCCGTTTCCAAGGGCTGCTCCGGCGCGGGCTGGCCGTCGAACGCCGGACGTCCGCTCATGCGACTGCGCAAGGCTTGCACGAAGTCGCTGCGGAGCACCCGCATGCCCCATCCGTCGATCGCGGAGTGGTCGACGACGATGCCGATCCGCTGGACGGCGTCCTCGGCGGCCTCCAGCACGAAGCGTATCGGCTGTTGCTCCGCGAGCCGGAACACCGTGGCCGAGGCCGCCGCGATCGCCTGGTCGGCCGCCGGACCGGCCGGCGCGATCCGCACCACGTCGCCGAGCCGCTCCGCTGCCGGGAGAACGTGCTGCTCGCGATGGCCGGAATCGGTCGCGGGCAGCAGCGTCCGCAGCCCCTCGTGCCGATCGAGCAGATCACCGATCGCCGCCAGCACGACACCCACCTGTGCGGCGGAGCCGTTGACCACGCTGGTGAAGTTCGTGGCGTACGACCACGGCGAGTCCGCGTCGATACCGACGTCCATGAACCACTCACGTTGCGCGCATGTCAGCGGCCCACGTCGAGTCGAGTTCATTCGCGTTCCCGTCCAGTTTCTACAGTCGACCGGGTGGAATATTGCAGGACTTCACTGCGCCGTGCAACCCTGTCGCCGTGGTTTTGCACGCGGTCGCGACAACGGTGCCCCGCCTCCTCGCCGCCCGATCCGCATCGGAGCCGGACCGCGAGGCCCTGGTCGTCGACGGCATCGGCGCCTTGACATTCGGCTCCTGGCAGCGCCGTGCGGCCGACCTCGCGGAACGGCTGATGCAGCGCCGCGTCGCGCCGGGCGATCGCGTCGGCCTGCGGTTCGGTGCTGCCGAGTGGCTCGACTACGCGGTCGCGTACGTAGCGGTGCAACGCCTGGGCGCGGTCGCCGTGCCGGTCTCCGCCGACGCGGCCCCCGCCGAGCTGGCGCACGTGCTCGCCGACTGCGATGCCGCCGGGCTGGTGCACGCGGGCGGCACGCCCGACTGGCCCGGCGGATGGACCCAGGCAGCCGGCGACGGCGCCGGCTCGCGATGCGGCGAGGACCTGTCCACCCCGCACCACGAGGAGCCGCGATGAGCGCACTGCTGGCCGCCCAGGAGCGACTGTGGTTCCTGCACCAGCTGGACCCGGCCGACGCGTCGTACCACCTGCCGCTGGTCATGCACGTGCGCGGGCGCCTGGACCGGGCGGCGTTGCGACGCGCGCTGGATGCGTTGACCGGCCGGCACGGGACACTGCGGACCCGGGTCGAGCTGTTCGACGGCGCGCCCGTGCTGGCGCCGGCGGCTGACGGCGTCCGGCTGGAGCGCGCCGTCGCGACCGGCCTGGAGGACGCCCGCGCCCTGGTCGCCGCGTTCGTCACGCGGCCGTTCGACCTCACCACCGGCCCGATGGCCCGCTGCCTGCTGGTCGACGTCGGACCCGATGAGCACGTGCTCGCGCTCGCCGCCCACCACATCGCGGCCGACGGCTGGTCGCTGCAGGTGCTGCGCCGCGATCTCGACGTGCTGTACCACGCATACGCCACCGGCGCCCCGGCCGTGCTGCCGCAGCTGCCGGCGCTGCCACCGGTAGCGGCCGGCGACCCGCCGGACCTCGGGTACTGGACCGAGCGGCTGGCCGGTGCCCCGGTGCTGGATCTGCCGACCGACCGGCCCCGGCCTCCGGTGCGCCGCGGCCGTGGCAGCTCCGTCGTCTTCGACATCCCCGTCGACCTGCTGCGCCGCCTGGAGACCGTGGCCCGGGCCGAACGCACCACCGTGTACACCGCGCTGGTCGCGGCGTTCTCGCTGCTGCTCGGCCGGATGAGCGGCCAGGACGACGTCTGCCTCGGCACGCCGGTGCTCGGCCGCGACGACCCGGATCTCGAGGACCACGTCGGCTGCTTCTCCGAGACGCTGGTGCTGCGGACGGACCTGTCGGGCGGTCCGACGTTCCGCGCGCTGCTACGGGGCGTCCGGCGGACCGTGCTCGGCGCGCTGAGCCGCGCCGCCCCGTTCGAACGCGTGGTGTCGGCGGTCGGCGCACCCCGCGACCGCAGCCGCACCCCGCTCTTCCAAGCCATGATCATGTACTTGCGACAGGAGCAGGACCGGCCGCGCCTCGGCGACCTCGACGTCGAGCTGCTGGACCATCCGTTCGACGTCGCCCGCACCGACGTGTCCCTCGACGTCATCCAGGGTCCCGCGGCCGCGGTCGGTGTGCTCACGGTCGACCGCGACCTGTTCGACCCCGGCACCGCACAGCGCCTGATCCGCCGCCTGCTCGTCCTGCTCGACGACGCGGCCCGGCGGCCGGACACGGCGATCGGTGACCTGTGCTGGCTCGACGACGACGAACGGCGCGAGGCGCTGACCCGATGGAACGACACCGGCGCCGGACAGACCGCTCCGCTGGTCGGCGAGCTGTTCCGGGCGCAGGCACGGTCCGCGCCGGACGCCGTCGCGGTCACCGGCGACGGTGTCGAGCTCACCTACCGCGACCTCGACGCCGAGGTCGACCGGCTGGCCGCCCGCCTGCGTGGACGCGGACCGCTGATCGGCGTCGGGCTGTCCCGGCGCCCGGCGATGGTGGTCGCGCTGCTGGCGGTGTGGCGGGCCGGCGCCGCATATCTGCCGCTCGACCCGGCGTACCCGGCCGACCGGATCGCGTTCGTCATCGCCGACGCGGGCGTCGGCACGGTGCTCACCGAGTCCTCGTTCGCCGGGCGGTTCGGCGCGGCGTCGCTACTGATCGACGCCGACGACGAGGAGCCCCCGCACGAGGCCGCGCCGCTGCTGATCGACGCCGACGACGAGGAGCCCCCGCACGAGGCCGCGCCGCTGCTGATCGACGCCGCCGACGAGGAGCCCCTGCACGAGGCGGGGCCGGTGACCGCCATCGGCCCCGATGACCCGGCCTATGTGCTGTACACCTCGGGGTCCACCGGACGCCCCAAAGGCGTGGTCGTGCCGCACGGCGCGCTAGCCGCGTTCGTTGCCGCGATGGCCGACATCCTCGGACCGCAGGCGGGCCGCGCGTGGCTCGCGCTCACCTCGCTGTCGTTCGACATCTCCGGACTCGAGCTGTACCTGCCGCTCAGCCGTGGCGGCCGGGTCGTCATCGCCGGCGACGCACAGACCGGCGACGGCGCGGCGCTCCGGGCGCTCATCGCCGCGAACGGCGTCACCGATGTGCAGGCCACCCCGTCCGGCTGGCGGATGCTGCTGGCCGCCGGCTTCGACCATGACGTGCCTGCCGCGCTGGTCGGCGGCGAGGCGTTGCCGGCGACGCTCGCCGCGGAGCTGCGCGGCACCGTCGGCCGGCTGATCAATGTGTACGGCCCGACCGAGACGACGATCTGGTCGACGTACTGGCCGGTGCCCGAGCCCCCGGCGGCCGTCGCGATCGGCGGCCCGATCCCAGGCACCCGGGTCTACGTCGTCGACGACCGGATGCGGCCCGTCCCCGCCGGCGTGCCCGGCGAGCTCGTCATCGCCGGTGCCGGCGTCGCGCTCGGCTACCTCCGCCGGCCGCGGCTTACCGCCGACCGCTTCGTGCCCGACCCGTGGGGTCCGGCAGGGGCACGGATGTACCGCACCGGCGATCGCGTCCGCCGGCGGGCGGACGGCACCCTGGAGTTCCTCGGCCGGCTCGACACGCAGGTCAAGGTGCGCGGCCACCGGGTCGAGCTGGGCGAGGTCGAGACCGTGCTCGCCGGTTGTCCGGGCGTCGCCGCCGCCGTCGCCGCGGTCCGCGACGATGCGCTCGTCGCGTACGTGACGGCCCGCCCCGGCGCCGGCGTCGACCCCGCCGCGATCCGCGACGCGGCCCGCGCCACGCTTCCGGGCTACGCCGTGCCGGCCACGGTCACGGTGCTCGACGCGCTGCCGCTCACCCCGAACGGCAAGGTGGACCGGGCCGCCCTGCCCGACCCGCGACCGTACGCAGCCGCGGCGTACGTGCCGCCGCGCACCGCGGCCGAAACGCGCGTCGCCGCCGTGTTCGCCGAGGTGTTCGGCGCCGCCGACGTGGGGGTGCACGACGACTTCTTCGCGCTGGGCGGCCACTCGCTGCTGGCCGTCAAGGTCGCGGCGCGGCTGCCCGGCCTGACGGTCCGCGATCTGTTCGACCATCCGACGGTCGAGGCGCTGGCCGGGCGGATCCCCGGCGCCGGCGACGGCGGTGACGACGCGCCGCCGCACGACGCACCGGCGCTGTCCGCCGCCCAGCGCCGCCTGTGGTTCCTGCAGCGGCTGGACCCGCACGACGCCTCGTACAACATGTTCCTGGTGCTTCGCCTGCGTGGCCGGCTGGATCGGCACGCGCTGCGGCGGGCCCTGGACGCGCTGGCCGCCCGGCACCTCGCGCTGCGTTGCGCCTATCCGGAGGTCGGGGGCGACCCGATCGTCGAGGTCGGCCCCGCCACCGTGCCGTTCGAGGAGCTCGCCCTGGAATCCGAGGCGGCGGCCCGGGCCGCCGTCGCGCAGCGGACGAATGCGCCGTTCGACCTCCGGGCCGGCGCGCCGGTGCGGGCCTCGCTGCTCCGGCTCGGCCCGGACGATCACGTCCTCTGCCTGGTCATGCACCACATCGCCGGGGACGGCTGGTCGCTCAACGTGCTGCGCGAGGACCTCGCCGCGCTCTACGCCGGCCAGCCGCCGGCGCCGCTGCCTCCGGTACCCGCGGCGCACGGCGACCCGGCGGCCGATCTCGCGTACTGGCGGGAACGGCTCGCCGAGCCGACCGTGCTCGACCTGCCGACCGACCGGCCCCGTCCGGCCGAACCCACGCACCGCGGCGCGTTCCTCGGCACCCGCCTGCCGGCCGACGTCACCGCCCGCCTCGAGGACCTGGCCGGCCGCGCCCGGACCAGCCTCTTCGCCGTGCTGCTCGCGGCCTACCAGGTGCTGCTCGCCCGGCACACCGGCCAGTCCGACATCCTGGTCGGCTCGACCCTGGCGGCCCGCGACCGGGTCGAGACCGAGCGGGCCGTCGGCTACTTCGCCCGGACCGTCGTGCTGCGCAACCAGGTCGACCCGGCCGAGCCGTTCACCGGCCTGCTCGGCCGGGCCCGCGAGTGCGTGCTGGACGCGCTGACCCATGCGGAAGCGCCGTTCGAGCACCTCGTCGCGGACGCGGGCCGGGACGCGTCGACGCCGCCGATGTTCCAGACCATGTGCATCCTGCACACCCAGGACGAAGGCACCGGGGTCGACCGGTTCGCCGACCTGCACGCGTCGTTCTTCGACTCCGGCTACCGCCAGGCCAAGTTCGATGTGATGCTGGAGGCGTGGCGGACCGCCGACGGCCTGACGCTCGTCTTCGGCTACGACACCGACCTGTTCGACGCGGCGACGGTCGAGCGCTGGGCGCGCCGGTTCGAGGTGTTGTGCGCCGGCATCGCCGCCGATCCGGGCACCGGGGTGGGCGCCCTGCCGCTGCTGAGTCCCGACGACGAGGCGCTGGTCGACTCCCTCGCCGCCCCGGCGACCGGCGCACCGACGTTGCCGCCGGTGTCCGCGCTGCCCCGCCTCGCGGCGGCGGACACGGTCGCGGTCCGGTGTGGCACGGAGTCGCTGACGTACGGCGAACTCAACCGCCGGGCCGACGCACTCGCCACCGTGCTGCGCGCGTCCGGAGTCGGGGCGGACGGCTGGCTGGTCGCCGTCGCCGCGCACCGGGACCTTGACACCGTCGTCGCGCTGCTGGCGGTCTGGCGCGCCGGTGGCGCGTACCTGCCGATCGATCCGGCGCAGCCGGCCGAACGGATCAGCGCGCTCATCGCCGACAGCCGGCCCGTCCTGGCCGTCGGGGACGCACCATGGCCGGACGGCCTGCGGGTGCTCGACCAGCCGGCCGCAGCGCCGGAGGGCGACGCGACGGACCACGCGACCCCGGACGGCGCCGCGTACGTGCTCTACACGTCCGGATCCTCCGGTACCCCGAAGGCCGTCGTTGTCGAGCACGAAGCGCTCGCCGCCCGGGTCGACTGGATGCGCCGCGACTACCGGCTCGGCCGGGGCGACACGATCGTGCAGTTCGCGCCGCTCGCGTTCGACGCGCACGCGGAGGAGCTCTGGCCCGCGCTCGGCGCCGGAGCCACGGTACGGCTGCTCCCGGACGGCCCGCTCAGCCTGACCGACGTGCTCGCCGGTCCGGCGGGAGCCGACATCACCGTGCTCGACCTGCCCACCGCGTACTGGCACGACCTGGTCGCCCAGATCGACGCGATCGCCTGGCCGCCCCGGCTGCGGCTGGTCATCCTCGGCGGCGAGGCGGTGCACGCGGCAGCCGTGGGCCGCTGGCGCGCCCGGTTCGGCGACACCGTCCGGCTGGTGAACACGTACGGCCCAACCGAAGCCACGATCATCGCGACCGCGACCGACCTCGGCCCGCACGACACGGCCGCCCCGCCGGCGATAGGCGTGCCGCTGCCCGGTGTGCGCGTCGCGGTGGTCGACGCCGACCTGCGCCCGGTGCCACCCGGCGCGTTCGGTGAGCTGCTGCTCGGCGGCGCCGGCCTCGCCCGCGGCTACCTCGGCCGGGACGACCTCACCCGGGACCGGTTCGTCACGTGGCGCGGCGCGCGCCATTACCGGACCGGCGACCGCGTGCGGCTGCGGGCGGACGGCCGCCTCGACTTCGCCGGCCGGTTCGACGACCAGCTGAAGGTGCGCGGGTTCCGGATCGAACCGGCCGAGGTGGAGCACAGCCTGCTCGCGTGCCCGGGCGTGACCGGGGCGGTGGTGGTCGCCCACGACGGAGCCCTGGTCGCCTACGTGGCCGGCGCCGCGCCGATCGACGCGCTCCGCGCCCGGCTCGCGACCCGGCTGCCCGGGCACATGGTGCCGGACCGCTGGATCGCGGTCGACTCGCTCCCCCGCACGCCCAGCGGCAAGATCGACCGGCGGGCCCTGCCGCCGCCCGCGGACGGCCGGACCGGACCGTCCACGCCGCCGCGCACCGACGCCGAGCAGCTGATCGCCGACGTCTGGGCCGACGTCCTCGGCCTCGACAGCGTCGGCGTGGACGACGACTTCTTCGTACTCGGCGGTCACTCCCTGCTCGCCACCCGCGTGGCCGCCCGGCTGCGCGCCATCACCGACCTCGACCTGCCCATCCGGCTGTTCTTCACGCATCGCCGGCTTGCCGACCTGGCTGCCACGGTCGAGCAGCGGCTGCTCGACGATCTGGCCGCACTCAGCGACGACGAGGTAGCCGGCCTGCTGGAAGCGGAGACCAGATGACCGTCGTCGACCAGCCTGAGCAGAGCCTTGTGGACTACCGCGTCGTGATCAACGCCGACGATCAGTACTCGATCTGGGCCGCGGCCGACAACCTGCCGACCGGCTGGGTAGCCGAGGGCCACCGCGGCACCCGCGACGAGTGCCTCGACCACATCGAGCGGGTCTGGACCGACCAGACCCCGGCCCGTACACGAATCCGCGCCTGGCTGACCGGAGCCGTCTCGGAGGCGTGCGATGGCCGGCTCACACCGGGTGACGTCGCCACGGCCGACTGCTCGTTCGTCGCCATGGGCGTGTCGTCGCTGGCGGTTGTCCGCCTCGTCGATGCGATCGAGACGGAGTACGACGTGGCCGTCGACTTCACGCAGGACGCGCTGCAGGACCTGGACAGCCTGACCGAGTGCATCGCGGCCGAGCGGCTCCGCCGCCGCGGGGGCGGCTGAGCTCGCTCGCGATCCGGTCGTGCCGGGACCCCACGGACCACCGGATCCGTGGGGTCCCGGCGGATGGCCGGCCGTTGCTCAGTCCAGGGTCAGGGTCAGGGTGCGCGCCGTGCAGGAGCCGGCCGCACGAGGCCCTCGCTGCGGGCCGCGCGGCCCGGTGACCCAGCACAGTGCCCAGCCCTCGGTCAGGTGTTCCAGCCCGTGGGTGACAACTGCCCGCAGCTGCGATCCCGTCCGGGTCACCTCGACGACGACCCGCTCGTCGCCGGCCGCGTCGAAGAGCGTGGCGACGCGCCGGTCGCCGTCGGCCATCCCGAAGACCTCGAACACCGGCGCGATCGCGTCGTCGTAGTCGGGCCGGTCGGTGCGTGAACCGAGGGCGAGCACCGATCCGGGCCGGACCAGCAGGGGAAGCGACGAGAAGTCGTGCCGCTGCCGCACCCAGCTGGGTCCGTTCACCGTGGCGCCGTCGAGATAGCTCGTCCATGCCCCGGCCGGCAGGTAGAACTCGACGTCTCCCTGGTCGCTGAAGACCGGCGCGACGAGCAGGTCCGGTCCGAGCATGTACTGCCGATCGAGAAACGATGATGTCCGGTCCTGCGGGAACTCGAGCAGCATCGCGCGCATGACCGGTATCCCGTGACGGTGCGCGTCGACGGCCGCCGCCCACAGATAGGGCATGAGGGCGTTCTTGAGCTGCGCGAACTGCCGGGTGACCGTCACCGCTTCCTCGTCGAACGCCCACGGCACCCGGTAGGACTCCGAGCCGTGCAGCCGCGAATGCGAGGAGAGCAGTCCGAAGGCCACCCAGCGCTTGAAGAGCGCGGCGGACGGCGTGCCCTCGAATCCCCCGATGTCATGACTCCAGAAGCCGAATCCGCCCAGGCCGAGGGAAAGCCCGCCGCGCAGCGAGTCGGCCATCGCGGTGTACGTCGACTCGCAGTCGCCGCCCCAGTGGACGGGGAACTGCTGGCTGCCGACCGTGGCGGAGCGGGCGAAGAGCACGGCTTCGCCGGCGCCCCGGTGCCGGCGTACCTCGTCGAAGACCGTCTGGTTGTACAGCAACGGGTAGTAGTTGTGCATGAGCTGCGGGTCCGACCCATCGAACCACACCACGTCCGTGGGGATGCGCTCGCCGAAGTCGGTTTTCACGGCGTCCACCCCGGACTGGAGCAGTGTCCGGATCTTGCCCGCGAACCATTCGCGCGCGGCGGGATTGGTGAAGTCCACGATGCCCATGCCGGCGACCCACATGTCGGACTGCCACACGGTGCCGTCCGGGCGGCGCACCAGATAGCCCGCCGCGGCGGCCTCCTGGAACACGGGTGAGCGCTGGCCGATGTACGGGTTGATCCAGACGCTGCGCCGCAGGCCGCGGTCGCCGAGCCGCTGCAACATCTTGTCCGGCTCCGGAAACACCCGCCGGTCCCACTCGAAGTCGCACCAGTGCAGGGCGCGCATCCAGTAGCAGTCGAAATGGAAGACGCTCAGGGGGAGGTCCCGCTGCGCCATCCCCTCGACGAAGTGCGTGACCGTCGCCTCGTCGTAGTCGGTGGTGAACGAGGTCGACAACCACAGGCCGAACGACCACCGCGGCGGCAGGGCGGGGCGGCCGGTCAGCGCGGTGTACTTGCGCAGGATCTCCGCCGGCGTCGGGCCGTAGATCACCAGGTACTCGAGTTGCGGCCCGGGGATCGAGAACTGCACGGCGGAGACAACCTCGGACGCCACCTCGAACGAGACCCGTGCCGGCGAGTTGACGAAGACCCCGAAGCCGGCGTCGGTGATGAAGAAGGGGACCGACTTGTACGCCTGTTCGCTGGCCGTCCCGCCGTCCTGGTTCCAGCTGTCGACCACCTGGCCGTTCTTGACGAAGGGCGTGAAGCGCTCACCGAACCCGTAGACGTTCGCCCCCACCGGCAGGGTCAGGCGCTCCACCATGAACTCGCCGCTGGCGACGTCGGTCATCGAGGCCAGCGACTTGAAGCCCGAGGACGTCAGCGGCGTCCCGGCGCCGAGGAAACGCAGCCCCCATTGACCGCCCGCCGTCGCCTCGACGCTGAGCCGCCCGGCGGTCAGCCGAACCGCCGTGTCGTCGCGTTCGACGCGCACGTCGACCGGGTCCGGCGAGACCTCGAACCGTACCGACGGGCGTTCGAGCACCGTGCGGTGGCTGGCCTGCACACGCACCACGTCCGGGGCGGGCGCGGAAAGCTCCACCGTGATCGTGGGCGAGTTGAGCACAGAACCGCGGTGCTCGTTGCGTTTGGTCAGCACCGCGATCGAGGCGCTGGCGTCGCTGGTGCGCACGTCCAGCGCCTCGGTCGCGTACCGCGCCGTGACGCCCTCGCGCAGCAGCCAGTAACCGTCGTTGAACTTCATCGCGATCTGTCCCAAGGAGTCGTCGGGGTGGGGCGAGTGTCACGCACGGCGCACCGCCGTGCTCTGCCGGAGCGTGAGCTGGGGGGCGATGAGGCGGGTCTGCGCGGTGCCGTCGCCGTCGACCTGCCGCAGGACCATCTCGACGGCGGCCCGGCCGATCTGCTCGGCCGGGACGGCAACCCCGGTCAGCTCGACCACCTGGTTGACCGCCGTCTGCTCCGGGCAGAGCGCCACCACGGAGATGTCCTCGGGCACGCGAAGGTCGAGGCGGCGCAGCGTGCCGAGGACCGCACCGAGGATGCCCTCGTTGTGTACCACGAGGGCCGTCGTGTCCGGCCGCCTCGCCAGCTCCTGTTCGACGAGCGCGCTCACGGCCTGGTACGCCGGTTCGCTGGGGCACCACCGGCCGTCGATACCGTGCCGCCGGACGGCGGATTCGAAGCCGGCCGCGAACGCCAGGGCATAGCTGCTGCGGCGCTCGTACACGGCGCTGGGCGAACCGAGCATGAGGATCGAACGGTGCCCGAGCCCGGCCAGGTGGTCGACGCACGCTTCGGCGGCCCGGCCGAAGTCGAGGTCGACCCAGACCAGCCCGCCGGCGTTCTCCGTGGTGCCGATGAGGACGGCCGGCAGACCCATCTTGCGCAGTACCGGCAGGCGGGCGTCGTCGGCCTCGATGTCCATCACGATCACCGCATCGACCAGCGCCGTCTCCCTGACCCGGCGTACCCCTTCCACGCCTTCGCCCTGGGTGAGCAGGAGAATGTCGTGGTCGTGCTCCCGGGCTGCCGTGGCGATCCCGGCGACGAACTGCATGATGACCGGGACGTTGTTGTCCGCGCGCAGCGGCGCCATCAGGGCGAGGGTGTTGGTCCGGTTGCTGGCCAGCGCCTGCGCCTTGGCGTTGGGGCGGTAGCCGAGCTCCGCAACGCTGCGGGCGATCCGCTTACGCGTCTCCGCGGAGATCGGCCGCTTACCGGAGAGCGTGTAGCTGACCGTGCTGACCGACACCCCCGCGTGACGCGCAACGTCCGCGATGGTGACCACTACTGGAGCCTCTCGCCGGCCCGGCGAGCCCGTTGCGTGTGGTCCTCGATGACCCGTCGATACCAGTACGCGCTGTCCTTGGGCACGCGCTGCTGGGTTCGGTAGTCGACGTAGAACAGCCCGAACCGGATCGCGTAGCCCAGGTCCCACTCCAGGTTGTCCAGCAGCGACCAGACGTAGAGGCCGCGCACGTCGACCCCCTCGTCGACCGCCCGGGCGATCGACTCCACGCAGGTGCGCAGATAGTCGATGCGGGTCTGGTCCTTCACTCTGCCGTCCGGGTCGACGTAGTCGTGTACCGAGGCACCGACCTCGGTGACGTAGAGCGGCAGCTCGCGGTACTCGCGGTGGACCCGGGTGAGGCAGTCGTGCAGGCCGGCCGGCACCGCCGCGATCCCGGCGCTCATCATCGGCCCGGGCGGGTCGATGAGCCGGGCGCCGAGCACCGGCACCGTCGGGTCTGCCTTCACGATGTGGTTGAGGTAGTAGTTCACGCCGAGAAAGTCGATCCCGGCGCCGATGACGTCCAGGTCGGCCGCGCGGACCACCGATGGGTCGAACAGCGTCGGGAACAGCTGGTCGAGGTCCTCCGGGTAGGCCCCGCGCAGGAGCGGGTCCAGGTACACGCGGTTCTGCTCGCCGTCCAGGAGGCGGGCCGCCGCGACGTCGGCCGGCGCGTCCGACCACGGCCGGACCATCGCCATGGACAGCGTGATGCCCACCTGCGCCGAATCCGGCGCCAGCGCCCGGAAGCGCTGCACGGCCTCCCCGTGCCCGAGCAGCATGTGGTGGATGGCCGTTCCGGCCTTGTGGTAGTCCCGGTAGCCGGGGGCGTGCAGTCCCCGCGAATAGCCCTGCCCGATGACGGTCCAGGGTTCGTTGTGGGTCAGCCACAGCGGGACCCGGTCGGCCAGACGCTCGAGCACCACCTGTGCGTAGTCGGCGAAGTGGTGCGCGGTGTCCCGGTTGAACCAGCCGCCCTCGTCCTCCAGCGCCTGCGGCAGGTCCCAGTGGAAGAGCGTCACCATCGGCTCGATGCCCTGTTCGAGCAGCGTGTCCACGACCCGGTCGTAGTGATCGAGCCCCGCCTGGTTCACCGTGCCCCGGCCCTGGGGGAAGATCCGCGGCCAGGAGATCGAGAACCGGTACGCGTTCAGCCCGAACTCGGCCATGAGCCGCACGTCCTGGGGGTACCGGTGGTAGTGGTCCGCCGCGACGTCCCCGGTGTCACCGTTGAACGTCCGGCCCGGCGTATGGCTGAACGTGTCCCAGATGGACGGGCCGCGGCCGTCCTCCCGGGCAGCGCCCTCCACCTGGTAGGCGGCCGTCGCGCTGCCCCAGCGGAAATCCGCCGGCAGTACTGCCAGGGCATCCGGGCCGACGCTGTTCGAGTGCTCCGGCGCCGTCACGCCCGTGTCCCCTTGTTCTTCCGGCGCGCGCTCATGTCGAGCGTCACGGCAGCGAGCAGGATCAGCCCCGTCGCGATGATCTGGGTCGCCGCCGTCTGGCCGATGAGGGCGAGCCCGTTCTGGACGCTGCTGATGACCAGCGCGCCCAGCAGCGCGCCGACGACGCGGCCCCGGCCGCCGAACAGGCTCGTGCCGCCGATGACCGCGGCCGCGATCGCGTTGAGCGCGGCATTGCCACCGCCGGAGTTGACGGATACGGCGAATCCGCGCGAGGCCTCCAGGATGCCGGCGAAGGCGGCGAGGGCGGAGGCGATCACGAACACGGTGATCCGCAGGGACCCGACGCGGACCCCGGTACGCCGGGCTGCCTCCGCATTGCCGCCGACGGCGTAGATGTGCCGGCCGAACACCGTGAACCCGGTGACGACGGCCAGCGTCACGGTGACGGCCAGGACGGCCACCAGCATGTACGGCACCCCGAGGTAGCTGTCGAGGACGAGCATCACCACGATCGGGGCCGCGACGATGGCCAGCACCCGTCCCAGGTCCGCCACCAGAGGATTCGTGCCGTACCCGGCCCGCACGGACAGGTACCTGCGTACGACGACCCATCCCGCACCGGCCACGGCGACGAGCAGCGTCAGTGCCCACCCGACCGGCCGGGGCAGGTAGTTCGAGGCGATGCTGGTGATCACCGGATCCTCGATGCGCAGCTGGCCGTTCTGGCCGGAGAGCAGCATCAGCTGCGCCCCCTGCCAGACCAGCATGCCGGCGAGCGTCACGATGAACGACGGCGCCTTGAAGGCCACGATCCACGAGCTCTGGACGAGCCCGATCACGGCCCCCATGCCGATCGCGAGCGCGATCGCCGCCCACGCCGGCCAGCCGTGCAGCGCCGACATGATGCCCATGACGCATGCGGTGACGCCGCTGACCGCGCCGATCGACAGGTCGATCTCGCCGATCAGCAGCACGAGCATGATGCCGAGCGTCAGCACCACCAGGGTGCCGGTCTGCAGGATGAGGTTGGACAGGTTCCGCGACGTCAGGAACGCCGCGTTCGCCGCCTGGAAGCCCACGGCGATGCAGACCAGCCCGGCCAGCACCGGCCACGTGCCGAGGTCGCCGCGGAACATGGACAGCCGCGCTCGGGACCGCGCCGCGGACGGTGCGATCGACACCTGGGTACTCATGCTCGTCTCCCCCCGAGTGGCACTACGTTGCCGCCGGTGATCGCCGCGATCACGTCCTGTGGGGTCGCCTCGGACGGGGTGAAGACCCCGGCACCTTCGCCCAGACGCAGCACGGTGATCCGGTCGGCGAGCTCGAAAACGTCGACCATGTTGTGCGAGATCAGGACCACCGAGACCCCGCGCTCGCTCAGCGTGCGGATGAGCCGGTAGACGGTGGCCGTCTGCTGGACGCCGAGTGCCGCCGTCGGCTCGTCGAGGACGACGACCTTCGACCCCCACAGCACCGCGCGGCCGACGGCGATCGCCTGGCGCTGGCCGCCCGAGAGCGCGGCGACCGGCGCGCTCAGCGCCGGCAGGGTCACCGCCAGCTCGTCGAGCACCTGCCGCGCGTGGTGGCTCATCCGGCCCCGCGCGAGAAACCGCCCGAGCAGGCCCTTCTGCGGGCTGCGCAGCTCGCGGCCCAGGTACAGGTTGGCCACGACGTCGAGGTTGTCGCACAGCGCGAGGTCCTGGTAGACCGTCTCGATCCCGGCACGGACGGCGTCCTGCGGGCTGGTGATGCTGACCGGCTCGCCGTCGACCCTGATGGTTCCCGCATCGGCGGGCTGTGCCCCGGACAGGGTCTTGACGAGCGTCGACTTGCCTGCGCCGTTGTCGCCGACCAGCGCCATGATCTCGCCTGGCCGTACTTCGAGGTCGACCCCGCGCAGCGCGTCGACGTTGCCGAAGCTCTTACGGATTCCGTGCATTTCCAGGCGCAGCTCGGGGTCGGAGCCGCGGCTGCGCTCAGAAGTCACACTTGCTCGCAACGTCGCCGGTGCAGATCTGGGCCTTCGTGACGAAGCCGTCGTCGAACACCTGCTTGATGTTCGCACGGTCCACCACGACCGGCTGCAGGAACAGGGCGGGAACCTTGGAGCCGCTGTTGTCGTAGGTGTCGGTCAGGCCCGTCTCCCCCTGCTTGCCCATCGCCAGCGCCACCGCGGCCTTGGCGGCCGCCTGAGCCTGCTTGTGCAGGTCCTTGTAGACGGTCATCGTCTGGTTGCCCAGCAGGATCTCCTGAAGCCCCGCGACCGTGGCGTCCTGCCCGGTGACGACGACCTTGCCGTTGAGCTGGCGAGCCTTGAGCGAAGCGATGACGCCGCCCGCCAGTCCGTCGTTGGCGGCGAGGATGGCGTTGACGTTGTCGCCGAGCTTGGTCAGCGCCTGGTCGGTCTGGGCCTGTGCCTTGGTCGCCTGCCAGTCGGGGGTGTCCGCCTCGTAACCGATCTTGAGTGCGCCGGACTGGACCGCCGGATCGAAGACCTCGTGCGCGCCCTTCTTGAACGCGATACACGCCTCGCACACCTGGGCGCCGTTCATCACCGCGATGGTCGCCCCGGCGCCGGCGTGGTCGACGATGTACTTCGCCTGGAGGCGACCGACCTCGAGGTTGTTGAAGGTGATGTACCCGTCGAGGGGCGCCTTGGCGATCAGTCCCTCGTAGGAGATGACGGCGACGTGGTCACGCCTCGCGCGATCGACGACCGGGAGCGCCCCCTCGGCGGTGATCGGGTTGATCACCAGTACCTTGGCACCCTGGGTGATCGCCGACTCGGCCTGCTGCAACATCGCCTGGTCGTTGGGGGCGGTGCTGGCGATGACCTTCGCGCCCGGCGCCAACGCCTGCACGGCCTTTTCGAACGCGGGCCGATCCTGTGTGTCCCACCGGGTGGACGAGGTAGCGTCGGGCGAGATCCACCCGATGATGACGTCCTTGGACGAGGTGGCCGCCGGGCCGTTCGCCCCCTCGCTCTTAGCGCTACCGCAGCCGCTCAGCAGTAAAGCCGCCGCGGCGGCCGATGCCATGATCCGCTTCATGCCAGCTCCGTCTTGGTAAGAATGTTCGAAGCAACTGTCGAAGCGCTTCGACAGCCGCCTGGCAGGTAAGTTAGCCCGTTGTCTCGGCGTCGTCAACATCAAGTTACGGACCTGTTGCGCCGCGTTCGGCTGGGTGTTTGCCCAGGCCATCGACGATGTCGCACCGTCATCGCCGCTCCGCTGCTGCCACGGCCCGGGCGCGGCAACGGGGCACTCCGCCCCGGCGTGGTCAGTCCCCTGACGGGCGCGACCCGCGCCCCGGCCGCCGCGAAGCATGGGTCCGGCCGCGCGTTCGCAGGCCCGCTCGCCGTATCACCCGTGAATCGCGCTTACCAGCCGCCTATCGGGCCGGGACTTCACGCCTGGCTGATGGTTGGAGGCCTGAAGTATCGGTTGGCCGTGGGGAGACGGAGCAGCACGATGACGGTCGCGCCGAGGGCCAGCAGCGCGCCGCGTTCGAGCAGCCACAGCAGCAACATGATGACGCCGGTCGTGTCGGGCAGATCCAGGGTGGGCGACCCGCAGGGGCACACTGCCCAGACGCCGACGAGGGCGGCGAGTGTGATGAGGCCGGTGCGTGCGTGGTCGTTGCCCCGTGCCGTCGCCCGTGCGAGCGCGACGGCGGCGATGCCGGCGACGGCGGCCAGCACGAGCCCGCCGATCGTCCAGGCTCGAGCGAACTCGGCGGCGTTCAGCAGCGTTTCGCCCACCGGTTCGCCGGTGATCCGTTGCTCCTCGGCGTTCATGGCATGCTCGGCGGCGGTGAGCTGCTCGCCGAAGACGATCGCCACGACCAGGTTCGTCGCTGCCGCCACGAGTCCGACCGCGACCGCCGCGTAGGTGAGCCCGGCGGCGACGGTGACGGCTCGTGGGCGCGGTGGGCGGGGCATCGACGCTCCGGCCGGCTGCTCGTGTTCCGGGGCCGCTGTGGCCAGTTCGGTGATCAACCGCTGGTGTTCGGCGTCGGTGCCGATGGCGGCGCGGTGCTCGGGATGCTCGGCGTACCAGCGGATCGCGTCCGCCAGGAACCACGGATGCACCGCGACCTGCAGCGCCACCGCCGGGTGCTGCCGCGGACCGAAGCCGAGCGCCAGTCCGCGCTGGACGACCAGGTCGGGTTGCGTGACGGCCAGATGGAGCCGGTCGGCGTCGAGTCGCGGGCGGGGCGGTCCGCCCGGCGCGAGCGCCTCCCACGGGACCGTGCGGCGAAACAGCGGGCCCCGCCAGGACAGCCCGGCCGGGGTCAGCTCCAGCACCAAACCCCGCCAGGCAAAGACCACCGTCACGACCGCCAGCAGGATGATCATCGCTACCAGGGCGGTCATGAGCGTGGCGAATCCCTTGTCCAGCGCCGACCTCGCCGGGTCCGGGTCACCGGCCACGGCCTGGCGCCACAGTCCTGCCAGCATCGCCGTCATGAACCCACTGAGGAGCATCGGGGGTACGGCCGTGAGCCAGGCGGGGATCAGGGGACCGACGCCGAACCCGCCGCGCGTCACCCCGAACCGCATCGGCCGCGCGAGACGTGCCGCGCCGCCCATGGCCCGCACGCTGGCGACGATCGTGACCACCCCGATCGTGACCAGCGCCAGCAACCATGCCCCGAGCACGACCGCGAACCACCACGACCTGGTGCCGGCCGCCCAGACCGTCACCATCACGCCGACAGCGGCGAGCACCCCGCCTGCCACGATCAGTGCCCGGGATCGTGACGGCTCCTGCCGGGTCACATCGCGCCACGTCATGCCGCAGGTTGTAGCACGATCTCACCGTGCCGGCGAGCACCAGCGGGCAGCAGCGGCGTCCACCATGCGGTGTGTCCGGGCCGCTCGCTCCTGCGCCGGAAGCACGCTGCAGGTGGCGCAGAAGCTGCCGTCGCCGGTCTTGTACATCAGGCAGCACGTGCGCCGATGGTGTACCTGCCACCGGCTGTCACCGGCCGGCAGGTCCGCCACGCCGCACAGGTCCCGGGTGCGCGGATGCCGGTCGAGCAACCCGGCGGTGTCGGTCAGGTAGCGGGCCGGGTCGTCCTGCGTCCAGGAGATGCTGCGCATCGCGGTGGCGATGCCGCTGGCGACGTTGCCCCACAGGGTGCGGCGGCCGACGCGGGTGATGCGGTGCCAGGCCTCGATCGCCGGGGCGAAGTTCTCGTCCAGCATCCGCTCGACGAGCCAGCCCATGGTCGTGTCGTCGCGGGGCCGGTCGTCCGCGGCGTCACTGGCGAACGCGGCGTTGTCGAGACGGCCGCCGGCAATGTGGATCCACGTGTTGGCCGCCGACGCGTCGACGATGCGGTCCTCGAGGAAGCAGCGGGCGAGGACCGGGCCGGTGACCTGGTTGACGTACTGGCAGAACAGCAGCGACGCGGCCGCCACCCGGTGGCCGGTGTCCCGGGCGCGGGCGTGGTCCGCGACCAGCTCCGGCAGCATCGGGCCGGACAGGACCGTCGAGTGGTGCCAGCCGCGTCCCTCGGGTGCCCCGCGTGGTGCGGTGAACCGGGCATCGAGCGGCGGCCGGTTCATGCCGGGCCGTACCGCAGCGTCGGGGTGTCGGCGACGAGTTCACGGCTGTGTGGGTGGGCCGGATCCGCGAGCAGATCGGCGGTGGCGGCCTCCTCGACGATCCGGCCGTGGTGCAACACGATGACGCGGCAGGGTCAGGCCACCGGATACCGCCAGCGGCGGGCGGAGCAGGCCGAGCAGGGCTCCGGCGAGGGTCGACTTGCCGGAGCCGCTCTCGCCGACGAGGCCGAGGCACTCCCCCGCGCGCAGTTCGAGTGTGACGTCGTCGAGGATGCGGGTCTCGCCGGCGCGAGAGCGTCGCGGACGGCGTCGCCGAGGTAGGCGACAGCGATGACGACGGCGACGATCGCCAGGCCCGGTGCGAGGAACATCCACGGCGCGTCCTCCACGAAGCCGCGCGCCTCGTTGAGCATGGCGCCCCACTCCGGGTTCGGCGGCCGCACTCCCAGGCCCAGGAAGGACAGGCCGGCGATGCGGGCCGCGGCGACGTACGGCTCGTCGCGCAGTCGCAGGGCGTAGCCGCGAACGACGCGGGCGTAGCTCGGCCACGACACGACGGTGACGGCGAGCACGAGTCCGGCGAGGCCGGCGTCGAGCAGTGCGGCGACCGCGATCGCCAGGATGAGCCGGGGGAACGCCAGCAGCACGTCGACGATCCGGGTGACAACCAGGTCGAGCCAGCCGCCGAGATAACCGGCCGCGGCGCCGGCAAGCGTGCCGGCGACCACGGTGACGGCGACGGTGACCGCTGCGGTCGCCAGGGATGCGCGTCCGCCGTACAGCACGCGGGCGAGCAGGTCACGGCCGTAGTTGTCGGTACCGAACGCAGCGCCAGCATCCGCGCCTGCGCGTCGGTGCCCAGCCGTGCCTCGATCCGCTTGAGCTTCACGCCGGCCGCGGGCTTGTCCCAGTAGTCGGGGTTCGCCTCGGCGATCAGGGTCTCGCCGGGCACGAACTGGACCGGCTTCATGAATCCGGTCAGATCGGGGTTGCGGTTGAAGTCGTCGCGCCGAGGATCGGCTTGGCGCGGGAGTTCTTCGCCTTGTGCCGCTCCAGCGACGCCTTCACCGCGGCGGCGTCCACCGGCGCCCTGCTCCAGAACTTCACGCCACTGTGGAGGGTGAACTCCCAGGTGGTCGGGTCGGCAGGAGCAGGTCCGCGTCACCGGCCAGCAGCCAGGCGGCGCTGACGGCGGGGAGGCGCCGCAGCAGCCGCTGCAGCCGTGCGGCGCCAGGGTCCGCGGCGCGGACCAGCACGACTGCCTGGATGTCATCGTCCGAGGTCACGGGCGAGGAGGTCGTCGAGGGACTCGCGGCGCACGAGGACCCGGGCGCGACCGTCGGCGGCGCTGAGGAGCGCGGGGCGGGCGACCAGGTGGAAGTTCGTCGCGCGGGCATGGTGGTAGGCGCCGGTGCCGGCGACGGCGAGCAGGTCGCCGGGGTGAACGTCGGCCGGCAGGTCGGCGTCAGGGACCACGACATCGTCGGCGTCGTTGTGCCGCCCGACGACGACGGCCGGCCCGCCGGCGGCCCGGCCGGTGCGGCCGATGAGCACGGCGCTGTGCCGGCTGCCGCACAGGGCGGTGGCCGGGCAGTCGGACATGCCGCCGTCGACGGCGACAAGGCGCTCGCCACTCTGGGTCCGGGTGACGGCCAGCACGCGGTACACGGTGACGCCGGCGCGGGCCACGACGGCGCGGCCGGGTGAGACGGACAGCGCCGGGGTGGGCAGGCCGTGCCGGTCGGCCTCCAGGTGCAGCACGGTACGCATCCGGGCCGCGAACGCGTCCAGGGCCAGATCGAGCTCGGCCGGGCGGTAGGCGACGGCGTGCCCGCCACCGAGGTTGAGCTGCCCGAGTTCGACGTTGTGTGCGCGGCTCATCGCGGCGGCGAACTCGCACAGCCGGCCGATCTCGCGCTCGTAGAGGCTGAAGCGGTTGAGCTGGTGGCCGAGGGAGCAGTCGAGCCCGGCGAGCCGTAGCCGGGGCTGGGCCGCGATCCGGGCGACCGCCGCGGCGGCCTCTCCCCCGGCGACCCGTACACCGAAGCGTCGGTCGTGGCCGCCCGCGGGCTCCGGCCCGGCGAGGACGCGCAGGAGCACGCGCTGGCCGTCGGGTGCGGTCGCGGCGAGCCGGGTGATCTCGCCCAGCGACTCCACGACGATGGTGCCGACCCCGGCGGCGTAGGCGGCGTCGAGGTCCTCGGGGGTCTTGGCGCTGCCGTAGAGCGTGACCCGGGCCATGTCGAAGCCGGCGAGTTCGGCGATGCGGATCTCGCCGGCGGAGCCCGCGTAGAGCCCGAGCCCCTGCTCCGCGATCCAGCGGGCGATATCGCGGCTGAGCAAGGCTTTGGCGGTGTAGGCGACGGCCTGCGGGCCGAACGCGGCGGTGTAGGCCCGGCAGCGGTCCCGCACTCCGGCCTCGTCCACGACATAGGTCGGGGTGCCGTGCTCGGCGGCCAGCGCGGCGAGGCTCACGCCGCCGACCTGCAGGTCGCCGTCCGCCCCCCAACGGGCATTCGCCGGCCAGACGCCGGCGTCCAGGTGCAACGGCAGCGATGCCCGCAAGGAGGGGAGAATTTCGGTGAGCGTCATACCGGCAACGCTGGCACCGGCGGGGCCGGACGCCAAGGTGCCCTGACGCAATCTCTACGCGCGAATCCGGTGCCCGGTCGGGATTTCGTGAAGATTGGCCGGGGCGGCGTACAGCTTTCGTCAGGATCGGTAGGCAGCAGCGGCGCCCGGTGGCACAGTGCGGGACGTGCCTTCCACCGTGCCGTGCCGCGCTCGCCTGTCCCTCGCCGCCCGAGTGCTGCTCGACGAGACGGCCGACGCCCGGCTGGTGGAGGCCCTCAGGGCTGGAAGCGGTACCCCATGGCCGGCTCGGTCAGCAGGTGCCGGGGATGGGCCGGGTCGGACTCGAGCTTGCGGCGCAGCTGGGCCATGTACTGGCGCAGATAGTGATTCTCCTCGACATACGTCGGACCCCACACGTGCGCCAGCAGCTCCCGGTGCGCGACCAGCCGGCCCGGGTTGCGCAGCAACAGCTCCAGCAGTCGCCACTCGGTGCGGGTCAGGTGCAGGCGCCGAACGGGGTCGTCGGCGCGGTGCACGTCGTGAGCAGCGAGGTCGACCTCGTAGTCGCCGATACGCACGGCCGAGGACGGCTCGGGTTCGGCGCGGCGGCGTGACACCGCGCGCAGCCGCGCCAGAAGCTCGTCCACACTGAACGGTTTGGTCACGTAGTCGTCGGCGCCGGCGTCGAGCGCGGCGACCTTCTCACTGCTGCCGAGCCGACCGGACAGCACGACGACCGGGACCGGTGTCCAGGCCCGCAGCGTTCGCAGGACCTCGATGCCGTCGAGGTCGGGCAGCCCGAGGTCGAGCACCACGACGTCCGGATGCTGATCGGCGGCCGCGCGAAGGGCGGTGGTGCCGTCGCCGGCGGTGACCACGTCGTACTGGCGGGCCTGCAGGTTGATCCGCAGGGCGCGCAGCAGTTGCGGCTCGTCGTCGACGATGAGGATACGGGTCCGGGTCATCGCTCCGCCTTTCCCACGGCTGAGGTGTCGAGATAGGTAGGGAGCACGGGATCGGCGCGGACGGGGCCGATGATGTCGGCGCTGGGCAGGGTGAGGGTCATGGTGAGCCCGCCGCCGGGCGTCGGCTCCGGGGCGAGCGTGCCACCCATCGCCTCGGCCAGGCCGCGCGACAGCGCCAGGCCGAGGCCGACCCCGGTGGCGTTGTCGCGGTCGCCGAGGCGCTGGAAGGGCTGGAAGACGCGTTCCCGGTCGGCGGCCGGGATCCCGGGGCCGTGGTCGATGATGCGGATGTCCACCTTGCCCGCATGTTCGCTGATGCCGATGATCGGTGGGTTGCCGGGCGGGCTGTATCGGACCGCGTTCGCCAGGACGTTGACGAGCACCCGTTCGAGCAGGGCAGGGTCCGCGTGGACCTCGGGGAGGTCGGCGGCGAGGCTGATGCGCACACCGGTGCCGAGCGGCCCCAGATCGTCGATGACTCGCGGCACCGCCTCGGCGATGCTGACCGGCTGCAGGGTCATGGCGAGGGCACCGGCCTGCAGCCGGGACATGTCGAGCAGGTTCTCGACGAGCCGGGTGAGTTTGTCGAGGGACTCCTCCGCGGTGGCGAGCAGCTCCTCGGTGTCCTCCGGCGAGAAGTGCACGTCGGGGCTGCGCAGGCTGCCGACGGCGGCCTTGGCCGACGCGAGCGGCGTGCGCAGGTCGTGGCTGACGGCGGAGAGCAGGGCGGTGCGCAGCTTGTCGACCTCGGCGAGGCTGCCGGCCGCGGCGGCCTGTTCGCCGAGGCGGCGCTGCCGCAGCGCGATCGCGGCATGGGCGGCGAACGCCTCGACGAGGCGCCGGTCGGCGGCCTGCAGCGGATGCCCGCGCAGCACCAGGGCGGCGTCGTCGTCAATGGGAACCTCGCTCTCCCCGTCCGACGGTGTGGTGCACGGCTGTCCGCCGACGGTGGCCGCGATGCGCCACGGGGCGTGCTCGGCGTCCCGTTCCAGCAGCGTGACGCTGGTCAGGCCGAAGGACTCGCGCACCCGTTCCAGCAGCGCGTCGAGCGGGTTGTCGCCGTGCAGGACGCTGCCGGCCAGGGTCGCGAGGGTCTGGGCCTCGGCCGAGGCGCGGGCGGCGTCGCGGGCCCGGCGGGCGGCGCCGTCGACGACGGTGGCGACGGCGACGGCGACCCCGACGAACGCGACGAGCGCGAAGAGGTTCTCGTGCTCGGCCACCGTGAACTGGTACAGCGGCGGCGTGAAGAACCAGTTCAGCAGCAGAAACCCGCCTACGGCGCAGATCAGCGCCGGCAGGAGCCCGCCCACGAGCGCGGCTCCGACGGCCAGCACGAGGTAGGCGAGGATGTCGCTGGGCAGGGACATGTCCTCGCGGATGGTGCCGAGGCCGAGGGTCAGCAGCGGCAGGCCCGTCACCGCGACGGCGACACCCAGCAGCCGCCGGCGCAGGGTCAGGCCGCCGCCGGGACGTGCCAGGCGCAGCCGGCCCTGGCGGGCCTGCTCGTGGGTGACGAGGTGGACGTCGATGGCGCCGGACGCGGCGGTGGTGGTGACGCCGACGCCGGGCGAGAGGATCTGGGCGAGGCGGCCGCGGCGACTGGCCCCGAGGACGAGCTGGGTGGCGTTGACGCCGCTGGCGAAGTCCAGCAGCGCGCCGGCGACGTCGGCGCCGAGGACCTGGTGGTAGGTGCCGCCCAGGGACTCCGCGAGCAGCCGCTGCCGGGTGAGGTTGGCCGGGTCCGCTGCGGCCAGGCCGTCCCCGCGCACGACGTGGACGGCCATGAGGTCGGCGCCCTTGGTGCGGGCGGCGATCCGCGCGGCGCGGCGGATGAGCGTGTCGCCCTCCGGGCCGCCGGTCAGCGCGACCACCACCCGCTCGCGGGTCTCCCACGTCTTGTCGATGCCGTGCTCAGCGCGGTAGCGGTCGAGCTGGTCGTCGACCTTGTCGGCCAGCCACAGCAGGGCCAGTTCCCGCAGGGCGGTGAGGTTGCCGACGCGGAAATAGTTGCCGAGGGCGGCGTCGATCTTCTCCGGCTTGTAGATGTTGCCGTGGGCCATCCGCCGGCGTAGCGCCTCGGGTGTCATGTCGACGAGCTCGATCTGCTCGGCGCGGCGCACGACCGCGTCGGGGACGGTCTCGCGCTGCGGTACCCCGGTGATGGACTCCACCACGTCGTTGAGCGACTCCAGGTGCTGCACGTTGACGGTGGTGAGCACGTCGATGCCGGCCGCGAGGAGCCGCTCGATGTCCTCCCACCGCTTCGCGTGCGGGCTGCCCGGGACGTTCGTGTGGGCCAGCTCGTCGATCAGGGCGATCTCGGGCCGGCGGGCCAGCACCGCGTCGAGGTCGAGTTCGGTAAAGGCCGCACCCCGGTACGTCATGGGCCGGCGCGGCAGGACCTCGAGGCCGTCCAGCATGGCCTCGGTGAAGGGACGGCCGTGCGTCTCGACGAATCCGACGACGACGTCGGTGCCGCGTTCGAGCCGGCGCCGCCCCTCCTCCAGCATCTTGTACGTCTTGCCGACGCCCGGGGCTGCACCCAGGTACACGCGCAGCGTCCCGCGCGCCGTCATGTCAGCTCCGATCCAGAGCGAGGTTGAGCTCGAGCACGTTCACGGCCGGTTCCCCGATGAATCCGAGCGTACGGCCCTCGGTGTGCTCCGCCACCAGCTTGCGCACGGCGTCCTCGGACAGCTTGCGTTCCTTGGCCACCCGCGGGACCTGCAGGTTCGCGTAGGCGACGCTGATGTGCGGGTCGAGGCCGCTGCCGCTGGCGGTGACCGCATCCGCCGGGACCGCCGGGTCGTCGGGGGCGTTGCCGCGCACCGGGGTGGTGATGCCGCCGGTGTAGTCCTCGCCGGGCTTGGCGCACTCGACGGTGACGCCCTCCCAGGTGGTGACGAACGGCGTCGCCGGGCAGGCCTCGTTGAGGCTGACCGCGCGGGTCACCGGACCGGTGGTGCCGTCGCGGTGGTAGACGGCGAGGACCGCGCCGACGCCGCCCGGGGTGCAGAAGGGACGGGATCCGTCGACTCCCTCGAGCTCCCCGACGCTCTTGCTACGGCCGCAGACCTGCGTGAGCAGACTCGGCTTGTCGGGGCCGTCCACGACGTTCTCGGGACCGAGGTTGCTCGCCGAGGTCGACGTGGGGTCGTAGCCGTCGCCGGCGGCGGAGGGGCGGGACTGGAAGTACTGCCGCAGCGGTTGTCCTTGACCATCCACGAAGGACTGTCCGATCAGGGCGCTGCCGACGGGCTTGCCGTCGCGGTCGATCAGCGATCCGCCGGCATGGCCGGACAGGCCGGGAATGCGGGCGACGGCGAGCATGAGCATTGGGTAGGCCAGGCCGAGCACGATGGTCAGCACGACCAGGGCGCGCAGGGCGGCGAGGTGCTGGGCGATCCAGGCTGGGAGGCGCATCAGGAGATCCCCGGGATGTTCATGATGACGAGGTCGATGAGCTTGATGCCGATGAAGGGCACGATCACGCCGCCGGCGCCGTAGACGAGCAGGTTGCGGCGCAGCATCGCGGCGGCCGAGCCGGGCCGGTAGCGCACGCCGCGCAGGGCGAGCGGGATCAGCGCGATGATGACGAGGGCGTTGAAGATGACCGCGGACAGGATCGCCGACGTCGGCGAGTGCAACCGCATGATGTTCAGCGCGTCCAGACCCGGGTACACGGCCGCGAACATCGCCGGGATGATGGCGAAGTACTTGGCGATGTCGTTGGCGATGGAGAACGTGGTCAGCGCGCCGCGGGTGATGAGCAGCTGCTTGCCGATCTCCACGATCTCGATGAGCTTCGTCGGGTCCGAGTCCAGGTCGACCATGTTGCCGGCCTCCTTCGCGGCCGACGTGCCGGTGTTCATCGCCACGCCGACGTCGGCCTGGGCGAGCGCCGGGGCGTCGTTGGTGCCGTCGCCGGTCATCGCGACGAGCTTGCCGCCCTCCTGCTCCCGCTTGATGAGGGCCATCTTGTCCTCGGGGGTGGCCTCGGCGAGGAAGTCGTCGACGCCGGCCTCCTCCGCGATCGCCTTGGCCGTCAGCGGGTTGTCGCCCGTGATCATGACCGTGCGGATGCCCATGCGGCGCATCTCGTCGAACCGCTCGCGCATGCCCTGCTTGACGACGTCCTTGAGGTGGATGACGCCCAGGGTGCGGGCCGGCTGACCCTCCACGTGCTCGGCGACCACCAGCGGGGTACCGCCGGAGGAGGACACCGCGTCCACAATGGACCCCACCTCCTCGGTCGGACGCCCCCCGTTCTCCCGGACCCACTTCATGACCGCCGTCGCCGCGCCCTTGCGCACGCGCCGGTCACCTTCCAGGTCCACGCCCGACATGCGGGTCTGGGCGGTGAACGGCACCCAGGTGGCATGGGCCAGCTCGCCGGTGGTCCGCTCACGCAGGCCGTGATGCTGCTTGGCGTACACCACGATGCTGCGGCCCTCCGGGGTCTCATCGGCCAGGCTCGACAGCTGCGCGGCACTGGCCAGGTCCTCGGCCGCCACACCCTGCACCGGCAGAAGCTCACCGGCCTGCCGGTTGCCCAGCGTGATCGTGCCGGTCTTGTCCAGCAGCAGCGTGTTCACGTCCCCGGCCGCCTCGACCGCGCGGCCGGACATCGCCAGGACGTTGCGCTGCACCAGCCGGTCCATGCCGGCGATGCCGATCGCGGACAGCAGCGCCCCGATGGTGGTCGGGATGAGGCAGACCAGCAGCGAGACCAGCACGATGCCGGTGACGCCGTCGGCGTTCAGGGCCGCGCTGTCGGGCGCGAACGCCTGCACCGCCTTGCTGTAGATGGCCAGGGGCTGCAGCGTCGCCACGGCCAGCAGGAAGATGATGGTCAGCGACGCCAGCAGGATGTTCAGCGCGATCTCGTTCGGCGTCTTCTGCCGGTTCGCGCCCTCGACCAGGGAGATCATCCGGTCGATGAAGGACTCCCCCGGCTTCTGGGTGATCCGCACGACGATCCGGTCGGAGAGCACCTTGGTACCGCCGGTGACCGCGGACCGGTCGCCGCCGGACTCGCGGATGACCGGCGCGGACTCGCCGGTGATGGCCGACTCGTCGACGGAGGCGATGCCCTCGATGACGTCACCGTCGCCCGGGATGATCTGACCCGCCTCGACGACCACGATGTCGCCCTGCCGCAGGGTGGTGGCGGGGATGGACTCCTCGACGCCGTCAACGAGCCGGCGGGCCATGGTGTCCTGCTTGGCCCGCCGCAGAGTGTCGGCCTGGGCCTTGCCGCGGCCCTCGGCGACCGCCTCGGCCAGGTTGGCGAAGAGCACGGTCAGCCACAGCCACACCGTGATCGCCCAGGCGAACCCGGACGGGTGCAGGACGGCGAGGACCGTGGTGAAGACCGAGCCGATCTCCACGATGAACATGACCGGGTTGCGCCACAGCGTGGCCGGGTTGAGCTTGCGCAGCGCGTCCGGGGTGGACTTCCACAGCTGCGCCGGGTCGAGCAGGCCGCCGGCGATGCGCCGCTGCGGCGTGGGGGAACTCGTCGAGATGCCCTGCGGGGTCTTGCTCTGGACGGTGGTCGGGGTGGTCACTGGATGCCCTCCGCGAGCGGGCCGAGCGCGACGGCCGGCAGGTAGGTGAGCAGCACGACGATGACCGTGACGGCCACCACCATGCCGACGAAGAGCGGCTGATGGGTGCGCAGCGTGCCGGTCGACTCGGGCACCGGCTGCTGCCGGGCCAGTGAGCCGGCCAGGCCGAGCACGAAGATGATGGGCAGGAACCGGCCCAGCAGCATGCACAGGCCCAGCGCCGTGTTGTAGAAGGTCGTGTTGACGCCGATGCCCGCGAACGCGGAGCCGTTGTTGTTCGACGCGGAGGTGAAGGCGTACAGCACCTCGGACAGGCCATGGGCGCCCGGGTTGGCCATGGAGCTGCGCGCCGTCTCCGAGCCCATGGCGATCGCCGTGCCGACGAGCACCAGGGCCGGGGTCGTGAGGATGTACAGCGACGCGAACTTCATCTCCCGCGCGCCGATCTTCTTGCCGAGATACTCGGGCGTCCGCCCGACCATGAGCCCGGCGACGAAGACCGTGATGATCGCGAGAATGAGCATGCCGTAGAGCCCCGATCCGGTGCCGCCGGGCGCGACCTCGCCCAGCATCATGTTCAGCATCGTGACCATGCCGCCGAGCGCGGTGTAGGAGTCGTGGAACGAGTTCACCGCACCCGTCGACGTCAGCGTGGTGGCCGCGGCGAACGTCGCCGACTGCGGCACGCCGAAGCGGGTCTCGGTGCCCTCGGCCGCCGCCCCGACCGCGGTCGGCACGGTGCCGCCGTGGTGGATCTGCAGCGCGTTGAGCGCGATGACGCTGCCGATGGCCAGGATCGCCATGATGCCGGCGATCGCCAGCCCCTGCCGCTTGTCGCCGACCATCCGGCCGAACACACGCGGAAGGCAGAACGGGATCAGCAGGATCAGGAAGATCTCGAACCAGTTCGTCCAGCCCGTCGGGTTCTCGAACGGATGGGCGCTGTTGACGTTGTAGAAGCCGCCGCCGTTCGTGCCGAGCAACTTGATGACCTCCTGGGAGGCGACCGGCCCGCCGGTGACGTGCTGCGCGGTGCCCGCCAGGGTGGTCACATCCGTACCACCCGAAAGGTTCTGCACCGCGCCGCCGACGATGAGCACGAGCGCGCCCAGCGCCGCGATCGGCAGCAGGATCCGCACGCTGATGCGCACGAGATCGACCCAGAAGTTGCCGAGCTGCTCGGACTTCGACCGCGCGAACCCGCGCACCAGGGCGACCGCCACGGCGACGCCCACCGCCGCGGACACGAAGTTCTGCACCGCCAGCCCCGACATCTGCACGAGGTGACCCATCGTGGACTCGCCCGAGTACGACTGCCAGTTCGTGTTCGTCACGAAGCTCACGGCGGTGTTCCAGGCCTGGTCCGGCTTGACGGGATCGAAGCCGAGACTGAGCCACAGGTGGTTCTGGAAGCGCTGGAACAGGTACAGGAACAGGATCGACACCGCGGAGAACGCCAGCACACTGCGCGCGTAGACACCCCACGACTGCTCGCCGTCGGGGTTCACACCGGTCGCGCGGTACATGACCCGCTCCACGCGCAGGTGCCGAGTCGCGGTGATCGCCCGGTACATGTAGTCGCCGAACGGGCGGTACAGCACCACCAGGACGACGATCAGCGAGGCGATGAACAGCACGCCCGCCAGGGTGGGGCTCATCAGAACCGCTCCGGGAAGAGTAGGGCAGCGATCAGGAACGCGGTCAGCGCGACCGCGAGGACGAGGCCGACGAGGTTCTCGGCATTCACAGCCGCTCCACCGCCCGCACCGCCAGGCCGAGGATCACGAACGCCGCGATCGTCAGCAGCAGGAACCACACGTCAGCCACGAGGGCTCGCCTCCTTGTGTGCATGAATCGACGACGCGAATCCGTCGCCGTAGAGCCAGACGCGCATCCGCACCACGTCCCGCCGGTGCCGCAGCCGTTGCCTCGACCACGCCGTCAGCCACCCGCCCGTGGCCGCGCCGAGCAGCACGCCGAGGCGGACCGCGTCGGCCGCGCCGTGCCACGTGAGCACGCCCAGCCGGTTCACGAGAAACCCGTTGAGCACGGTCCAGGCGATCGAGCCGGTGGCGAGCGCGGCGGTCAGGTTCCCGCCGAACGCCCCGACAGCGGCAACACATGCCGCCATCGCGACGAGCCGCGCCACCAGCTCCGGCGGCGCGAACACCGCGGCGGTGACCACGGCCGTGGCCACGACCGCGGCGGCACCGCCGGCCAGCGTGATGCCGGTCGGCGCGGACCACATCCCACGCATGAGTCGCACCTGCTTCGACACTTGCATCCAGGGCCTTCCATCCGGCCCGCTGCCAGTGAAGACCCGACGGTTTGCCCTGCCCAGGTGCCTTGACAGAATCCATACGCCGGCGCCGGTTTTTTGATGCTTCCTTGACGGCGTCCCGGCGACAGCTGCGTCTACCGTCACAGGTGTGCTCGAGCGCGAACGCCGCGTCGTCGTCGGTGTCTCCCAATCCCTCGCCGGCCTCGCGGCCCTGCGGTACGCCATCCGCGAGGCGCGGCGGCGCGACGCGCCGCTGTACGCGATGCGCACCTGGGCCCTGCCGTCGCACTGGCACGGACCGGCGGTGCACGCCTGGCGCCACGAACTACGCGCGGACGCCCGCCGCTACATCGTCGAGGCATTCGACGCCGCCGTGGGCCGGCCACCCGACCTGGAGATCTTCGTCGAAGCCCCCGACGGCCGCACTAACGGCGGTGGAGCGCGCGGTGCACGAAGGCGGGCGGGAGGTTCGCCCACACCAGCGGCGTGCGCTCCAGCGTCCGGAACCGCGCGCCGAGCTCGGCGGCGAAGTCCCGCGCCGGCGGGGTCCACGCGGCGTGGACGTACGCGAACGTGGTGAACCCCCCGTCCGGCGCGAGCACCGCGCCGATCGCGTCGAGGATCCTTGTGCGCACCGGGCGCGGCAGGACCGTCCATGGCAGGCCGGACACCACCGCGTCGACCGGGCCGTCGACGATGTCGGCGAGCCGCTCAGCGGAGTCGTGGATGACCTCGACCGGTCGAAGGCGATACCGCCGGCGCAGCACCGCAGCCAGCCGCCCGTTGGCCTCCACCGCGACGAACCGCGTGCCGGGTGCCATGCGCCGCAGGATGGCCGCTGTCACCGGGCCGGTCCCCGGGCCGAGCTCGACGACGGTACGGGCGTGTTCCAGCCGCAGGCCGTCGGTGAGCGCGCGGGCGAGGGCGGGCGAGCTCGCCGCGACGGCGCCGGTCGTGCGTGGGTGCAGCAGGAACTCCTGGAAGATCGACATGCCGGCGACGCTATGGAGGGCCGTCGTAACCGGGCGTCGTGCTGTGGGCTCGCGAAGGTCCTTCCGCGGGAGGAGCCGGCCCGTACTCTAGGTCGGGTGTACGGGCTGGACGGGATGGGGTGGACGCGCGACGCGGCGCTCGCCACTGCGCTGACGGGGGTCTCACTGACCGCCCTGCCCGACGGGCGGCCGCGCTGGGTCCAGGTGGCACTGCTCGTCGTGCTCGCCTCGGCGCTGCTGTGGCGCCGGCAACGACCGCTCGCCGCGGCCGCGGTGGTGCTCGGCGCGGCCTGGCTGGGGCTGCTCGGCACAGTTTGGCGCGAGCACCTACCGCTAGGTCATTTCGCCGTCGAGGTCGTGGTGTGCACGGTGGTGCAGGCGGGCCGGCGCAAGGCGGCGGCGGTGGTCTCCGCGGTCGGCGCCGGGTTCTTCGTCGCCTGGGCCGTGCGCTGGTACCCCGGGATCGGCGCGCTCTGGGGTTCCGCCGGGTTCTGCCTGTCCCTCGCCGTGGCATGGCTGCTCGGCGAGTACCTGCGCGCACGGCAGGCCCGGGCGGCGGCCGAGCGCCGGGCCCTTGCCGCCACGGCCGCCGCGGCCGAGCGCGCCCGGATCGCCCGCGAGCTGCACGACGTGCTCGCCCACAACGTCGGCGTCATGGTGGTCAACGCCGAGGGTGCCCGGCTGATGCGCCACGCCGACCCGGCCGTCGTCGACCGGACGTTCGAGCTGATCAGCACCACCGGGCGGGCCGCGCTGGAGGAGCTGCGCCGTCTGCTGGCGGCGCTGGACGAGCACGCGTGCACGGCGGCCGACCTCGAGGACCTGGTACGCCGCTGCGGCGCCGGGCTGCGCGTCTCGGGGACCGCGGACGAGGTTCCGCCGGAGGTGCTTGCCCAGGCGTACCGCATCGTCCAGGAGGCCCTGACCAACGTCATCAAGCACGCCGGAGCGGGTGCCCGGGCCGATGTCGTTGTTGGATTTGGTACTCCGGAACGCCGCACATTGCGCATCGAGGTGCTCGACCCCGGGGGAACCGGCGCCGTCGCGGGCCTGCCGTCGTCCGGGCGGGGGCTGGCCGGCATGCGGGAGCGGGCCGGCCTCGTCGGCGGCACGCTGACCGCCGAGCCGGTCGAGGGCGGCGGTTTCCGCGTGGTCGCGACGCTGCCGTACGACTCCACAGCCGGCTCTCAGCCGCGCACAGCGAGGGCACAGGCGCGCGCTGGCAGGATCGGCATGTGGCGGCACGGGTACTGATCTGCGACGACCAGGAGCTCATGCGGGTCGGGCTTCGGATGGTGGTGGACAGTCAGCCCGACCTGACCGTGGTGGGCGAGGCCGCCGACGGGGCCGCCGCGGTGCGCCAGGCCGAGCAGACGTTGCCCGACGTGGTGCTGCTCGACGTACGGATGCCGACCCTCGACGGGGTGAACGCGGCGGCACGCATCGCCGCGGCCGTGCCCGAGACGCGGCTGCTCATGATCACCGCCTTCGACCTGGACGAGTACGTCTACGCCGCATTACGGGCCGGCGCGCACGGGTTCGTGCTCAAGGACGCGCCCGCCGCGGAACTGCTGGTGGCAATCCGCGGCGTGCTGCGCGGCAACGCGATGGTGGCGCCGTCGGTGACCCAGCGGCTGCTGGAGCGGTACCTGACCGGGGCCGCCGCGCCGGAGCCCGATCCGCGCTCCGACCTGCTGACCGAGCGGGAGCGGGAGGTGCTCGGCCTGGTCGCGCTCGGGCTGAGCAATGCCGAGATCGCCGGCCGGCTGTTCCTCAGCGAGACGACCGTGAAGACGCACATCGGCCGGATCCTCGCCAAGCTGCGGCTGCGGGACCGCATCGGCGCCGTGGTGTTCGCGTACGAGTCGGGCCTGGCCCGCCCGGGAACCCGCCCAGGCGGGTAGGCCCGCGCCGTCCGGTCAGAAGCGGGCCCTCGGCGCGCCCTGGCCCGGGTTGATGCGGGCCGGTCCGCGGGCCGACGGTCGCACGTCGAAGTCGAAGATCTCGGTCGGGATGTACACGGTGGCGCACGAGTTGGGGATGTCCACGACGCCGGAGAGGCGTCCCTCGATCGGGGCGGCGCCGAGCAGCAGGTACGCCTGCTCCGGGGCGTACCCGAACTTGGTGAGGTAGTCGATGGCGTGCAGGCAGGCGCGCTGGTACGCCAGCTGGGAGTCCAAGTAGCGCTGCTCGCCCTCGGTGGTGACGGACAGCCCGGAGAAGGCGAGCCACTGGCTGTACTGCGGCGGGGTGTTGCCGGGAAAGAAGACCGCGTTCTCCTCGACGCCGTAGGTCTGCATGCCGCCCTTGATCAGGTCGACGTGCAGGTCGATGAAGCCGCCCATCTCGATCGCGCCGCAGAAGGTGATCTCGCCGTCGCCCTGGGAGAAGTGCAGGTCGCCGACGGAGAGGTTGGCGCCGGGAACGTAGACCGGGTAGAAGACGCGGGTGCCTCGCGTGAAGTTCTTGATGTCCTGGTTGCCGCCGTTCTCGCGCGGCGGTGCGGTGCGGGCCGCCTCGGCCGCCGCCCGGTCGAAGTCCGCGCCGGAGAGGCTGCCGAGGATCGCATCGCGGGGTTCGGGCGGCAGCGACAGCGGGGGCACCCGATCGGGGTCGGTGGCCCGCAGGGCGCCCTCCCGCTGGTTCCACTTGGCCAGCAGTTCGGCCGAGGGTGCGGTACCCATGAGCCCGGGGTGCGTGATCCCGGTGAACGAGACCGACGGCACGTGCCGCGAGGTCGCGCGCTCTCCGCGGAAGTCCCAGATCGCCTTGTACGCGTCGGGGAACTGCTCGGTCAGGAAGCCACCGCCGTTGCGTCTGGCGAAGATGCCGGTGTACCCCCAGCCCTGGCCGGCGAGCGGGCCGGAGTCCTCCTGCGGGATGGGGCCGAGGTCGAGGATGTCGACGATGAGCAGGTCACCCGGCTCGGCGCCCTGCACGGCGAATGGCCCGCTGAGCGCGTGCACCACCGACAGTGGCGCGTCGCGGATGTCCTCGGCGGAGTCGTCGTTGTGGATCGCGCCGTCGAACCACTCCCGGCAGTGGACACGGAAGCACTGTCCCGGGCGTACCGTCACCGCTGGGGGAATGGCGGGGTGCCACCGGTTGTGGCCGACCTTCTCCTGGTCGGTGAACCTGCGCGTCGAGTCCAGCGGGAACAGCAGCTCCGGCATCGGTACCCCTTCGTCTCGGCACGGTCGCGGTCAGGGCTTCGGCAGGCGCGCGGTGGCGGGATGGACCGGCCGTCGAGGTCGGTGCCGCACGGGCGGGCCGGACACCACTTCGGGCTCTTCCGCGCTGCGCTCCGACCGCTCGATGTGCGCGGCCAGCGGGCCGGGCCCCCGGCCGAGCAGCGGCGCGGTGTAGACCCTCACCGCCTCGCCGCCGCAGACCCGGCACGGCACACGCGCGGCGGCATCACCGATCGGGAAGGAGACGTCGAAGTCACCGTCGCGCGGGCATCGATAACCGTACGTCGCCATTCCGGCTCCCCCGCTGCGCGCTCCGCGGCCTGCGTTCCGGCCGCGTACTTTCCGGCGGGAACACGGTTAAACCGGACGGCGAGTCGCGGATCTCGCGATGCTCAGCTTCGCTGCACCGACGCACGCGGTGAGTTCATGCGCAGGCGACGCAGGTGCGAGCAAACGGGCGGATTGCCAGACGGCCGGCGGGGATCGGACGGCCGCAGCGCTCGCAGATGCCGTACCCGCCGGAGTCCAGGCGCGCCAAGGCCTCGTCCAGGTCGGCCAGCCGGCGGCGGGTCGCGGCGAGCACGGCGGTGAGCTGCGCGCGCTCGTACGCGATCGTGCTGCCCTCGGGATCGTGCTCGTCGTCGGCGTTGGAGTCCTGACTCGCCTCGAACACGGCCCGCAGGTCCGCTTCAAGCCCGTTCACCTCGCCGGCGACGGCCGAGCGCAACTGCTCCAGCTCAGCCCGAGTACCGTCGTCGGCCACCGTTCTACGGTACTTCCCTGATCACCGGGTAGCGGATGCGCTCCGTCGCAACCCACCTCCCAGCCGCTTCTGGCGGGTCTGTCTTCACTTCAGCGCTTGACCGGAGGGCGAACGGGTCGGAATGGCGACCGACAATGATGTCCCGCCATCCGTAGGACTCGTTATGGTCATCTGCCCACCGAGCGCCACCACTCGGTCGACCAGGCCCGTGAGTCCGGATCCCTTGTCGGGGTCGGCTCCCCCGACTCCGTCGTCGCGGATCGAGAGCTGAAGCGTCTCGCCTTGCAGCTCCGCGACGATGCGCACGAGGGACGCGTGTGCGTGCTTTGCCGCATTCGTCAGTGATTCCGACACGATGTAGTAGGCGGCCACTTCGACACTCGAAGACAAACGTCGATCAAGATGGATGTCAAGCTCCACCGGGACTACAGAATGGCGGGCGAGCGATCTGAGCGCCAGCTCCAGTCCGCCGGTGGTCAGAATCGGGGGGTGAATGCCTCGCGAGATTTCTCGCAGATTCTCATGGATGCTTTTGAGTTCTGTCGCGGCATCCGACACCTGTACTTTGACCTGCTCAAGCGATGTGCAATTCTCGGCCGCGCGCAAATCGAGCCCGATTGCGATGAGCCGTTGCTGGGCTCCGTCGTGCAGATCGCGTTCAATGCGCCGACGTGCCTCGTCGGCGGCAGCGACGATACGGGCACGGGACGCGATGAGTTCCGCGCGGCTGCCGGCGTTCGCGATGGCGGTGGCGGCAAGGTCCGTGAAGTCCTTGATGCGTTCCTCGGCGTCGGGCGGCAAGGGCTCGGTTCGCATCGACGAGACGACGATGACGCCCCACAGCCGGTCCTCGACGGAGATCGGCAAACCGACCGCTGCACGGATGCCCGGTGCACGGTTACGGGTGCCGGGGCTGTCGATGTCTTCGTCGTCGTCCATCCGGACGGCGCGACCGGTTCGGCGCACCAGGGCTGCGATGTTGCTGCCGGTGGCCGACCATCCGTTGCGGACAGACGGCGGCAGTGTGGGCTGACTCGTCGCGACGATCGTGACCATGGCGCCGGACTCGTAGCGCAGCAGCATCGTGTCACGCGCGCCCAGGAGTTGGCTGACCTCTTCCGTAACCGCGGAGAAGATCTCGGCCGGACTGACGCCGCGCGCGACGTACGTCGCCACCCGTCGCAACGCGGCCTGCTGATCGGCGAGCAGCCTCAGCTCATCGCGCCCTTCTCGGAGGGAGTCGAGTATGGCCGCGCGTTCACGCGCCACGCGCAGCAGCGACTCGACCAACGGGATGACCTTCTCCTGCAGACGCTGGAGCGACGCCACAGGAATGCCGGCAGGGACCTGCAGGGTCCCGAGCACGGTCGCGCCGTCGCGCAGCGGAAATACCGATTGCTGGCCGGCGCCGGGCATGGCTCCGAGCTTGATCACTACACCCGACAGGTCGAGCGCGTGCGCGATCCGTCGCGCGGCCGAGGGCAGCGCGGCGGCAACATCGTCCGTGTTGAGCAGCAGACCGGCCATCTCAGCGGTGAGGTCGGATTCCTGAGCCTGTACCGCTCGCAATCGGGACAGGTCCGCCAGCGCGCCGATCACCGCGGCGACTGCAGCGAAGACACCGAGCATGACCCAGTCCCGGGTATTGGCGACCGCAAACCCTAGAATGGGTGGGACGTGGAAGTAGTAGTATGCCAGGACGCTTACCAGTGAGGTGGCGAATCCTAGCGCCATTCCCCAAACCAGCGATACGATGACGACGCCGAGGAGATATATCTGAGCCAATGAAGGCCCGCTTGTTATCAACTCGAGCGGATAGATCAAAAGAGTTTCTACGGCGACCAGGAGGACAGCCACCGCGATCCCCACGCCAATTGGTGGAGGCGTCGGACGCACCATTCGAAACAGGAATTCCGAACGCATAGTTCAAGCGTACCCAGGTCGGCTCACCCAGCGGCAGGTCGCAGCCACCAAACACCGCCCAATCTCCCCGCCACCCGGCCGATCGTCACGCCGCGGACGGCATCGCGCTGCCGTTTCGGCGTACTGAAGCACCGAATCGGGTTGAGCGCGTCCAGGACCCGGCTCACACCTCACCCGCAGCGGAGGATACCGCGACGATCACCCGAAAGAACGAGAACACCTTGCGCACAGGCGGGAATAGGCTAAAACGCCGGACACCGGCATTTTGTGTGTGTCGTACGTAGGGGTCGTTGTCTACGGCGTGCGGCATCGTAATGGGAAGGACCATCGATGATGGATGCGTCCGAGCTGCTGAACACCGCGGTGGCCGACCTGGCCCTGGTACAGGACCTGGAGCAGGCTCAACAGATCATCCGTCGCACCGCCAGGCGTTTGGCGAACGCTCACGGGTCCAGCGTGGTACTGCTGGACCACGGCTACTGCTTCTACGCCGACGAGGACGCGGTGAGCCCGCTGTGGAAGGGTCAGCGATTCCCGGTGCGGCAGTGCATCAGCGGATGGTCGATCCTCCATCGTCAGCCGGCCATCGTGCCGGACATCCAGGTCGACGAACGGGTGCCGCAAGAGGCGTACCGACCGACGTTCGTGAAGAGCCTGGCCATCGTCCCGATGCGCGTCGAGGACCCGCTCGGGGCGATCGGCGCTTACTGGATCCAGCCGCACCACGTCACCGACGAGGAACTGAGCCGACTTCAATCCTTGGCTGAAGCGGCTGGCGCCGCGTTGACACGCCTCATCGCGTCAGCAGACACCGGGCGAAGGGCGACCAGGCTAGTGAGTTCCGGGGCGGCCGGCGCACCCGTGTAGCGGCTGATCGTCGTTCGATGCGGGTACATCGTGGAGCGCTGTCTCAATCAAAGCGCTGCCTCGCGTTACGTGAAAATGACCCTGCAGGAAGGTGCGTCAGCACGCCCAGCGATCCACGGATCACACCCGCGGTGACCGTAAGCGCAGGCGTCGCGTGTTGACAGCGAGTGAGAGACGTCGCTGGTGTCCGCAAACCTGGTTCCGTTGCTGCTGAGGCCGAAGCCGCCACCGCCCTGGATCGGGCTGGTCGTCGCCGTGGCGTTCATCGCGGCGGAGACCCTCGTGCTGTTTCCCCTCAGGGGAAACTCTCAGATGGCCGCCTCAGGCCTGATCTATCTCATCGGCATCCTGGCCATCTCGATGGTGTGGAAACGCTGGCTCAGCGTCACGACGGCGGCGGCCAGCGCCCTTGCCTTCAACTATTTTCACGTCCCGCCCTTCTGGGCGTTCGAATTCACCACGCGCCGGGATCTGCCGGCCCTCGTGGTCTTCATCGCGGCTGGGCTGGTGACCAGCCGCCTTGCAGACCTGGCCCGGTCCCGTGCCGCCGAGGCACCTGACCGCCGCCCGGAAGCCACCCTCACTACCGATCTGGCCAAACGTCTGCTGTGCGCAGATGACTTGCGCTCGGCGCTCGGCCCGGCATCACAGCGGCTCGCGCAAGTGCTTGAACTTCCATCAGCGGCAATCGAGCTCGATGTGATTGCGGGGGATGGACAGCGGGCCGCATTCCCGCTGTGTGACGGTGCGAGGCGCCTGGGCACCCTGCTGGTTCCGGCGGACCTGCCCGAACAGACAATGGAACGCCTGCGGCAACGGGTGGTGCCGGCGCTGGAGCCGCTGCTGTCCGCGGCACGTGAGCATGAGGCGATCGTCCACTCGCTGAAGGCGAGCCGCAAAGCGTCCACGATGCTCACGGAAGAACAACTCGCGTGGCGGCGCGTGGCCACGCTGGTCGTACGTGGGGCCTCACTCACCGACGTGTTCGACGCGATGGCGGAAGAGCTCTGCCGAACCCTTGGTCGAGTCCGCACGGCGCTGATGCGCTACGAGCCGAACTGCACCGCCACTTGCCTTGCAGATCTCGACGAGCTGCATGGCCCGACGTCCATCCTGCTCGAAGGAGACAACGTCGTCGGGACGGTACGGCGCACCAGGCGTCCGGCCCGGATCAACAGCTACGACAGTGCCACGGGCCCGGCGGCGGCGACCACGCGCGGGCTCGGCATACACTCAACGGTCGGCGTTCCCGTGATGGTTCAAGGCCGTCTCTGGGGAGTGCTCGCCGTGATGTCGTTCACGGCCGATGCCATGCCACCCGACACCGAAGCACGCCTGGCCGACTTCAGCGACCTCATCGCAACCGCGGTCGCCAACGTCGAGAGTCGCGCGCAGCTCGCCGCTTCCCGCGCCCGCATCGTCACCGCCGCCGACAACGCTCGACGACTGTTCGAACGAGAGCTGCATGATGGCGTACTGCAGCGTGTCGTCTCGCTCGGGCTCGAAACGAGCATGGCCGAGGCGTCGATGCCGCCCGAGCTGAACCGGTACAAGGCTCAGCTGTCACATATTGCGCAGGGCCTGAACAGCGTATTCACGAGCCTGCAGGACGTCACGCAGGGGATCCATCCGGCGATCACGTGCAAGGGCGGCCTCGGCGCCTCAATCAAGTCGCTCGCCCGCCGCAGCGCGATTCCGGTGGAACTGAACCTCAACATCGGCCGGCGGCTGCCCGAACATACCGAGGTGGCCGCGTATCACATCGTGTCCGAAGCGCTCGCCAACGCCGCCACGCACGCCCGGGCGACCATGGTCCAGGTCAACGCCGAGGCGGAGGATGCGGTGTTCCGGCTCTCGGTACAGGATGACGGGATCGGCGGAGCCAGCCTCGGCAAGGGAACCGGGCTGATCGGCCTGCAGGACCGCATCGAGGCCCTCGGCGGCCACATGGAAGTCTTGAGCCCGGCCAGCCACGGCACGGCGCTACTGGTCAAGATTCCAATCGACGAGGCATGAACGCCGGTTGCGGCTCAAGGTGCTGCGGTACCAGCCGAGGCGCGACGGGTAACCGGGATGATCAAGCACTGGTCCTGGCCGGCACCTTGGCGGGCAGGTGGTGCAGCGCATCGACCAGCGGCGCCAGCTCCGGCAGCCGCTCGGCCTCGGCGAGGGTGGCGGCGAGGACCTCGTCGTGGGTGGGGCGGGCCGCTTCGAACAGGGCCCGACCGCTGGCGGTGAGCTCGGTGTAGATGCCCCGGCGGTCGTCCTGGCACAGCACGCGGGTGAGCAGGCTGCGGTCTTCCAGCCGGTTGACCAGGCGGGTGGTGGCACTGCTGGACAGCGCGGCCGCGCGGGCCAGCTGCTGCATGCGCATGTGCCAGCCGTCCTGGCGGGAGAGGGCGTCGAGCACCGTGTACTCAACTACGGACAGCTGGTGCTCGGTCTGCAGCGCCTTCTCCAGGGCCGCGTCGATGAGGCCGTGCAGCGCGGCGAGGGTTCGCCAGCCCTGGGCACGGATCTCGACCGCGTCGTCGCCGATGCCCATGTCGCCCTCCTGAGTCCTGTCCCGATTATAGGCGCGTACGCCGATAGTTGCAGACGCTTGGCTTGTGGGTCACGGCACGCTTGCGCCGATATGAGGCGCGTGCAAGTATCAAGTTGTGCGCGCTGGTAGTTGCAAACGCGCTGCATGTACTGCTACCTGGAGAACCATCATGTCTGCTACGACGCAGCGCCTGCCCCTCGGCCTTCTCGCCCTGGCCATCGGAGGCTTCGGCATCGGCCTCACCGAGTTCGTGATCATGGGTCTTCTCCCCGAAGTCGCCACCGACTTCGGTGTCACTGAGTCCGCCGCCGGCTGGCTGATCTCCGGCTACGCCCTGGCGGTCTCCGCCGGCGCGATCGGCCTGACCGCCGCTGTCACGCGGTTCAACCGCAAACATGTGCTCACCGGCCTGATGGTGCTGTTCATCGCCGGGAACCTGACCTCCGCGCTGGCCGGCACCTACTCGGTGATGCTGGCCGGACGGGTCGTTGCCGCCCTCTCCCACGGGGCGTTCTTCGGCATCGGCGCCGTCGTCGCCGCCAGTCTCGTTGCCCCGGCTCGGCGAGCCGCCGCCATCGCCATGATGTTCACCGGTCTGACCGCCGCCAACGTCCTCGGCGTCCCGTTCGGCACATTCCTGGGCCAGCAACTCGGCTGGCGCTCCACCTTCTGGGCCATCACCGGCATCGGCGTCCTCGCCCTGATCGGCATGGCCACCCTCGTCCCGGCCAGCACCAGCACCGCCACCGCACCGGTGAGCCTGCGCCACGAAATCCAGGCCTTCGCACATCCGCAGGTCTGGTTCTCATTGCTGATCACCATCCTCGGCTTCGGCGGCATGTTCGGCGCGTTCACCTACATCGCATACACGCTCACCAAGGTCAGCGGATTCGCCGCCGGCACCGTACCGTGGCTGCTGGTCCTCTTCGGCGCCGGCCTGTTCATCGGCAACAGCCTGGGTGGCAAGGCCGCTGACCGGTCAGTGACCAAGACGCTCATGGTCGTCCTCGCCGCGCTCACCGCCGTCCTGGTCCTCTTCGCGCTCACCGCGCCCAACCAGGTACTGACGATCGTCTCGCTCGCGCTCATGGGCGCATTCGGCTTCGCCACCGTCCCCGGCCTGCAGATGCGCATCATGCAGTACGCGGGGCAGGCACCGACCCTGGCCTCGGGAGCCAACATCGCCGCCTTCAACGTCGGCAACGCGCTCGGCGCCTGGGTCGGCGGCGTCACCATCGCCGCCGGACTGGGGTACACCTCGACGCTGTGGGCCGGAGCGGCGCTCAGCTTCCTCGGGCTGCTCGTTCTGCTCGCCGCCACCGGGCACGCCACACGGCGCCGTTCGCCCGAACAGACCCAACCGGCGGCCGCCGCCGTCCACGCCGGCACCGCCGCCTGAGCCCGTACGAAACCCTGAGGAGTAACCAGCCATGACCAGGGTCCTGATGATTGTCAGCGCCGCCGACAGCCTCACCCTCGCCGACGGCACCACCCACCCGACCGGCTTCTGGGCCGAGGAGGTCGCCGCCTCCCATCGCGTCCTGCGCAACGCCGGCGTCGACATCCAGCCGGTCGGCGAGTACGAGGGCTTCGGCCACGCCTTCGATCAGGATGGACATGTACGCGTTGAGGACGACCTTCGTCGCGCTGCCTCGGCCGGCGTCGCCCAGCCACAGGGTCTTGCGGCCGATCGCGGCGAACACGGGGCGCACAGTTGGCTCTGCGGCGGCCGGACCGGAGGCGAGGATGAGCAGCTGACCGTTCTCGGCGGGACCTTTGGTGCCCGAGACGGGCGCGTCCACGAACAGCGCGTCGGGCCGCCGCTGGGCGAGCCGGCCGACAAGTTCGGTGGTCGCCTGCGTAGCCGCCGCAGGAGGCGGCCACTGGCCAGGCCATAAGTAGTCGACCCGCAGCACACCTTTACTCAGCGGGCGTCTGCGATGCGGCGTGAAGCCGTTGGCTGTCGATGTCGATCGGCAGTGTGGCGGATACCGATGTCCCGTGACCTGCCGGACTCGAGAAGCGCAGCTGCCCGCCGAGCGCCTCCACCCGGTCGGTGAGGCCCACCAGCCCGGAGCCGAGGTCTGGGTCCGCTCCCCCGACACCGTCGTCGCGGACCGCGACCACGAGGATCTCCCGCCCGGTCGTGTCGTCGACCGCGATGTCCACGTCGACGTCGACCGCGGAGGCCTCAGCGTGCTTGGCGGCGTTCGTAAGCGCCTCGGATACGACGTAGTACGCGGCGACCTCGACGCAGTCGGGCATCCGGCGATTGGGCCCCGGACTGACAGTGACCGGGACGGGACTTCGACGGGCAAGCGTCTTGAGCGCGGCCATGAGGCCGCCCTGGGAAAGGATGGACGGGTGGAGGCCCCGGGAGATCTCCCGCAGGTCACCGAGGACGTTCGCCAGGCCCTCGCTCGTCCGGGACAGCTGGGCCCTGAGCTCGCCGGACTCGGCGGGCAGCGATGCCTCCGCTGCGCGAAGTTCCAGGCCGAGTGCCACCAGGCGCTGCTGTACGCCGTCGTGGAGGTTGCGTTCGATGCCGCGGCGGGCCTCGTCGGCGGCGACGACGATCCGGGCCCGCGACGCGTTGAGCTGCCTGCGGCTCTCGGTGTTCGCGACCGCGGTGGCCAGGAGCTCGGTGAACTGCGCCAGCCGCTGTTCGGCGCCGGACGGCGGTGGTTCGCGCCGCGACCACAGCGCCACGAGCGCGCCCCACACGTGGCCGCTCACCGTGATCGGCGCGGCGACCGACGAGTGGTACCCACGCGCCCGCGCCACGTCGGCGAGCGCGCCGCGGCGACCGTCGTAACTGTCCACGCGGGCCGGGCGGGAGGAGCGGAGTACCAGTTCCGTGACGCCGCCTTCGACGGCAAGCCGCTGGCCCAGCGACGGCTCGACGCCGGCCGTGCTGTGCTCGGCGACGACGGTGGCGGTGCCGGGATTCTCCTCGCGCATCAGCATGGTGGCGTCCGCGTCCAGCAGCGACGCCGTCTCGGCGGTGACGGCGGCGACGACGCCGGCTGGCGGCTCACCACGCGCGACGAGTACCGCGACCCGCCGCAAGCTCGCCTGCTCAGTCGCGAGCGCGCGCAGCTCGTCCTGGCTCGCCCGGAGGGAGATGCCGATCTCCTCACGGTCGATCGCGGTCACGAGCAGCCGCTCCAGGCCCGGCACCACTCCTTCGCGCAGCCGCCGCTGGATCGGCTCCGGCAGGTCGGGGGGAAGGATGAGGTTGCTGGTGCGGGCGCCGTAGCGCAGCGGGAGCGCCAGCCGGGGCTCGTCGCCCGGGACGCCGTCGCGCTCGATCGCCGCGTACGGCAGCCGCATTGCCCGCGCCAGGCAGCGCGAAGCCTCTGGCAGTACCGCACCCAGATCCTCCGCGCCCAGCATGAGGTGCGCCAATTCGGCGTGGAGGTCGGCCTCCTCGCGGCGTTCGGCCAGCCCGGCCGCTCGGGCACGGGCCAGCCGCGCCATCGAGCCGGCCAGCAGCGACACCACGAGAAACACCGCGAGTTCCACCCACTCCTCGGCGTTCGTGATGTCGAGGTTGCGAACGGACGGGACGTACAAGATGTTGTAGGTAGCCGCGCTCGCCACTGTCACCGCCATTGCGAGCCACAGGCCCCAGATCCAGGAGACCACCAGCACGCCGAGGATGAAGATCACCACCAGGGCATCTGGCGACGCGACGCGCGCGAACACGTACACCAGCAGCGTCTCAACCACGACGAACAGCGCCCCGGCCGCGATCCCCAGCGCAAGCGGCGGGGGCTTCGCCCGCACCAGCCAAGCCTCCATAACCGGCCCCATTCTCCCGGGACGCGTACTGCGGCACGGTCGGATCACCTCGCCCCGCCGCCGTGCCTGCAATTTCCATTCTCCTGCTCGGGCCGGTGACGCGATCGCCGGTATGGGGCTGCAGTGCTCCCGTGGCGGCGTCAGGCATCTGGGGTTCGCGCTGGCCGCCGTGGGTGGGCCGGTGGTCGCTGGTGCTTCTCATTCGCCATGTGGCGTTTCGGGCCTCCCCGCGCCGCAGTCGCGCCCTACGTCGCCGCCCAGCTCCTCGGCTCCCTGCCGGGCACGCTCGCGGGCCGCGCGGCGTGGAGGTCAGTCGTAGCCAGCCCGCCGGTCGACGACGCCGCGCTGCGACCCGGCAATTTCGGCCAGCTTCGCAAAGGCCCCATGCATCGGCACGCACAGCGTCGTTGTCGTCCACTGCCATGCGCTCACGGCCGGTCCAGGACGGCCAGAGCGGTCGCGCCGACCCGCAGCGCGGACTCGAGCGCGGCCAGCACGTCCCGGGCCGGGGCGGGCACGGCCCGCGGGCGGACCTCCGCGAACAGCTCGGCCCGGCGGCCCAGCAGGGTTTCGAGATCGCGCGCCGTCACCGAGAAGTCGAGCCCGTTGGTTGCGTCGTAGGTGCGGGTGGCGCGCACGCGGTCGTCGGGGTCGAGCACGGAGGCCTCGACCCGGAGGATCCTCCGCTCGCCGCCCTCGTAGACCTCGGCCGATCCGTGGCTCCAGTGCCGCAGTACCGCCGTCGGGGGCGTCAGCTCGGCCATGGCGGGTGCGGCGGTGATCGGCTCGGCGTGACGCTCCTGCGGCCGCAGGAGCATCTCGAACGCGGCGAGCGGCTCCCCGGGCGCGGCCGCGGACCCCAGCGTGACCCGCAGCCGCACCCGCTCGCACGTGCGGTTGGTGAGCTCCAGCGCCGTATCGGTGAGCCGGATGTGGATGACGTCGGATGCCCGCACGGCGGGTGAAGCGACGGACGGCGGCGCCGGAGGCGGCGGGGCGGGCCGGGCGGCCGAGGCCCCTTGTCCGACCCCGACCGCGAGCTCGATGAGCGAGGCGACCTGTCGCGCCACCTCGGCGCCGTGGCGGGCGTGTACGGCGTCGAACACGAGCACGACGTCGGCGTCGGGGTGGGCGGCGATGACCGCCGGCGCCTCGGCCGATCCGGGCGGGACCGCCATGACGATGACCGCGGGCCGGACGGAGAGCTTGTGCAGGGACCGCTCCGGGCGGGGCTCGGCGCGCTCGCGCCACTGCATCACGGCGGCGCGCAGGCCAGCACGGGCCGGGACGCCGCTCTGCGCGGCCGAGGCAGCGGCGCCGCGTCCGTTGACGTGCTCGACCCGGCGGCCGCTCGCCGCCGCCAGCGCCGCGCCGACGTACAGCTCGTGTGTCGAGACCGATCCGCCCGGGGAGAGCACGGCCACCGGTCCGGGCCGGGGCGCCACGGTGGCCGGGATGACCACGACCATCAGCAGCCGCGAGTTCGCCAACTCCGCGGATGCCTCCGTCGCCGCCGCCAGGCCGCCGGCACCACCGGTACGCCATGCGGGCGCATCCCGTCCGCCGCCGACGACCACGGCCAGCGCGTCGTGCGCGGCGCCGAACCGGATGGCGCCGGCCAGGTCGGGCAGCTCGCCCGCGGCCGGCTCGCCCCGGACCTCCGGGTGAGCACCGTCGCCACGGACCGAGATGCCCAAACCGTGCAGCCGATCCCGAGCCGCGTCGTCGAGCCGGAACGGCGGTGCGAGGACCGCAGTCGTCCGCATCCCGTCAGCCCGATGCCGCTTGGCGAAGGGTCTTGGGGGTGCCGCCGGCCCGCCGCGCGAGCTGCGCCCGCAAGCGGGAGGCAGTGCCGAACCCCGACCGCTCGGCGACCTCGGCCACGGTCAGCGCACGATGCGCGGCCAGCAGGTCGCGGGCCGTGGCCAGCCTGCGCTCGGCCAGCATTGCCGCGACGCCGCCGTCCGGGGCGTGCCGGTGCAGCTGCCGCCGGGAGATCCCCAGCTCGCGGGCGACCTGCGCAACGTCCAGCCGGGAGTCCGTATGGCGGGCCTCGACGAACGCCCGCAGCCGCGCCGCCATCGTCGCCTCCGGCGGCGCCGGACGGCTCGCGTCCGGGTGTTCGAGCACGATGCCGCGCAGCAGGCTCAGGAGCACGTCGTCGACGCCGAGCCCGAACCGGCGGCCGCCGTGGTCCAGGTCGTTCAGCAGGCCGGCCATCATCGAGCGCGACGCGCGCACGAGAGGGGTCTGGTGCAGGTTCGTCGCCGGCGCCAGCGAAGCGTTCGTCACCCGCGTCAGCGGCGCGGCGAGGGCCAGCGTGCGGCCGCCCCGCGACTCCGGGGGGACCGCCCGCGGATGCGTCACCAGCAGGGAGCCCGGCGGTCCGGCGGCCGGGTTGCCGGGGTCGCGCTCGTCGAGGCGATGGACGAGCAGCAGCCGCGGTTCGCGCGAGGGCCTGCCCAGCAGCAGCCCCGTGATCGCGCCGAACCCGCCGGTCACGATGGAGCACTCGGCGTGGAGGCGATCGGAAGCACACACCGGCCCGCAGTACCCGCCCCGGACGGGTGCATGTCGCCCGGCCGTGAGGGTCACCCCTGGTCGAAGCGCACCCGGATCTTGACCAGGGCGGCGTACACGCTCGTGCGGTCGGCCAGGTAGGCCGAGATGGCGTCGGCGTCGGCGCCACCCGACAGGGGTGCGGTGCCGATCACGAGCACGATGTAACGCCGGCCGATCGCGTTCTTGGTCCACTCGTCGGTGACCTGATGGCTGAGCCACACCCGGTCGGGGGTGCAGAGCTCGACCCGCATCGCCTTCAGCGAGGCGTAGAGGGTGTCGGTGCCGATCGGCAGGATGTCCCGGCCGGCGTCCAGCCGCCGCAACCCGAGGTGCTCGACAGCGTCCGCGAACGTCCCGTCGTCCGGGGCGGTGCTCGGGTGGACCATGACGAAGGCCGTGGGCTCACCGAAGGGGTTCGGCGCCGACCACGCCGTCACCCCGACGTCGAGCGCCGTGGTCGTCCCAGGAATCGGCTCGGTCACGCTTGGAACCTACCGATCCCCGCCGCCCGTACGCCGGGGGCTGTGGGGCCTGCCCCCGGATCTCGCCCCGGCGCCACGCTCAGGTGAGAAGTCCGGCGATGGCCGGTACCGTGCCATGGCCTCACCGCCGCGCCTTGGACTGGTCGTACCAGACGACCGGCGCCGGCGTCTCCTCCAGCGGCAGCGACTCGACGAACTGGGTGGTCACGTCGAGGTGATCGGCGACGACCTTGGCCGGGTTCGACGCCAGCCACTTGTTGGCGGAGATGTCGGAGTACTCCGGGTGCTTGAACACCTCGATGAAGATCAGCTTCTCGTCGCCGATGTTCTGCACGTAGTGCCCGGCGACCAGCGGCACGATGCCCACGTCACCGGCCGTGAAGTCGAACGTCCGCGACAGCCCGTTGGAGTTGAAGATGGTCATCCGGGCCTTGCCCTGGATGTAGTACTGCCACTCCGCGGCCTTCGGGTGCCAGTGCAGCTCGCGCATGCCGCCCGGCTCGACCTCGACGATCGCCGCCGAGATCGTCTTCGCCGCCGGGAACCGGTTGACGTCGACGATCCGCACCCGCCCCGCTTCGGACTCGATCGGCTCGACGTCCTCCATGTGGAGGGTGAACGGCGAGGGAACCTTGCCCTGCGGCACCGGACGGTCGACCTGGGCGATGGGCCCCGGCAGATCGGCCTGGAAAATGTACTTCTCCTTCTTCGGGAATTCGCCGATCTCGGCCACCGACTTCTTCAGGTTGGCCGCCACGACGTCCTGCGGCGTGTGCGCGAACCAGTCCGACAGCAGGAACGTGAAGTTCTCGGAGAAGTCCGGATCGCTGAACACCAGCAGGAACTCGACGCCGTCCTCCAGGCCCTGAATGGAGTGCGGCAGTCCCGCCTCGAAGTTCCAGATGTCGCCCGCCTTGACGTCGTCGATGAACGAACGGCCCTGCTCGTCGATCGCCGTCAAGCGGCAACTGCCAACGAGCACGAGCCCCCACTCGGCCTCCTTGTGCCAGTGCAGCTCGCGGTAGGCCCCCGGCTCCAGCGCCATGTTCACGCCGGCCAGGTCGAGCGACGCCGGGATCTCGCGGTTGGTCACCTCGCGGGCCCACCCTCCGTTCTCCAGGCGCTGGTGCGCGTCGGAGAAGGAGTACCGCATGTTGGGGAACGTGCCATTGTCGGTGGCCGGCGGGATGAAGATGTCCGGGTTCTCCTGGTCGCGCCGGATGTCCCGGGGGCCGAGGTCCAGCCATCCCTTGCCGTCGGACTCCCGGATGGGGTGAGGCGGGCTCTTGACCTGCGTCATGACGAGTCCTCCTGAAGTTCCGCGGTTGCCTGAACCTCCAACGTAGGTACGCGACGGCGGCGCCCGGCCCGCGTGACCCAAGTCCGATGCCGCGATGGCCCGGAACCGAGGTTCGCAGCGCCTGGACCGACCGGCATCGATGCCGTCAGGCTTCCGACTTTCATGAGCGCGGTTGAGCGTCCGGTGAGGGGGAACTCCTGCCACGACGTCCTGAGAAGGCACACCTCCGGCGCGCCGACCGTCGTGAACCTGCAGGCGGCCGCCGTACGAGGCGTTGCGCAACTGCGGTCTGACCGTGCACGTGGGCACCAAGCCGCCGGAGAATCGGGAGCACGGGAATTGCCGGCTCGGGTTTGGAGCTGATCGAACGGGCGACCACGAACACGGAGGTGCATACCCATGACATCCACCGCTTCGCACCAGCAGCCGATTCGCGTCGGTGTCGTAGGGCTGAGCGCGAGCGGCGGGTGGGCGGCCTCCGCCCATGTGCCGGCGCTGGCCGGGCTCGACGGCTACGACTTGCGGGCCCTCGCTGCCAGCAGCATCGAGTCGGCGCGGGCGGCCGGCGAGAAGTACGCGGTGCCGCTGACCTTCAGCAGTGCAGCGGAGATGGCCCGCCACGCGGAAGTCGATCTCGTGGTGGTGACGGTGAAGGTTCCGCAGCACCTGGAGCTCATCCGACCTGCGCTCGAAGCGGGAAACCCGGTGTTGAGCGAGTGGCCGCTCGGTGTCGACCTCGCGCAGGCCGAGGAGTTGGCCGGCCTTGCGCACCGCAGGGGGCTGCTGACGGCTGTCGGCCTGCAGGCCCGGTCGGCTCCGCCGCTTCGCTATCTGCGGGATCTGGTCGCCGAGGGCTACGTGGGCCGGGTGCTGTCGACCAGCATGCTCGGGTCGGGCGGGGCCTGGGGCGCCACCTACGACGACGGCCATGCGTACGTGCTGTACGCCGGGAACGGCGCGACGCTGTTGTCGATTCCCTTCGGGCACTCGGTCGACGCGCTGGCCATGGTGCTCGGCGAGTTCCGTGAGGTATCGGCGCACATCGAGAATCTGTGTCCCGAGGTCACGCACGCGACGAGCGGGGCGGTCGCGCCCAAGCACACCGAGGACCAGGTCGCCGTCACCGGTCTGCTCGAGTCGGGGGCCGTGGCGGCAATGCATTTCCGCGGTGGCATGCCCTCCGCGACCAGGTTTCACTGGGAGATCAACGGCACGCAGGGCGATCTCGTCGTCAAGGCCGACCGTAGTCTGTTCGGGGGTCGCCTGCGGCTGTACGGCACCCGGGGAAACGGCGGCGGGTTGACCGAACTTCCGGTTCCCGCCCACTACGAGCGGTCACTCCCGCAATGGACCGGGCGGTCCGCCGAGCCCGCCTACAACGTCGCTCACGCGTACGCGCTGCTGCGCGACCAGATCACCGGAAGCCTCCCGCCGGACACGGACGGCGTTCCCGGCTTCGAGCACGCCGTCCGGCGCCATCGCATGCTGGAGCAGATCCGGCAGGCGGCCCGGACCGGCCGGAAGGTCACGCTCGCAGAGCGGGGAGCCTAGGCAAACAGCGGCCGGGCACTCGACGTCCTCCTCGGCCAGGCCGCCCGGGCCGGCCAGCGCCCGGGCGGTCCAGAACCTAGCGCGACGTCAGCTCCAGCGCGATGTCCACGAGCATGTCCTCCTGACCGCCGACCAGCTTGCGCCGGCCCGCCTCAACGAGCAGGCGGCGCGGGTCGACGCCATAGGTGGCCGCCGCAGCCTCGGCGTGGCGGAGGAAGCTGGAGTACACGCCCGCGAAGCCCAGCGTGAGTGTCTCGCGGTCGACCCGCACCGGCCGGTCCTGCAGCGGCCGCACCAGGTCGTCGGCCGCGTCCTCCAGCGCCATCAGGTCGCAGCCCAGCTCCCAGCCGCGCAGCGTGGCCACGGCGACGAACGGCTCGATGGGGCAGTTGCCCGCACCCGCGCCCTGGCCCGCCAGGGACGCGTCCACGCGGTACACCCCCTCCTCGACCGCGGCGAGCGAGTTGGCGACCGACAGCGACAGGTTCTCGTGGGCGTGGATGCCGATCTGCGTGCCGGCGCCGAGCACCTCGCGGTAGGCCCGGACGCGCAGCCGCACGTCCTCGGTGGTCAGCCGGCCGGCGGAGTCGGTGATGTAGACGCAGTGCGCGCCGTAGGACTCCATCAGCCGGGCCTGCGCGGCGAGCTCGGCCGGTGGCAGCATGTGGCTCATCATGAGGAAGCCGGACACGTCCATGCCGAGGTCGCGGGCGGCCGCGATGTGCTGCGCGGAGACGTCGGCCTCGGTGCAGTGCGTGGCGACCCGCACCGAGGTGACTCCGCGGGCGTGCGCCTCGCGCAGGTCGGCGACGGTGCCGACGCCCGGCAGCAGCAGGGTGGTGATCGTGGCCCGGGACGCGGCGGCGACCGCGGCGTCGATCCACTCCCAGTCGGTGTGGCTGCCCGGGCCGTAGGTGAGGCTGGACCCGGCGAGCCCGTCGCCGTGGGTCACCTCGATCGCGGCGACGCCGGCCCGGTCCAGGGCGGCGACGATCGCGCCGACCCGCTCCGGCGTGATGCGGTGCCGGATGGCGTGCATCCCGTCCCGCAGTGTGACGTCCTGGAGATAGATCGAGGTCACGCCGACACCTCCGCGATGCGCTCGGCGACCCGCATGGCCGCCGACGTCATGATGTCGAGGTTGCCCGCGTACGCCGGCAGGTAGTGCGCGGCCCCCTCGACCTCCAGGAACACGCTGACCTTCCACCGGACGTCGGCGTCGTCCGGGACGAGGAGCCGAACCTCGGCCGGGTCGACGGGGGTGAACTGCACCGCCTGCTTGAGCCGGTACCCGGGCACGTATGCGGCGACCTCCGCGACCATCCGCTCGACCGACTCGCGGACCTCGGCATGGTCGGCGTCGCCGATCAGGCACAGCACGGTGTCCCGCATGATCAGCGGCGGGTCGGCCGGGTTGAGGATGATGATGGCCTTGCCCCGGCGGGCCCCGCCAACGGACTCGATCGCGTGCGCCGTGGTCTCGGTGAACTCGTCGATGTTCGCTCTGGTACCGGGACCAGCCGACCGCGACGCGACGGTGGCGACGATCTCGGCGTAGGCGACCGGCGTGACCCGTGCGACGGCGGCGACGATCGGCACCGTCGCCTGGCCGCCGCAGGTGACCATGTTGATGTTCGGGGCGGACAGGTGCTCGTCGAGGTTCACCGGCGGGATCACGAACGGCCCGAGCGCGGCCGGCGTCAGGTCCACGATCCGCCGGCCGTACGGGGCGAGCGCCGCCGCGTTGGCGACGTGCGCGGCGGCGCTGGTCGCGTCGAGCACGATCCCGACCTTCTCGAACTCGGGCATCCGGATCAGCCCGTCGACGCCCTCGGCGGTGGTGGCGACGCCCATGCGCCGCGCCCGGGCCAGGCCGTCGGACGCCGGGTCGATGCCGACCATGGCCGCCACCTCCAGCGGTCCCCGGGCGCGCTTGATTTTGATCATCAGGTCGGTGCCGATGTTGCCCGACCCGATGATCGCCACGTGATGCACCATGTGAGCCTTGTCAGCCTTTCTTCGAGAACGTCGCGGACACGCGACCGAGCGGGCCGATCTCTGCCTCGAACCGGTCGCCGTCGCCGACGGGGACCATGGGCCCGAGGGCGCCGGAGAGCACGATGTCGCCGCGGCGCAGCGGCGCTTGGAGGGTGATCGCGGTACGGGCGAGCCAGGTCAGGGCGTTGAGCGGATCGCCGAGGCAGGCCCGGCCGTCGCCCTCGCTGGCCAGGGTGCCGTTGCGGTACATGCGCATCGGCACGTCGGCGGGCGTGAACTCGGCCAGCCGCAGCGGGGTGTCGCCGAGCACGAAGACGCCGCTGGAGGCGTTGTCGGCGACGGTGTCGGTGATGCCGATGCGCCAGTCGGCGATCCGGCTGTCGACGACCTCGAGCGCGGCGACGGCGTGGTCCACCGCCGCCCGCACCGCCGCCGGGTCGTCTTCGGTGATGTCGGCCCCGAGCACGAACGCGATCTCGGCCTCGGCCTTCGGCTGCAGGAGGGATTCCAGCGGTACCGCGGATCCGTTGCCGAAGCGCATGTCGTCGAAGAGCACCCCGAAGTCGGGCCGGTCGACGCCGATCTGCCGCTGGACGGCCTCGGAGGTGAGGCCGATCTTCTTGCCGACGATCCGCGCGCCGCGGGCCAGCCGCCGCGCGGTGAGCAGCGACTGCACGGCGTAGGCGGCGTCGACGTCGGTCGGGCCGATCAGGTCGGCGACCGGCGCGCAGGGCACCCCGTCGGCGGCCGCCCGGTCGAGCCGGTCGGCGGCCGCCACGACCTGCCGGTTCATGCGGCCACCAGGAGGTGGTCGAGGACGACGCGGTCGAACGCCGCGCGCTGCTCCCACTGCGGCCAGTGGCCGGCCCGGTCGATGAGCGCGAACGTGCCGTGCGGCAGCTGCTCGGCCATCGCCATGCCGGCGGCGGCCGGCCCTGACGGGTCGTCGCTGGTCCAGACCACCACGGCCGGCGCCGTCACCGACGCCAGCTCGTCCGGGGTGATGAGGTTGCGCCGGCGCACCTGCGGGTCCTGCAGGCAGAGCAGGTGCCGCATCGAGGTGGCGAACCCGGGCTGGGCGTAGATGGCCCGCCGGATCGCCACGAGCTCGTCGGTCACCGAGCCGGGGTCGGCCATGAGCCAGTTCAGCCGGGCCCGGATGCGCTCCGGCGTCGGGTCGTCGGCCGCCTCCTGGCTGAGCGTCCGGATTCGCTCCATCACCTCGGGGGTCGCCATGGTGCCGCCGGGCGTGTTCAGCACCAGGCGGCCGACCCGGTCCAGATGGGCCGCCGCGAACTTCACAGCGACCCATCCGCCCAGCGACTCGCCGCTGAGGTGGGCGCGCTCGATGCCGAGCGCGTCGAGCAGTCCGAGGAGGTGCCCGACGTAGTCGGCGATCTCCAGGTCCCGGGTGGCGAGCGTGGTGCGGCCGTGGCCCGGGAAGTCGTAGGCGACGACCCGGAACCGTTCGGCGAGGGCCGGCACGTTGCGCGCGTACGCCTCCAGGTGGCCGCCGGTGCCGTGCATGAGCACGAGCGGCTGGCCGGTGCCGGCCTCCAGCACCCGGGTCGACCAGGGACCGACCTGCACGGTGTGGACGCGGAAGGTGGTCAGCGTGGTCAGCGCCAGGTCGGTCCAGAGCGTCATGTCAGGAGCCCACCTGGTACTGGCCGTTGACCTGGGCGGCGGACGGGATGAACGGGAAGTCGTCCGGCGTCGGGGTCGGGGTGTGCTTGTCGGCGGAGTACGTGTACTGCTTCTCGGTCAGCCAGTAGCCGTCGTCGACCTTGAGGTTGTAGACGGCCTTGACGAGCGAGCCGGGCAGGTCGGCGAGGGCGCCGTCCTGCGACGCCGCGGCCGCGATCAGCCGCAGCTCGTCCCAGGCGAGGGCCGGCGTGGAGAGGCTGTTCTGGATGGGCTGGCCGCCGGAGTACCGCGTGATGAAGTCCTTGAACACCTTCGGCTGCTGCGCCTCCGGCACCGCGACCTCGACCTTGAACACGAGGATCTCCAGGTTCTTGTTCGCCTCCGGAGAGCCGTACTTGAAGGGGCCGCCCGCGGTGAGCGACATGCCGCTGCCGGCGATCGTCGGGACCGACACCGCGCCGGTCTGCACGCGGGCCTGCAGCAGCCGCACGGCGGCGTCGCCGGTGGTGTCGATGTAGACGACGTCGGGGTTGGCGTCGAGCATCCGCCGGTAGGAGACCGACAGGTCGATGTCGGTGGGGACGAACTCGAAGTTCTTCACCTCGATGCCCGAGCCCTCCAGCTGCGACTTGACCGCCGACACGACGCCCTTGCCGTACTCGTCCTGCGACACGAGCAGGCCGAGCTTCTTGGCGCCCTTCTCCTCGAGATGCTTGCGCAGGCCGGTCAGCTGGGCGGCGCTGTTCGGCACGCTCTGGAAGTGGTAGGGGTACTTCTGGGGGTCGTTGAGCAGCGGGCTGGCCCCGAACGCGATCGACACGACCTTGCTGCGGCTCAGCAGGGGCACCATGGCGAGGGCCTCGGCGCTGGTGCCGCTCGGGATGACGACGTCGGGCAGGTCCTTGCCGGACAGCTCCTCCTGCAGCAGGCTCACGGCGCGCCGCGCGTCGCCCTGCGAGTCCTTGACCTTGATGACCACGTTGCGGCCCTTGATGCCGCCGTTCTCGTTGATGGACTTGGCCGCGGCGTCGAGCGCCTTGGTGGTCGCGGCGACGGTCGTCGCGGCGGGGCCGGTGACGCCGCCGATGAACAGCACGTCGAAGTTCTCGGTGCTGCCCTTGGCGCCCTCGTCCTTGCCGCAGCCCGCGGCGAGCAGGACGAGTGCGGCACCGGCGGCGAGCAGGGCGCGGCGGGGTGTTCCAGGTAACGGCATGGCAGTGCCTCTTTCGGTCGGAAGGGGTGTATGGGTCACGCGAGTTCTTCGGCCATGTAGGCCCGCCGGATCGCCTCGCGGAGGCCCGGGTCGGTGGCTTGACCCGAATAGACGGTGCGGCCGAGGTTGAGCACCACGACCCGGTCGGCGGCGGCGAGCGCGAACTCCACCGCCTGTTCGACGAGCAGGATGGCGAGCCCGCGGGTGCGCAGGTCGCGGATCACGTCGAGGACCTGCCCGACGATCGCCGGTGCCAGGCCGGCGGACGGTTCGTCGAGCAGCAGGACGCGGGGGTCGGCGATGAGTGCCTGGGCGATGGCCAGCATCTGCTGCTGGCCGCCGCTGAGCTGGGCGGCGCGCAGCTTGCGCCGCTCGGCCAGCAGGGGGAACCGCTCGTACATCTGCGCCATGAGCTCGCGCCCGCGCGCCGTACTCTGTCCGGCGTAGGTGCCGAGCAGCAGGTTCTCCTCGACGGTGCGGGACCGGAAGATCCGCTTGCCCTCCTGCACGTAGGCGATGCCGGCGCGGGCGCGGCGGTAGGCGGGCAGCGGGCCGAGGTCGGTGCCGTCGAGCGTGGCGGCGCCCGACGTGATCTTGTTGAGCCCGGCGACGGCCCGCAGTGTGGTGGTCTTGCCGGCGCCGTTGCGGCCGAGCAGCGCGGTGACCGAGCCGGCTTCGACCTCGAGTGTGGCGTCGGTGACGACCCGCAGGTCGCCGTAGCCGCAGGCGACCTGCCGCAGTTCGAGGGTGCTCATGCCTTGGCCGCCTTCTCCGAGTCGAGGATCCGGGTGCCGGTGATGTCGCCGCCCTCGCCGAGGTAGGTCCGCACGACGGTGTCGTCGGTGGCGATCTCGGCGGGGGTGCCGACGGCGAGGACCCGGCCCTCGGCCAGCACGACGACGGTGTCGGCGACCGCCTTGACGAGCGAGAAGTTGTGCTCGACGAGGACCACGGTGATGCCGGCGGCGCGCATCTTGTCCAGCACGCGCACGAGGCCGTGGATGTCGTCCTCGTCGAGGCCGGACGCGACCTCGTCGAGCAGGACCAGGGCGCTGCCGCCGGCGATCGCCCGGCCCAGTTCGAGCATCCGGCGGGTGCCGAGGGCCAGGTCGGCGGCCGGGGTGCCGGCGTGCCGGTCCAGGCCGAGGGCCCGCATGATCTCCCGGCTGGTGCGCCGCTCCTCGGCCAGCGCCTTCCAGTGCCGGGGCAGGCGCAGCGCCGTGGCGAGCAGCGACACGGGATGGCTGCCGAGCCGGCCGGTGACGAGGGTGTCCTGCACGGTGAGGCCCTGCGGGATGAGCGGCGTCTGGAACGTGCGCCCGACCCCGCGCCGGGCGACCCGGTGCGCCGGCAGGCCCGAGATGACCTGGTCGCCGAGCGTGATCGTGCCGGCGTCCGGGGTGTAGTAGCCGGAGATCAGGTTCATGATCGTGGTCTTGCCGGAGCCGTTGGGCCCGACGAGCGCGGTGATCTGGCCGGGCCGCGCGTCGAAGGACACGTCGTCGACCGCGAGGTTCCCGCCGAAGCGCCGGGTCACCCCGCGCACGGCGAGCGCCTGGCCCTCGACGGCGGGCAGGTCGACGAGGTCCTCGCCGAGCGGGCCGGCGGACGCGGCGGGCGGCGTCGTGCGCCCGCGGACCCGCCGCCAGAGCCGGTGGGTGAGGCCGGCCAGGCCGTTGCGCAGCAGCAGCCCGCCGACGACGAGGAACACGCCGTAGGCCACGAGGGAGTACTTGTCGAAGACGGCGATCCGCATCGGCCCGACCTGCATCACGGCCGCGCCGATGAGCGCCCCGTAGACACTGGCCGATCCCCCGAGGATGCCGGCGGCCAGGATGACGATCGACAGTTCCAGGCCGAACGTCACCGGCGACAGGTAGGCGTCGAGGTAGGCCGCGAAGCAGCCGGCGATCCCGGCGGGGACGGCGCCGATCGCGTACGCGGTCATCTTGGTGCCGTGCGGCGACGTGCCGACGGCGGCGGCGAGGATCGGGCTCTGCTTGAGCACGAGCAGCCGCGCGCCGTGCCGGGACACCGCGATGTTGCGGAAGACCAGGAACCACAGCGCGGTGACGGCGATGACCACGACGTAGAACGCGTCCGGCTCCAGGTCGGTGCCGAGCAACGCCGGTGCCGGGATGCCGATCATTCCCTCGTAGCCGCCGAGGTGGTCGCCGAACGCGGCGACGATCGACGGGATGAGCAGGACGACGAAGAACGACGTGATGGCCAGGGTCCAGCCGCCGAGGCGCAGGCCGGGCAGGCCGGTGACCACGCCGACGACGACGGCGACGGCGATCGCGGCGAGCATCGTGACGAGCAGGTCGTTGATGACGGCGGTGGCGAGGTAGCCGGTGACGTAGGCGCCGGCCGCGTAGATCGGCACCTGGGCCAGGGCGAGCTCGCCGGCGTAGCCGAGGGTGAGGTTCAGCCCGCTCACCACGAGGGCGAGGATCGCGACGAGCGTGACGAGCCGCAGCGTGGCGCCGCTCGCGCCGAGCCACGGCAGGGCGGCGAGCACCCCGACGGCGACGATCCACGCGCCGGTCAGCGGCCGGATGGCCGTTCCCTGCGTCATACCGCTCTCACCTTCCGATCACCGAAGAGCCCGTGCGGCAGCGCCAGCAGGACGATCGCGAACACGACGAAGACGACGACGTCGCGGTAGAGGGGGCCGATGTAGCGGGCGCCGAACGCCTCGATGAGCCCGATGCCGAGGGCGGCGACGAGCACCCCGCGGTGGCTGCCGACCCCGCCGAGGACCAGCACGACGAAGCCTTTGACGGCCAGCAGCAGCGCGAGGGAGGTGACGGCGAACGTCTTGGCGACCAGCAGCGGCCCGAGCAGGCCGCCGGCGGCCGCCGCGGCCGCGAACCCCCACATCGACAGTCCGCCGACGTTGATGCCGCGCAGCTGGGCCGCCTCGCGGTCGTCGGTCTGCGCCAGGGCGGCGAGGCCGATCCGGGTGCGGTGGGTGACGAGGTGCAGCACGACCGCGAGCGCGACGGCGACGCCGACGATGATCAGGTCGAGGGGCTGGGCCCGGCCGCCGAGGACGACGACCGGCTGCTCCGGGCCGAAGAACGGCACCCGCAGCGGGTCGGTGCCGAACATGATGGCGATGACTCCGGTGATGACGGTCGCGACGCCGATCATCGTGACCAGTTCGGCGCTGCCGCTGGTGTTGCGCAGCGGCCGGATCGCGAACCGCTCCTCGGCCAGGCCGGCGAGGCCGGCGAGGACGAAGGCGATGATGAACACCACGGGCACCGGCAGGCCGCCGATGCTATTCGCCCAGTAGGCGACGAACATCCCGGCGACCATGAGGTTGGCGTGGGCGAAGTTGAGCACGCCGGACGCCAGGTAGGTCACGTTGTAGCCGAGCGCGACCATCGCGTAGATCGCGCCTGTCGTGAGCCCGGCGATGATCTCGGTCATGGCTGTCCTCCAGTCGGTGCGGGGTCGCCGAGGCTGCCGGTGCGGTGCGGCAGTTGCCCGGTGGCGACGCCGGCCAGGTAGCCGCCGTCGGCCCAGATCACCTGGCCGCTGACGTAGGCGGCGTCGTCGCTGCCGAGAAACGCGTGGACGGCTGCCTGCTCGCCGGGCGCGGCGACGCGGCCCAGCGGCTTCGGGATGGCGTCGAGGAACGCCTCGCCCCGGGATGCGCGGGACGCCTCGAGGATCGGGGTGGCGGTGAGGCCCGGGGCGACGCAGTTGATCCGGATGCCCCGGGCCGCCAGCGGGACGGCGTGCGTCATCGTGTACCACACGACCGCGTCCTTCGACACGGAGTACCCGGTGCCGATGTCCGCGGAGTGCTCCCGGCACCAGCGGGTCGCCTCGTCCCGGTCCCGGGTGGCGAGCAGGCCGGCGACGAGATCGCGCCGCTCCAGGTAGTGGGAGGCGGCGATGGACGCGGTGGTGACGATCGCCGCGCCGGCCGTCATCCGGGGCAGCAGCAGCTCGGTCAGCTCCCGGGTGCCGGCGAAGTTGACGCCGACGACGAGCGCCGGGTCGATCGCCCCCGACAGCCCGGCGACGTTGAACAACGCGTCGACCGGCCCGCCGATGGCTTCGGCGGCCGCCCGGGTCGAGGCGGAGTCGGAGAGGTCGGCGGTGACGAACCGGGCGACCGGGGCGGTCGTCGCGCTGATGTCGACGCCGATCACCTCGGCGCCGCGCTCGTGCAGCAGGTGGGCGAGGCGCTCGCCGATCCCCGAGGCGCAACCGGTGACCACGACCCGCCGCCCGGCGTAGGCGGCGCTCATGACATGGCCCCGGCGATGTCGTTGGCGGCGATGTACGCGAACGTCATCGCCGGACCGAGGGTGGCGCCCGCGCCGGCGTAGCTGCGGCCCATGATGGTGGCCGAGGCGTTGCCGGTCGCGTAGAGGCCGGGGATAACGGCGCCGTCGGCGCGCAGGGCCCGGGCGTGCTCGTCGGTGACGACGCCGCCGTTGGTGCCGAGGTCGGACAGGATCAGCTTGAAGGCGTAGTAGGGCCCGGGGCCGAGCGGCCGCAGGTTGGGCACCGGCAGCGTGACGTCGCTGTAGTAGCGGTCGTAGACGCTTTCGCCGCGGTGGAAGTCGTCGTCGCGGCCGGCCGCGGCGAGGGTGTTGTACCGCTCGGTGGTGTGCCGCATCCGGTCGGCCGGGACGCCCATCGCGGTGGCGAGCTCGTCGACGGTGCGGCCGGTGACGACCGAGCCCGACGCGAGCCAGGAGCTCGGCAGCTTCCGCCCGGTCGGCACCGGCGCGAACGGGATCCGCGGCAGCGGCAGGTGCCCGAACACGACGTACCGCCGCCAGCACCAGTCGTCGGTGACGAGCCACGACGGGATGTGCCGGTCACCGGCGATCATCGCGTGGCCGAAGTCCTCGTAGGGCGCGGCCTCGTTGATGTACCGCTCGCCGTGGCCGTTGACGATGAACTGGGCCGGCATCATCCGCTCGTTGAGGCTGAACTGCACGCGCCCGGGTGCCCAGGCGACCGCCGGGTACCACCAGGCGTTGTCCATGAGCGCGGTGCCGGCGCCGGCGGCCTGCGCGGCGACGATGCCGTCGCCGGTGTTGGAGGTGGCGCCGAGGCTGAGCCGGTGGTCGGCGAACGGCTGGTGGGTGCGGCGCAGCTGCGGGTCGTGGTCGAACCCGCCGGAGGCCAGGATCACCCCGCCGCGGGCCCGTACCCGGGTGACCGTGCCCTGGCGGGCGACCTCGGCGCCGATCACCCGGCCGGTGTCGTCGGTGATGAGCGACGTCATCGGCGACTCCAGCCACAGCTGCAGCTCCCGCTCGCGGAAGGCGAGCATCAGCCGGGCCATGAGCGCCTGGCCCATCGTGACGACCCGCTCGCCGAGCAGCCGGGCGCGCACCATGCGCCACAGCAGCCGGACGAAGACCTGCTTGCCCTTCCAGCTCTGGCGCAGGCGGTAGAAGTCGACGAGCTCGTTGGGCCCGATCCAGAACCCCTTCGGGCCGACCGCGTGCGGCGGCAGCAGCCGCGCAGCGTCCGCGCCCAGCGTGCGCAGGTCGATCGGCGGGATGTTGATGACGCTGCCTTCGGCCGAGCCGCCGGGCGTTTCCGGGTAGTAGTCGGGGTAGCCGGGCTTCCAGACGAACCGCAGGTGCTCGCTGGCGCCCTCCAGGAACGTCAGCATGGCGGCGGCGTGGTCGAGGTACGCCCGCAGCCGGGCCTCGCTCACCTCGCCCTTCGTGATCTTCTGCAGGTAGGTCAGGACGGCCTCGGGGTCGAGGCGGATGCCGGCCCGGGTCTGGGCGGGGGCACCGGGCACCCAGAGCCCGCCGCCGGACAGCGCGCTGGAGCCGCCGAAGTGGGCGGCCTTCTCGACGACCAGCGTCGAGAGGCCCCGCGCGGCGGCGGTCAGCGCGGCGGTCAGGCCGCCGGCCCCGGAGCCGACGACGAGGACGTCGACGGTGTGGTCGAAGCGGTCGTCAGGCATGCTCGCCCACCTCCACCCGCTCGTTGAGGGCCAGGGCGGCCGCGAGCCTGCGCGACACGTCCGACGCCTGCTGCGCGATCGACGCGGCGGCCACGCAGCGGTCGGGGCGCAGGAACACGACCGACTCGGTGTGCGCGTCGAACCAGGTCTTGAGCCGGCCGAGGTCGCCGACCACGAGGACCTCGGGCGGGAATGCGGCGCGGCCCAGCTGGGCCCTCGGCACGATCGCGACGAGGCGGGCGCCGAGCCCGCGCCAGATCTTCAGCGCGCCGTCGTCGAGGATCGCGGTCGGGTCGTTGTTCCAGCACAGCACCGCGAACCAGTCGCCGATCGCGTCGTCGAGCAGCGCGGTGCCGTCGGCGGTCTGCACCTGCGGCTGGATGAACAGCCGCCCGACCGGCGACTGCGGCCCGCTGATCGGCACGATGGCGCCGCTCTCGTACCGCGGCATCGGCTTGAACCGCATCTCGACGATGTACCGCTTGAGCGACGGCAGCAGCGACGCCGCGCCGGCCAGTCGGTCGCGCAGCCAGGCGAGCGGGCGGCTGCGGATCGAGATGATCCGCCCGACCGTGGTCGACAGCTCGATCATCGCCTTGGCGTGGCCGCGGCGCTCCGCGTCGTAGGTGCCGAGCAGGTCCTCGTGGCATGCGCCGGACACCACGGCGGCGAGCTTCCAGCCGAGGTTCGCCGCGTCGCGGATGCCGCTGTTGTACCCCTGGCCCTGCCACACCGGCATGAGGTGGGCCGCGTCGCCCGCGATGAGCACCCGGCCCCGGCGGAACGTCCCGGCGATGCGGGAGTGGTGCGTGTAGACGCGGTGGCGGATGATGCGCGCCTCGGCCGGCCGCGGGACGAACGGGGCGAGCAGCCGGTGCAGGAACTCCGGCCGCTCGACCTCCTCGTCGGGCTCGTCGGCCATCACCATGAACTCGAACCGGCGGATGCCGTGCGCGATGGAGATCGACGCGAAGGGCCGGGCCGGATCGGCGCCCACGTAGCTGTTGGGCGAGCCCAGCGGGTCGTTCTCGATGTCGACGACGACCCAGCGGGTCTCCGAGGTGGTGCCGTCGAAGGTGGTGCCGAGCAGCTGCCGGGTCATGCTCCGGCCGCCGTCGCAGCCCACGAGGTACCGCGTGCGCACCTCGCGGACCGAGCCGTCCGGCTTGCGCAGGCGGACCGTGACCGCGTCGGCGCCCGCCTCGTAGGTCTCCATGCGGACCTGCCAGGCGGTCTCGACCGACGCGTGCCGGGCGAGTCCGGTGAGCAGTTCGGCGTCGACGAGCGGCTGGACGAACCCGTTGCGCTTCGGCCAGCCGAAGTCGTTGCCGCTGGGGGCGATCTCGGCGAGCAGCCGGCCCTTGCCGTTGACGAACCGCAGGATCTGGTTCGGGATGGTGTGCCGCTGCACCTGGGTCACGAGGCCGATCGACTGGAACGTTCGCAGCGACTCGTCGTCGATGCCGACGCCCCGCGGGTAGTCGATCAGCGCCTCTCGCTCGTCGACGACGAGCACGTCGATGCCGCGCGCACCGAGGATGTTGGCGAGCGTCAGCCCGACGGGCCCGGCGCCGACGACGACGACGTCGACGCGGTCGCGGGGTGCGGCGGTGGGGGTCTCGTGCATCTTCACCTCGTGTATTTATCGCACAGGTGGTTGCGATAGTCGCACACTAACGAGCGTTATTGGCAACGTCAACAGCAGGGGCCCGGCCGCCGCAGCGAACCGGGCCCCGTCACGGACGTGCGGCTACCGCGGCAGCGCCGTGGTGGTGGCGAACCCGGCGAACCACTCCGGGATGGGCCGGTAGTAGCTGGACCGCACGTCGTACGGCCCCTGCGCGGCGAGCGCGGCATAGGCGGCGATCCAGGTGCGCACCTCGTGCGCCGAGTGCCCCGCCTCGGTCACGAACCAGTCGTTGTCGTGCCCGTCGACCGCGCCGAAGTCGCCGGCCGCGAGCGAGCGCAGCACCAGGTCGTCCCAGTCCGGGTTGAGCGGGCGGTACGGCCCCTCCCCCTGCGCGAAGTCGGCCGCCGCGGCGACGGTGCCGGACTCACGCTGGGCCCGCTGCTCGCGGGTCGGGTTGCGGCCGCGCTTGAGCCGCTCCACGACCTCGGGCGGCGCCTCGGCCAGGCGGGGCACCGGCGGGTCGTGCGACAGCCCGCCCGAGCCGACGACGAGCACCCGGCGGTCCAGTCCGCGGACCGCCTCCCCCACCGCCGTGCCGAGCAGCCGGGCCCGCACGGCCGGCCCGAGTGGCTCGGCGACACAGTTGATGAAGACCGGCACCACGGGTACGGCAGTGAGCGACCCGAAGAGGAAGGTCAGCGGCTGCACGAGCCCGTGGTCGACCTGCATGTCCTCGGAGACGGCCACGTCGACTCCAGCGGCGAGCGCGTGCTTCGCGATGGCGTACGCCGCGTTCCGGTCGACGTCGAGCGGCCCCGCCGGTAGCCCGTAGTCGCCGACCGAGCTGGCGGCGGCCCCGACGCAGAACGGCGGCATCATGTCGTAGAGGAAGCCGTTGTAGTGGTCCGGCGCGAACACCACGACGAGCTGTGGGTCGAACTTCTCGACGAAGGCCCGGGCCCGCGTCAGCACGCCGTCGACCTCGGCGCGCACCTCCGGCGGCGGGTCGTGCAGGCCGATCAGTGGCGAGTGGGATGTCGTGCAGAGCGCGACCGTCATGACATACTCCCGGTCTGGTATCGTTATTTACACGAGCCTGCTCGTTATATGTGCGCAGCGTACGCAGCGGTGGTGTGCCGGTCAATGCGCGAAAACCGGGCACCTCATGCGTTAATAGGCTTGCTTCGAGCGAGGGGGATGCGGATGGCGGAACAGACCGGACGCCCACAGGTGGGCAGCCAGACGCTGGCGCGCGGCCTGCGCGCGCTGCTCGCGGTGGTCGACTCGCCCGACGGCATGACCAGCCAGCAGCTCGCCGTCGAGCTCGGCGTGCACCGCTCGATCGCCTACCGCCTGCTGCAGACCCTCGCGGACTTCGGCTTCGTCGCCCAGAGCGCCGACGGGCGCTACCGGGGCGGGTCCCGGCTGGCCACGCTCGCCGACGCCTACCTGCCGACGCTGCGCGAGCTGGCCATTCCCGTCATGCGCGGGGTGGCCAACGAGATCGGCTGCACCGTGTCGCTGTTCGTCGCCGAGGGTGCGGAGGCGGTGTCGATCGAGCTGGTCGAGCCGACGACGGCGGCGCACCACATCGCGTTCAAGGCCGGGATGCGTACGCCGATCAACCGGGGCGCGGCAGGCTACGCGCTGCTGGCCGCCGGGCCGCAGGTCGCGGAGGAGCCGGTCGAGGTGACCCGGGCCCGGGAGCGCGGCTACGCGACCAGCTCCGGCGAGATCGAGCTGGGCGCCTACGCGGTGGCGGCGCCGATCCCGAACTCGCACCCCCGCGCGTGCCTCAACCTCATCACGCACCGCGAGGACCAGGCGAAGGCGGCGGAGAAGTTCATCCTCAACGCCGCCCGCCAGGTCGGCGAGGCCCTCAGCGAGTAGCCGAGGTCATCGCCCCAGCCGCGCCAACGGCCCCGCGACGCGCCCGAACCTCGATGGTCATCCAGCGGCGTGCTCCGGCTGGGCGAGCGGCCAGCTGTTCGTGAGCCCACCGTCGACCACGAGATCCTGGCCGGTCACGTGGCCGGCCAGCGGCGAGGAGAGGAACAGCACGGCGCCGGCGACGTCGCTCGGCCGGGCGATGCGGCGCAGCGGCGTGCGCTCGCTGTTCTCCCGGATCGCGGCGGCGAAGCGCGGGTCGCCGGCCAGGCGCGGGGTGAGCGTGGCGCCCGGCGAGACGGCGTTCACCCGGATGCCCACCGGGCCGAGCTCGACGGCGGCGGTGCGCACCATCGACAGCAGGGCGGCCTTGGCCATGCCGTAGAGGCCGTGCCCGGGGGCGCTGGTGAACGCGGACACGGACGCGATGAACGTGAGGACGCCGCCGCCGGATCGGCGCAGATGCGGTACCGCCGCACGCACGACCCGCACCGCCTGCGCCGCGACCACCTCGCTCTGCCACACCCAGTCGTCGTCGGCGGTGTCGGCGAGCGGCTTCCACCGCACGAGCCCGACGACGTCGGTGACCCCGTCGACGCGGCCCAGCTCGCGCTCGGCGTCGGCGAGCACCCGGGCGAACCCGCCGGGCGCCGTGATGTCGCAGGTCGCGGCGACGCCCCCGGTCTCGGCGGCGACGGCGGCGGCCTGGTCCGCGTCGAGGTCGACGCACACGACCCGGGCGCCCGCCGCCGCGAGGGCGAGGGCCGTCTCGCGGCCGATGCCGGGCCCGACGCCGACGACCGCGTGCACCCGCCCGTCGAGGCGCAGCAGCCCCGGGTAGTCGACGGCGCTCACGGCTCGCCCAGGAAGGACAGCAGCAGCTCGTTGACCACCTCGGGCCGCTCGATCTGCGGGCAGTGGCCGGCCCGGTCCACGACGACACTGCGCCCGTCCGGCACCCGCTCGGCCAGTTGTTTGGCCCAGCCGGCCGGCTTGAGCTTGTCGGCGCCGCCCTCGACGAACAGCGTCGGCGGGCGGATGCGGGCGTAGTCGGGCTCGACCGAGCCGCCGCCGGCGGGTGCGCCGGGGCGGCGGAACCGGGCGGCCGCGATCGCCTCCCAGGCGCCGGGGGCGGTGCTGGCGGCGAAGCGCCGGGCGACGTAGTCGGCGTCGTCCGCGAAGGCCGGGTCGTGGAACAGCGCGGCAACGAGGCGGCGCATGGCCGGCACAGTGACGTCGTAGTCGTAGAGGGCGTCGACGTGCTCGTTGCGCAGGATCTCGCCGCCGCCGCAGATCGCCACCAGGCGCCGGGCCGGCAGCAGCGGGACGGCCGAGGCCGCGTCGACGAGGAGGTTGACCGCGCCCATCGAGTTGCCGACGAACGCGGCGGACTCGACGCCGAGCGCCTCGCAGAACCGGGCCACGTGCCGGATCCGCATCCGACGGCCGTTGACGAAGTCGACCACCTTGGCGGTGCGGCCGTACCCGAGCTGGTCGGGGGCCAGCACGCGGTGCCGGGTGGCAAGCGCGCCGATGGTGTGCTCCCAGGCGACCTCGGCGTCGGCGCCGAACTCACCGCCGTGCAGCAGCACCACGGGCTCGCCGTCACCGGCCTCGAGAAAGCCGGTGGTGAGGCCGTCCACGACGACCGAGCGCCGGTGCACCGTCATGCCGTCGCCGCCTTCGAGCCGGTCACGGCGTGGTGCGCGGCGCGGTGGCCCCAGGTGAGGGCCGGGCCGATGGTGCCGCCCGCGCCGCCGTAGGCCATGCCGGTGGTGCCGGCCATGGCGTTGCCGGCCGCGTAGAGCCCGCCGATCGGCCGGCCGTCGAGGTCGAGGACCTGGCCGTTGTCGTCGGTGCGCGGGCCGCCCTTCGTGCCCATGGCGCCGATGTCGACGGCGACGGCGTAGTACGGCGGCGCGTCGATCGGGCCGAGGGTCCGCTCGGCGAGGGTGGGAGCGGCGCTGTCGCCCCAGTGCCCGTCGTAGCTGCTCTGCCCGCGCCCGAAGTCCGGGTCGTGCAGGTCGGCGGCGTACCGGTTCCAGGCCTCGACAGTCCGCCCGAGCGCCGCGCCGTCGACGCCGAGCCGGTCGGCCAGCGCGGCGATGCTGCCGGACGCATGGAACCAGTCCGGCACCGGGTCACCGGTGACGCCGAGGAACCCATACCGCTCGAGGTGCTCGTGGTCGAACACGATCCACGCCGGCAGGTTCGGATACTCGAACCGGGCGGGGTCGAACTGGTGGAACGCGCCGCCGAGGCTGTGGTAGTCCCCGGCCTCGTTGGCGAAGCGGCGGCCGTGCCGGTTGACCATGATCGATCGGGGCCGGGTCCGCTCCAGCCGGACGCTGCGGTGCCGCTGCTGCCCGCCGAGGGTGTCGCCGGGGATCCGCACGATCGGCACCCACCACGCCTCGGCCATGTTGCCCAGCGCCGCGCCGGCCCGCATCGCCATCCGCAGGCCGTCGCCGGTGTTGTTCGGCGGCGAGGTCGGGCCGTGCATCGGGCCGCGCAGGAACGCCCGCACGAGCTCGGGGTCCCACTCGAACCCGCCGGTCGCGATGACCACACCGCGGCGGGCGTGCACGGCCCGCCGGCCTTCCGGCGTCTCCAGCACGACGCCGGTGACGGCGCCGCCGGCCAGCACCAGCTCCACCGCCCGCGCCGAGACCTGCGGCTCGACGCCGAGGTCGAGCAGGCCGCGCAGCAGGCTGCCGACGAGGGCGGCGCCGGCGACCCGGACGTCGGCGCCGGCGCCCGGGGCGCGACCGCCCCAGATCCGGGCCCGGGTTTCCGCGTCGAAACCGACGTTGCTGTAGTCGTTGGGGAACGCGGTCACCCGCCCGGCCCAGTCGCCCAGGCCGGCGTAGTCGAACGGGGCCGGGCTCAGCGACCGGCCGCCGGCCGCCTTGCCGCCGGGCAGCTCGGGCTTGTAGTCGGGGAAGCCCTCGGTAACCGACATCCGCAGCGGGGTGTGCGTCTCCAGGAACCGCATGGCGAGGGCGGCCGAGCGCACGTACACCTCGGCGAGGTGCTCGTCGATCGTCCCGTTCGACAGCGCCCGCAGGTAGGTCAGGGCGTCGTCGACGGGCAGCGGCACCGGCGCGTCCGGCCGCTCGTGGGCGGGGATCCAGGCGACCCCGCCGGAGACGGCCGTGGTGCCGCCGACGGTTTCGGTCTTCTCGAAGACGCCGACCGACGCGCCCAGCGCCGCGGCCGTGACGGCGGCAGCCAGGCCGCCCGCGCCGGTGCCCAGGACCACGATGTCGTAGGTGTCGGTCGTGCGGTCGGTCACGGCTACCCTCCAGGCACTCGTGTAATTATTGTTCTTCAGTGCGCGATATCTACACACATTGTCGCCCGGTGCGCCCGTTGTCAACCGGCTGCATGAAATCTCTCGCGCTACGGCAGCCATGGCCCGGACGGGTCGTCGAGCCGGGGCATCCATGCCGCCACCGCCGCGAGGTCCTTGCGGCGATCCGCACCGTCCACAGAGACATCGAGCCGGCCATCGAGAGGTACGCTGGGTGGCGGGAGCCAGGATCACGAGACGCTAGGCGGCTGGTGATGGGGGCTGACGGAGGCCTCGTCGACCTCGCCCAGGTCGTTGAGCAACAGGCCGCGCTGCGACGTGTCGCCACGCTGGTCGCGCGCGGTGTGCCGCCGACTGCGGTCTTCGACGCGGTCGCCGCGGAACTAGACCGGCTCATCGGCGCGGACGGTGCGGTAATCGACCGTTATGAGGCAGACGGCACGATCACCGTGGTCGCAAGCAGTGGCTCGGGGCTCCCGGTCGGCACGCGAGGATCGCTGCTGGGAAGCCCTGTTTCGGCTCAGGTGTGGAGCACTGGCCGTTCCGTCCGGGTCAACAGCTACGCGGGCGTTGACGACCCGCTCGCCGTGCAGATTCGCGAGTTGGGGATCCGCTCGGCGGTAGGCGCCCCGATCGCCGTTGAGGGACGCCTCTGGGGGCTGACTGTGGCCTTCACGAGGCAGGAAGAGCCAATGGCCGCCGACGCCGAAGCACGCATCGCGGACTTCACCGACCTGGTCGGTACCGCGATCGCCAACGCCCAGGCCCGAGCCGACCTGGTCGCCTCCCGGACCCGCGTAGTGATCGCGGCCGATCAGGCCCGCCGACACATCGAACGAGACCTGCACGACGGCATCCAGCAGCGGCTGGTTTCGCTCGCCGTGGCTGCGCGCATGGTCGAGGCGGACCTGCCAGCCGGCACGCCCGAGCTGCGGGCGCGGCTGTCCGCGCTCACCGATGGGCTGACCGGCGCACTGGACGAGCTGCGGGAGATCTCCCGCGGCATCCACCCGGCGATCCTGTCCGACGGAGGCCTGGGACCGGCACTCAAATCCCTCGCCCGCCGTTCCGCCGTCGCGGTGCAGCTCGACGTGTGCTCTGACCGGCTACCCGAACCGGTCGAGGTGGCCGGCTACTACGTCGTAGCCGAAGCGCTGGCCAACGCCGCCAAGTACGCACACGCCACCGTCGTGCACGTTGACGCAGCGGTCAGCGACGGCCGACTGCACATGACGGTCCGCGACAACGGCATCGGTGGCGCCGACCCGGCAAGCGGAACCGGCCTCACCGGGCTCACCGACCGGGTCGAAGCACTGGGCGGAACCATCACGCTGGATAGCCCGGCCGGGCACGGCACCTCCCTACAGGTCGAGCTTCCCCTCGCCGTTCACTGACTGCGAGCAACCGCGTGCAGCACTGGGGACGTGTTCCCGCGCGGCCACGCGCCCGCTACGACACTTTCCGCACGTGCGTCGTTCCGGCATCGAGGATTGCTCCGTTGGCGTCCCGGGGCTGCAGGTCCGGCACGGGGAGTCCGCGCTCGTCCGCAAGCACCGAGTGGGGCTCGCCGGGCGCGAACGCGTGACGTTCGCCCCACTGCCGCAGCGCCACGATCACCGCGAACAGATCGCGCCCGCGAAGGGTCAGGACATACGTCTGCCGCTTGCCCGAAGGGGCGGTCTCCCGGTCGAGGATGCCGTAGTCGACGAGCCGGTGGAGCCGGTCGCTGAGGATGTTGCGGGCGATGCCGAGGCGCTGCTGGAAGTCGGTGAACGTCGCGGCGCCGTCCATCGCGTCGCGGACGATGAGCAGGCACCACCGGTCACCGACGAGGTCCACGGTGCGCGCGACGGGGCAGGTCGGATCGGTCCAGGACGGACCGGGGGCGGGGATCGCCGCGTCTGTCATCACACCTCCCGATGAGTTGCTGTTTGAAACCATTATGCCGTACGGTCGAAACGGTTTCAATTTGCAACCGATCGAGGGACGGCTCCATTGGCAGTGAACGGCAGGCACAGGACGCTGCTGGCCGCGGTCTGCGGTACCGCGGTGGCGAATATCTACGCCGCACAGCCCGTGCTCGAAAAGATGGGCGGCGACCTGGGACTGTCGGCGGATCGGCTGGGGTGGATCGTGGCCGTCGGCCAGCTGGGCTACCTGGTCGGCCTCATTGCGCTCGTCCCACTGGGAGACGTCCTCGACCGGCGGAACCTCATCGCCGCGCACCTCATGCTCACGGGTTTGGGCGCCGGACTGGTAGCCGTCGCGATGTCCGGCACGCTGGCGTTCGCGGGGCTCGCCTGCGCCGGCCTGTTCGCCGTCGTCGTGCAGACCACGGTCGCGTACGCTGCCGCGTCGTCGCAGCCGGACGATCGCGGGCGGACCATCGGGGTGGTCACCTCGGGTGTCGTGCTCGGCATCCTGGGTGCCCGGGTACTCGCCGGTGCGCTGGCGCAGACCTGGGGCTGGCGCAGCGTGTACGTCACCCTGGCCGTACTGTCGCTGCTGCTGGCGATGCTGGTCGCCGCCGTGCTGCCCACCGATCCACGCACGGAGCGAACCACCTATCGTCGAGCGCTCGGATCGCTGGCCGGGTTGCTCCGGGACCGGCTGTTCGTCAGCCGCGGCCTGATCGCGTTCTTCCTCTTCGCCTCGTTCGGCACGCTGTGGAGCGGCTTGGCCCTCCCGCTCGCCGGCGCCCCGTGGCACCTCAACGCCGCACAGATCGGCTCGTTCGGTATCGCGGGGCTGACCGGAGCGCTCGGCGCCGCCCGCGCAGGCCGGTGGGCCGACGCCGGGTACACGGGTCGCGTCGCCGGCGGCGCCCTCGTCCTGCTCATCGCGTCCTGGCCGGCGATCGCGTCGGCCTCATGGTCGCTGTGGCCGCTCGTCGTCGGCGTCGTCGTGCTCGACTTCGCCGTGCAGGCCGTCCACGTGAGCAACCAGCACCTGCTCACCGCTGCCCACCCCGACCGGACCAGCAGCGTCATCGGCGGATACATGGTCTTCTACTCCCTCGGCTCCGCGGCCGGGGCCACTGCAACGACGATGACGTTCGCCGCCGCCGGATGGACCGGCTCCAGCGTCCTCGGCGCCGCGTTCGCCGCCTGCGCCCTGACGGTCTGGGCACTCAGCCGGGATGCACGCAACACCACCACCCACCAACGGGCGAGCGTGTGATGCCTCTTCCTGTCCATTCGCCCCGCCGCACCGCTCAGCCGAAGTCGGCGCGCAACAGTGGCCGCGGTC
>NZ_BAAARV010000074.1:131980-175567 GCF_039532525.1 Dactylosporangium salmoneum
CCCAGCTGTACTCGAACTCGGTGACGCTATGCGCCCGGGCCTACCTCCAGCGTGCTGAGCCCGGCGTCGCCCGGATGCCACGTGGTGGTCACGGCGACGTACCGCGCCGTGACGCCCAGCTTGACCGAGCCCAGCTGCGTGCCCGCCGCGACCGAGCCGACGTCGGTGAACGTCAGGCCGTCGTCACTGACCGACACCTTCGCCGCCGGCGCCTGCGCCCCGGTCCAGGTCAGCCTGACCGTGCCGATCGCGGCGGACCGCCCCAGATCGACAACCATGCGCCCGTCCGGTCCCGGAACCCAGGCCGTGCCTGGCTGGCCGTCAACGGCGAGGGACGGCGACGTCATGCCCTGCGGAAGCACGGACGCGGGGAAGGTCTCGGTGCCGAGCGCGAGGTCCGCGACCGGGTACGGGTGGGCGGAGGCGTACGACACCGTCTTGACCATGCCGGTCGGCGGCAGGCCGGCGCCCAGCACCTCCCCGGTCTCGAGGTTGCGCAGCAGCACCGAGCGGACGGTGCCGTGGGAGGAGACCTGGATGGTGCGCGCGTCGTTGACCACGGCGGTCAGTCCGTCCGGGGCCGTCCCTTTACCCGGCGTGACCGCGGTGGCCCGTGGGGCGAGCACGACGGCCGAGCCCGGGCGGAGCGTCACGTCCAGCACAGAGGACGTCGCCCCTACGCGCTGCGTGCCGGCGTACAGCGGAACAGCACCGCCGTCGTGCGGGATCGTGACCGCCGTGGTGACCCCGGCGCCGGAAAGGTTGAAGACGACAAGGAAGCCGTCGACCAGCGCGGCCTGCGTGGCGGGGCTCGACGTCGTCGGCTCGGGCCGCGCGGACTGCGCGGCCGTTGCGGTGGCGGCGCCCGGCACCATCTCGATCAGGCGCGGGCCCTGGCCGCCGTCGGCGAGGCGGATCACCTGCTGGGTGTCGCTCGCGCGGGCGACGGTGATCGGGGCGTTGGAGCCGCGGACGACGAACCCGCCCTTGTTCTCGACGGAGATCCAGCCGCCGCCCGACTCGAGCACGCGGTTGCCGGTCTCCCGGTGCCGCGCGACGTCTTGCCAGGTGACGCCGTCCGCCGAGGCCTGGACGATGTACTCCTCCCCCGCCGCGGCCTCCCAGCCGAGCTGCACCTGCGACAGCGCGGTGGGCCCGCCGAGGTCGACCTGGATCCACGAGTCGCCCCGGAGCCGGTCTGCCTTTGACACGGCCCAGCGCGTGGTCGGGCTGCCGTCGGTGACGGCGCTCGCGGGGAGCCCGTTCTCCACGCTCGACGCCGTCACCGGCCGCCCGGCCGCGAGGTCCGTGCCGTTGGGCGAGAACGCCCGGAAGTGGTACAGCGAGTAGCCGTACTGGGCGTTGCCCCGCACCCCCTGCATCCGCACGTATCGCGTCGTGACCGGCGCGGGTGCCGTCTGCCCGGGCGGGGTCAGGTCCAGGGTGTCGAGGCGCGCGACGTTGACGTCCGCCGGAGCGTTGCCGTAGGCCGCAGCCGTGCGCCAGGTCTGCCCATCGTCGGAGACCTGGACCAGATAACGGGCGCCGGCCGCCGACTCCCACGCGATGCGGACCGAGTCCAGCTTGGTCGGGGCTCCCAGGTCGACCTGGAGCCAGGAGTCCGGCCGGGTGCGCTCGGCGACCGAGACGGCCCAGCGGGTCGACGGGTTGCCGTCAGTAACATGGGCAGCCGTGTACCCGGTCGCGACGTCCTCGCTCGACGCCGTCGCCGGCTTACCGGCCGCGACGTCGGTGGGCGTCGCCGCACCGTCGCCGGGGCCGTACGCGTGCAGCGAGTACACGGAGTAGCCGTACTTGGCGTTGCCCTGCTGACCGAGCATGCGCACGTACCGGGCGGTGGTGGGCGCGTCGAACGTGAGGTCGTCAACGCGGGCGGCTTTCGCGTCGGCCGGGTCGGCGGGGATCTTGGCCTGCGGGGCGACCGTGGTGGTGCCCTCGGCCGTCGTGTAGCTCCGCGAGCCGTTGAGCCCGAACGCGCCGCTCATGTTGAGGTTGCGGACCGAGACGATGCCGTCGTCGGCTCCGGCGCCCGTGGAGGCGTAGACCGCCGCGCCCGTCGGCAGCGTCACCTGCCCCGCGTAGCCGGACCCGACCTGGAAGACCGACGCCGTGCCGTCGAAGCCGTCGCGCGGCTGTACGTACGTCGTGACGTCGCGGGAGGCGACCTTCGCGCTCGTCGACGGGTACAGGAACGGTGTCGTGCCCGAGACCTGGAACAGCCACGAGTCCTGACCGGGCACCCACGGGAACTTGACGTACCCGGGCTTGCTGAGGGCGGCTGCCCACGCCTTCGTGGTCTGCTGCATGACGATCCCCGCGCCCGCGCCGTGGTCGCGCACGCCCGCGGCGGCGGCGAGGGCCTGCGCGTCGGTCAGGGGCTGCACGGGCCCGGCGGCCGAGCCGGCTGCGTAGTCGTGCAGCAGGTAGGAGATCGCGATCTCCGCGCGCGCCTCGGGCTCGTACTTCGCCTCGCCGGAGAACTTCGTCAGCCGGTTCGCCGGCGCGTACGCCTGGTAGGCGGCCAGGCCTGCGGCCAGGTGCTTCTCGGCGGTCACCGCCTCGGGGCGGCGCAGGACCTGGCCGACGAACGCCAGCGGGATCACGTCGCGGCCGTAGAGGAACTCGCGGTCGGCCACCATCGGCATGAAGGGCTCGCCCTGCGCCGACATGTCCAGCTGGAGCGAGTTCCACAGCTCCGCGGAATTCGGCTGGTGCAGCAGGATCTCGGGCACGGGCTGGCCGTTGAGGATGAACTGGATGGAGTTGCGGCCGCCCGACCGCCAGATGTCCGACTGGTAGTGCGGCGCGTACGTCCCGTGATTCTCCACGAGGTAGGTGTCGCTGATGTTGTGCATCGTGTTGCTCGAGATCGGCGCTCCGCCCACCTGCGCCGGATTGTTGCGGTCCGCGGTCGGCTGCCCGGCCGCGTTGCGGCCCCAGGTGTTCAGCTGGTCGGCCCAGCGCCCCGCATCGGGGTCGTCGGGCGCCCACGCGACGCCCGGGGACAGCGCCTGCGTGTACACGCCGGACTCCTCCAGCGCCGTGTCTCCCTGGTAGGCGCCGTCGGGCCACCGCGCGTCCCAGCTGCCCGACAGCGGGTCCTGCGCGAAGTTCAGGTCGGCGGTGTACTTCGCCTGGCCTGTGGCGATGGTCTTGAGGTTCGCCTGCGTGACCGGGTCCAGGTCGTTCCACAGCAGCCGGCCCGCGTCGAGGAAGTACGACTCGAATGTCGAGTCCCAGAAGAGCTTCTTGCCCCACGTGCCGTTGGCCCGGACGAGCCGGTTGTCCGCGGCGAACTTCTTGATCGTGGCCAGCGTTTGCGCCCGCAGCACGTCCTTGCTCACGCCCGCGAGGTCGGCGTCGTAGTTGCCGTGGGTGAGCAGGACGGCGTTGCCCAGGACGACCGCAAAGTTGAAGTCCGTCAGCTGGTACGCACCCGCGGCCGGGTCCCACACCGTCTCGACCCACCGGGTGTGGCGCAGCAGTGCCCCGTAGTAGTCGGCGGCGATGGCGTCCGGGGCGCCGAAGGCGGGGGCGTCGTCAGCGACCGCTGCCGGGGCGACGAGCGCGGCGGTCACGACGAGCGCCGCGGACGCGGCGGATGTCGCAAGGGCCGAGAGCAGACGACGCATGTATTGCCCTTTCAAGTGACTGACCCGAACCCGAGCTCTTGGAGCGGGAACTCCCATTGGATGCCGATATGCAGCACGATCCGAGACCCGCTCGCCACGCTGCGCACCCCGGCATGCTGGACGATAGTCCACAAAGGACTAATGCCCTATCGACCATCTTTACCAGGAGTAGGGTTGCCCACCGCCTCGATACTCAGAAACTCAAACTCCCCAACCCTCCGTCCGATCGAAAAATCGGACGAACGATCAATGAGTTTCTCGGTTCCGATCGGACGGTGTCAAGACACTAATACGAATTAGCATGCGGTGGCGGATCATGCTGAAAAGTCCGTTCTGGGCGGCCGGCCATCGGCCATTTCCACGGCTCGTAGGCGTTACGAAACCTAGCCGTAAGCCAGATACCTGGTGACGGGCTGACGCGGACGGCCCGGTACGGCGCGCACGAAACGAGCAAGGAGTGACCGCGAGCGAGTGACTTCAGGCCAGGGACGAGCGCTCCCGCCCGTCGTTCATGCTCTGGCACAGTGGCCGTCCGCGCTACCGTGGAAGCGGCAGCCGCCGGAGGCTGCCGGGCAAGCAGTCGCCGAAACGTCGAACATCACCACTGACGGCAGGAGGAATCGGCCGTGAGCAAGATTGTGGACAAGGCGAAGGAATTCCTCGGCAAGCACGACGACAAGGTCGACGAGGGGCTGGACAAGGCCGGCGAGCAGGTCGACCGGCGCACTGATCAGAAGTACACCGATCAGGTGCAGAAGGGGGTCCAGTCGGCGAAGGAACACACCGGAGAAGGCGACACGACGAAGTAGGGCATCAGCCACCTGCAGCTAGGCTCAGGGCGCCGCCGAGCTCGCGCAGCTCGGCGGGTCCCGCCGGCCAGACGGTGCGACCGCGACGACCACCCACAGCGGCTGGGTCACGCTGGGCGCCAGCGACTGCCTGACATTCGTGCATCGTTGCCGGTCCAACTGCCTCGGGGATGCACTGTCGTGGGAGACGTCGTCGTGGACCGGGCGCCTGGTCTCGTCGGCTCGGCGGCGGTCTCCTGCCGACGGCGAGTGTTGCGGTGTAGGTGATATTGGGCAAAGCGTGAAGCCCCTGGGTTCCGGAACGTGATCTTCGCAGGCCTGTCGGACGGGCGGCCCGGCCAATACTCTGAGCCCCGTCCGCACTACCTGGGAGCGTCATGACAAGTAGGTTCACCGAGTTGACCGTTGACTGCCACGATCCGGAGAGACTCGCGGCCTTCTGGTGCGAGGTCCTGGACTTCAAGGTGATCGACCGGAGCGAGGGCAAGGTCGAGATCGGCTCGTGGGTGCCAACCGTCGAGGATGTTCGGGCCCGTCAGATGCCGCCCACCGTGCTGTTCGTCCAGGTACCTGAGGGCAAGACGGTGAAGAACCGGCTTCACCTCGACGTCAGCCCAATCGACGGCAGCACCGAGGACGAGGTGACCAGATTACTCGGCCTCGGCGCCACCAAGGCGGATGTGGGCCAGGGCTCAGACCGAAGCTGGGTGGTCATGGCAGACCCCGAGGGCAACGAGTTCGACGTCCTGCGCACCCTGGCACCGCAGACCTAGGCCACGAGCGGCGCCCGCACCTCGTCACACACCGCAACGTCACGTTGCCGAGAAGACCTCACTCATCGCAACGTTGGCGGCGGCCGCCCGGGCGCTGCTCTGTCGCCCACCGGGCAGATGGGCACTCCTTCCCGCGTTGCCGGCCGAGCGGCGCACGAGCACGCGCGGGCGCCGCCGCCTCGCCTGGTCGCCGACGGCCTCGCCTTCCGCTGCGCATAGAGTTGGCGCATCGGACGCGGATAGCGGCGCGTCCGGCGGGAGGTACTCAGCGTGATCAGCTATGGCGGGCCGCCGGCGCCCAGCTTCGCCGCCGCACCGGGCACATGGCACGCCGACCCGTTGGTGTTGGCCGCCGTGGTGGTCGTGGCAGGCGGTTACCTGATCGGTGTGTGGCGGGTCCGCCGCGCCGGTGGGCACTGGCCCGCGACGCGCACCGCCGCCTTCTTCGGCCTGGGCCTGGTCGGTCTCGCCGCGACCACGATGGGCTGGCTCGGCGTCTACGCACCGGTCCTGTTCTCGGCGTACGCGCTGCAGGTGGTCGCGCTGCTCATGGTGGTCCCGCTGCTGCTCGCTCTGGGCCGGCCGATCGGCCTGGCCAAGGCCGCCCTCGGGCCGGCGGGGTCGGCGCGGCTCGACGCGGTCCTGAACAGCCGAGCGGCCCGCCTGTTCACGGTGCCGGTGATCAGTCCGTTCCTGCTCGCCGTGATCCCGTTCCTGATCTTCTTCACGCCCTGGTACCAGGCAACGCTGCAGCATCCGCTGCTGGCTTCCGTGAGTCACCTGGCACTGCTGCTGGCCGGGCTGGCCGTCCTGGTGCCGATCTGGGAGGCCGACACCATCGCGGCACCCGTCCCGTATCTCCTGGCCCTCATGTTCGCGCTGATCGAGCTGCTCGCCGACGCCGTGCCCGGCATCGTTGTCCGGCTCGACACCCACGTGATCGCCGGCGCGTACCTCGCCGCCCTCGGCCGGCCCTGGGGCGGGAGCCTCCTGCACGACCAGCAGCTCGGCGGCGACTTCCTCTGGTGCATCGGGGAGGCCGTCGACGTCCCGTTCCTCGCCCTGCTCCTGCTGCAGTGGGTCCGGGCCGACGCCCGCGAGGCCCGGACCGTCGACGCGGCGCTGGACACCGTCGCTGCCGGCGGCAGCGGCTCGCCCGGCGCCGAGGACCCCGGCGACGGCCTCGGCCGCCCCTGGTGGGAGACGGACGCCTCGGTCTTCGGCGACCGGGCAGCCCAATTCCAGCGGCGCGAGCACGACTGAACCGACGGCGCACGACAACATCGACACCTGGGCGCCGCCGTTGCCACGTGTGGCCACGTGCTGACTAACGGACTTGCTCCTTGCCTGTCGCCCGCTGGGCGGGGTCGAGCTCGTATTCCTCGTCGATGGCGTTGTACGAGTACAGCTCCCCATAACGACCCCAGTCGGTGGCCACGTCGAGCTGTTGTGCGACTTGTTCGCTGGTGTAGTGGTGGGCGAGCAGGTCGCGGAAGAACCCGACCCGCAGAGTTCCGCCGTCGGTGCGTTGCAGGCTCGTGAGCATGGTGCGCACCAGGGGAATCTCGCTGGCGGTGGCGGCGAAGATCTCCTTGCTGGTCTGCACGTCGGCGCCGGCGAACTCGGCGCCGACGTCGGTGAGCGCCACGCCGTCGGTGTCGACGACGGCGAAGCCGAGCAGTTCCAGGGCGTCGACGAGCGGGAACAGGTCGTCGACGTCCAGGCCGAGCTCGTCGGCCAGGTCGGCGAGGTCGACCGGCTCGTCATGCATGGCCAGGATCTCGGCCAGGCCGGACAGCCCGTCGACGCTGGCCGGTGGCAGGGGCGTGTTGGCGGGGGTACGCCGCGGAGTGGGTACGGTCGGGGTGAGCTCGCGCTCGCGTCCCGTCATGGTGGCGTAGATGGTGGAGACGAGGTCGTCGAACTCCTTGCCGTCGCGGGCGCGTGGGCGGGCCAGGTCCACGCGGTATTCGGCCTTGATGATGCCGGGCCGGGAGCCGAGGACGATCACCCGGTCGGCCAGCATGACGGCCTCCTCGATGTTGTGGGTCACCACGACGATGGCCTTGGTGGGGAACTGGCCGGACGACCACAGCTCGAGTAGCTCGCCGCGCAGGTTCTCGGCGGTCAGAACGTCGAGGGCGGAGAACGGCTCGTCCATCAGCAGGACGTCCGGCTCAACGACCAGGGCCCGGGCGAAGCCGACGCGTTGGCGCATGCCGCCGGACAGTTCCTTGGGGTAGGCGGACTCGAACCCGTCCAGGCCGATGAGGTCGATGGCCTTCAGCGCGGCTTGGGCGCGTTCGGCCGCGGGCATGCCGCGTGCTTCCAGACCGAGTTCGACGTTCTGCTGGACGGTCAGCCAGGGCAGCAGGGCGAAGGTCTGGAAGACCATGGCGGTACCGGGGTTGGAGCCCGTCAGCATGGCGCCCTGGTAACTGACCGCGCCCGCGCTCGGCGGGATGAGGCCGGCCAGGCAGCGCAGCAGCGTGGACTTGCCCGAGCCGGACCGGCCGAGCAGGCCGACGATCTCGCCTTCGCGGATCTGCAGGTCGATGCCGGCGAGCACCGGCAGTTCCCCGTCGGCCCCGGCGTAGGACTTGGTCAGCCGGTCGGTGGCCAGCAGCACTTCGTTCGTCTTCTGCATCGTCATGGTGGTCGCGTCCTTCAACAGTCTGCAGCTTCAAGTCTTGGGGGGGTGGGCCGGCGCGGTCTAGGCCAGCGAGTAACGGGATTCGGCAAGCCGGTACAGCCGGCGCCAGAACAGCCGGTTCAGCCCGACCACGTACAGCGACATCACGGCGATCCCGGCGATGAGCTGCGGGTAGTTGCCGGCTTCGGTGGCGTGGGCGATGTACGCGCCGAGGCCGTGTGCGGTGAGGGTGGTGCCGCCGAAGCCGACGACCTCGGCGACGATGCTGGCGTTCCAGGCGCCGCCGGAGGCGGTGATGCCGCCGGTCACGTAGTAGGGGAAGATCGCCGGGATGATCAGCCGGCGCCAGCGCTGCCAGCCGTGCACGCCCAGGTTGTCGGTGGCCTCGCGCAGGTCGGTCGGGATGGCCATGGCCCCGGCGATCGAGTTGAACAGGATGTACCACTGCGCGCCCAGGCCCATGAGCAGGATGCCGCCGATGTCGATGGACAGGCTGGTCCTGACGAACAGCCAGGTGGCGAGGGGGAACAGGAAGTTCGCCGGGAACGAGGCGAGGACCTGCACGACGGGCTGAGCGATGCGGGCCAGCCGCGGGCTTGACCCGATGCGGACGCCGATCGGCACCCAGACGACCGTGGCGATCGCGACGAGGACGATCACCCGGCCGAAGGTGAGCAGGCCGAGCAGGAGCGGCTCCAGGAACACGCCGAGTCCGGTGGTGGTGTGCAGGTAGCGCAGCAGGCTGTACAGGCCCCAGCCGATCAACGCGATCGTCGCGGCGGCGAAGCCGATGTCGCCGGCACGGCGGCGGGTGTCGCTGACCCGCAGTGGCCGGTCGTCGGTGCCGAAGACGCGCCCGGCCCGCCCGAGCCAGCCGGTGATCGTGCGCCTGGCCGGGGCGAGGATCTGCGGCCAGTGCGAGTGGCGCAGGAAGTCCAGTACCACGGAACGCTGGATCTCGGTGGCCTCGGACTGCTCCTGCTTGAACTTCTCCGCCCAGGCGGTCATGGGCCGCCAGAAGAAGAAGTTGACGCCGATCACCATGATCGCCATGGCGAGGATGGCCAGGAACACGTCGCGCAGGTTGCCCCGCACAATCGCCGCCCCCGCGTAGGCGCCCACACCGGGCAGGGCGTACTCGGAGTTGGCCACGGTGACCGCCTCGGAGGCGACGAGGAAGAACCACCCACCGCCGAACGACATCATGCCGTTCCAGGTCAGGCCGATGGCACCGTTGGGGACTTCGATCTTCCAGAAGCGCATCCACCGAGTCAGGCGCAGGCTGCGCGACAGCTCGTCGAGCTCGCGCGGGAGCGTGATCAGCGAGTGGTAGAAGCTGAACGTCATGTTCCACGCCTGGGACGTGAAGATCGCGAAGATCGAGGCGAGCTCCAGGCCGATGAACGAGTGCGGGAACAGGGCGATGAACGCGCCGATCGCGACGGTGAGGAAGGCCAGCACCGGCACCGACTGCAGGATGTCCAGCGCGGGGATGAGGATCTTCTCCAGCCGCCGCGACCGGGCCGCCGCATACGCGTAGACGAACGTGAAGACAGTCGAGGCGCCGAGCGCGACGAACATGCGCAGCAGGCTCCGGCCGGCGTAGTACGGCAGCCGGGCGGGGTTGGTGTCGACAGCGACGTGCTCGGGAGTGAACGACACCGTGGTGCCCTCGGCGACCCGGAACACCACGTAGAACAGCACCAGCACCGCGGCGGCGACGACCCAGTCGACCCAGCCGAACCGGGTGCGCAGCCACGGCAGCGTCGACGCCGCGCGTGGTACGCGCTTCATGGACAGCATGAACAGCCCCCTATGGGGAGGATTTCCGACACGGGAACCGCCCGGAGGCGGTGAAATCAGGCAGCCCGCCCGACCAACACGCAATGCGACGACATGACGGCGCAAGGACGCGCAGACACGTCAGATCGAGGGCATCCCCGGCGGCTCGCCGAACGTCAGACGGCGCTTCCCGGCCGGGGACGACGACTGGAGGGAGGATCACAACTCCGCATGCCCAGTCACCTCCTCCAGCCGGTCCAGTAGGGGCCGTCATGAGTGTGCCACCTATTTGCGTCCCTGCGCAATTACGGGTTATCTCACAGCACCCACCGCGGTAGGCCGAGCGCGTCCTGTCACCCCAGCAGAACCGAAGGTAACGGCCAGGAAGAGCGTGACGGCAGGGGGCCGATGCGTGCCATGTTGGCTGGCGGCGGGTCAGCCGCTAGGTTTGTTGCGTGGTGGCGCAAGAACAGTTCGGGCCGATGATGGACGTCCTGCGGGCACTGGCCGAGCCGACCCGACTGCGATTGGTCTGGGCACTGTCGACGCGTGAGTACTCGGTCAGTGAGCTGGCCGAGCTGGTTGACGCCCACGTGGCGGCGGTGTCCCAGCACCTGGCGAAGCTGCGGGAGGCCGGCATGGTCGACTCCCGCCGTGACGGCACCCGGATCTTCTACCGCGCCGCCACGCCGCACCTGGCGGATCTCCTGGACCAGCTCGTCGTGGTGGGCGGGCACGTGTCAGGCGAGCTGGATCTACCGCGGCCAACGGCGTCGGCGACACCGATCACAACCACGGCGGCAGCCGCAGTGCGACGAACCGCAGCGTCGCGGGCGCGGCCCGCCAGAAGCCGCCCGCGCGCCGCCGAGACGTGACAGGTTCGGATCGGCCGGGTTTGGCTGATCATTCGGTACATCACCCGCCACAACAGTGCGGACGGACGTCCACGCCATCGTGGCCCTGCCCGCAGCGCGCAGGCACGGCGGTGCACCGCGTGCACCATCAGCAGGGCGCTTCCGAGCGGGGCCGGGCCGGCGCCGAGCCAGGGCCAGGTGCCGGGGCGTACGCCGCCGCGGGTGTGCCGCAGAGCAGCGGCAGGACGGCCAGAGCGGCGAGCAGCCCCAGCGCGCCGTGCCGGGCCGGCGCGGTGCCGACCGGCCAGGCGGTCGTGGCGACACGCTGGTGCATGCGCGCAGTCTTGCAGACCGTGCCGAAGGGTGATGCGCCGTAGCGGGGCCATCACCCGGCGCCTTGCGCGGGCCGGCCGTCGCAGCGCCACCGCTGCTGTCCGTCACCCCGGCCGAGATTCTGCGCGCCGCCGCACGAACCTGTTCCCGGCGCTCGTTTGGCTCGCCCTGGAACGGGCAGCCGGGAAGTGGTGAGGCAGGAGGTTGTCATCATGCCAGCGCACGAGGACATGCCCAGCGCACACAGGCGGGGTCCAGCGATACCAAGGCGGTCGGCCCCACCCGTTGAAGTTCGGGGCCGGTGGCCCTGCAAGCGCTCCGGACGCCCCAACAACTCTTCGATCACTTAGGGGTACGTCATGTTCATCCTCGGCGTCATCCTGCTCCTGCTCGGCGTGTTCCTGGACATCACAATCCTGACGACCATCGGGATCATCCTGCTCGTGATCGGGGCGGTGCTGTTCCTGCTCGGCTCCATCGGACGACCCATCGCCGGGAGACGCCACTACTGGTGACGGTGCGGTCGGCGGACGTCAGCCGCTCAAGCCAGCGGACACCATCTGCATGACAGCGGTATCGAGGAGGTGTGCTCATGAGCACGGTCACTGACACCATCGAGGTCCACGTCCCGGTACGCACAGCGTACGACCAGTGGACGCAGTTCGAGTCGTTCCCGCAGTTCATGAGCGGCGTCGAGTCGATCAGACAGCTCGACGACCGCCGCACGCACTGGGTGACCAAGATTGCCGGGGTCCGCCGCGAGTTCGACGCCGAGATCACCGAACAGCGCCCCGATCAGCGCATCGCGTGGCGCAGCACCAGCGGCGAGTCCAAGCATGCCGGTGTCGTCAGCTTCCAGCCCCTCGACGAGCAGAACACCCGCGTCACCGTCGAGCTGGACTGGCAGCCCGAGGGCATCGTCGAGAAGGCCGGCAGCGCCGTTGGCATCGACGAACGGCAGGTGAAGGCCGACACCAAGCGGTTCAAGGAGTTCATCGAACAGCGCGGCGGCGCCACCGGCGAGTGGCGCAGTGAGGTCCCGGGCAGTTCAGGCACGACACGTACCCCAGGCGCCACAGGCACTCCAGGCACCCCACGTCCTCCGGGTGTTCCGCGCCGCCCGGACGTGGGCAGGTAGGCCCGCGCGCGGAGGGGCCGGTGGATGTTCTCCACCGGCCCCTTTTGCCTACAGCTCGAAGGACGTACCGTCCGCGGGGACCTCGGCGGCCAACCGGAGCGCGGTCCCTGGCACCGCGACCGGGTTGGTGTTGTTGAGATGGGTGTACATGTACCGCGTTTCGGTCCGGCGTGGCAGCAGCGGCTCGGAGACCTCGATCGGCAGGTGGCCCATCGAGGTCGCGGTGCCGCCCCCGCCCGTGCAGCGGCGCAGCTCGTCCTCGTGCAGGAATGTGCCGTCGAGGATGACGCAGCCCGCGTCCGCGATCAGCTCCGCGAACGCAGGGGACCAGGCCGGCAGGCAGGGGGCGTAGACGAGGACGCCTCCGGTGCGCGGGTCGCTCATGCGATATGCCAGCACCCAGTCGTCGCCGGGTAGGCCCTCGGCGTACCGCGGTCGCTTCGAACCGACGGTCAGCGCTTGTGCGCGCAGGCCGCCGTCCAGGTCGATGGCGGCGCCCGGCTCGATGGCCGTGCAGTGCAGGGTGGTGTACTGCGCCAGGATCGGCTGCATCGGGAAGGGCCCGGCAAGTGCGTTGAGCACGCAGCCGCTGCCGTACAGCGTCAGCGCGCTCGCCTCGCGCAGCGTCAGCAGCCCCAGGGTGTGGTCGAGCTCGGCCGTTGACAGCAACACGCCCCGCAGCGGTGTGTCCCGCCGGCCCGGGCCAGGCGCCAGCTCGGGTGTGGCGGCAAGCTGCGTGCGCAGGTCGGGCGATGCGTTGAGCAGGAACCACGCGCGGCTGTCGCCACTGACCGCCACGCAGTCCTGGGTGCGGTTCACGCCGGCGGCGCGGGCGCGGGCGCAGCCGTCGCAGGCGCAGTTCCACTGCGGCACGCCGCCGCCCGCGGCGGTGCCGAGCAGCCGGACCCGCATGAGCTCAGGCCATTCGCCGCGGCACCGGGGCCGCCGCCGCGGTGCCGGCCGCCGCCGTGATGCGGGTCAGCCGCTCGTGGTGCGGGGACAGGCCGCAGGCGGGGTCGGTCGCCGCCGGATCGCCGGTCACCTGGTACGCCTGGCAGCGGCAGCCGCCGAAGTCGATCTCGCGCAGCGCGCAGGAGCGGCACGGGTCGGGCATCCAGCCGGTACCGCGGAACCGGTTGAAGGACGGTGAGGAGTACCAGATGTCGCCGAGCGGGCGTGCGCGGACGTTCTCGATGCCAAGGTCCGGTAGCTGCGCGGCGGCGAGGCAGGGCAGCGCGTCGCCGTTGGGCGCCACGACGAGCTGGCGGGCGCCCCAGCCGGACATGCACGGCTTCGGGCGGTCGGCGTGGTAGTCGGCCGCCACGTACACGAGCTCCAGCGCGTCGCCGTACCGCGCGTGCGCCGTCTCCGCGTCCCGCTGTGCGGTCGCGACCTGCTCCGGGGTCGGCATCAGCGCGGCCCGGTTGCGCAGCCCCCAGCCGTAGAACTGGGTGTGTGCGAGCTCCAGCCGGTCGGCGCCCAGGCCGACGGCCAACTCGGCGATCGCGAGCAGCCGGCCGACGTTGGCGCGGTGCAGGACCACGTTGACGGTGAGCGGCAGCCCGTATGCTCGCGCCTGGCGGGCCACGGCCAGCTTCCGGTCGTGCGCCGGCATCCCGGCGACCTCATCCGCCGCCGCCGGTTCGGCGTCCTGGATCGACAGCTGCAGGTGCTCCAGCCCCGCGCCGGCCAGCGCCGCCAGCCTGGCCTCGGAGAGCGGGATGCCGCTCGTGACGAGGTTGCTGTACATCCCGAGCGTGCGGGCGTGGGCGACGAGGTCCACCAGATCGGGGCGCAGCATCGGTTCTCCGCCGGAGAAATGTACCTGCAGCACGCCGAGGTCGCGGGCCTCGTCGAGCACCCGAAGCCAATCGGCGGTGCCGAGCTCGTCACGGTACGCCGACAGCTCGACCGGGTTCGAGCAGTACGTGCAGTGCAGCGGGCACCGGTAGGTCAGCTCGGCGAGCAGCCCGAGCGGCGCCGGGTCGCGGGGCGACGGGCCGGGATCCTCACCCGCGGCGTCGAAGCCGACGGTCCCGGCCGGGCGGCCGGTGCCGTCCAGCGCGACCAGCCGACGGTCCGCCAGGTCGCCGAGGAGCGCGCTGACCTCTTCGACGGACACGCCGTCGTAGTCGCGCGCGAGGTCGCCGGCAATGTCACCAGCCGTGCGCACGCCATCGCACCGGGCCACGATCTGCCCGGCCGTCTCATTGAGCAACAGGACACCCTCGGGGTACAGCAAGGCCGGCCGGGCGCGGACCCGGTCGTATGCGAGCCGTACCCCGGCGCTCAGGCCGGCGCCGCTCACCGGCGCATCCCCGCGTAGTCGACGGCGTCGAGGATCGCCCGCAGCACGTCGCACTTGAACGACAGGGCCGCGACGGCGGCGTCCTGCTGCTCCCGGGTGCGGCAATGGTCGAGCACGAGCGAGAGGGTGTACTGGCTGTCGCGCCGCACGACCGGGATGCGGTTCTCGAAGTATGCGAAGCCGTAGGGTTTGATCCAGTCGTAGTGTCGCTGCCAGGCGCGGATCCGGTCCGCCATCAGATCCGGCGAGAAGAGCTCGGTCAGCGCGGCCGCGGCGCCCTCGGTCCACGGCCTCGTGCGGCAGAAGTTCACGTAGCCGTCGACGGCGAACCGGACCCCGGGCAGCACCCGGCGTTCGTCGCGGACCTCGGCGGGGTCGAGCCCCACCGCCTCGGCGAGGACGAGCCAGTCCTGCAGCCCGCCCGCGCCGTCGCTGCTGCCGTCCTGGAAGGCGATGCGCTCGACCCAGCGCCGGCGCACCTCCGGAAGCGGGCAGCTGGCGATGATGGCGGCGTTCTTCTGGGACAGGCAGCGCTGGTAGTACCAGCGGTTGGCCACCCAGGCACGGACCTCGTCCGGCGAGCAGCCTCCGGCGTGCAGGCGGACGTGGAACGGGTGCTTGTCCCAGTAGCGCGCCGAGAGCCCCCGCAGCGTCGCGGCGAGATCCTCGCGACTCAGCGGGTGTTCGTCAGCCACGGATCGCCGGCTCCGGAGTACGCGGTGATCTCGGGTCGGGTCTCCAGGCACTCGACGCGCGGCGGGGTCCAGCTCCGCCGGGCCGGCGCCGCGGGCGGGGTCTGATACTTTGCGGCCGGCATGGCCTCACCTCCGATGTGTCATTTCGGATCCGCGATACGTCAAGGCGGCTGAAGAGCAGCGCAGCTCAGCGAAAGTCGCCGCCGCCTCACGAGCGTGTCCACTACCCGCGGTGGCGGCCGGCATGCGCGGCCGGCGACGATCTGCCGGGCCGCGCGCCAGGTGAAATCGGCAAACGGCGCACGCCGGCGTTGCTTCGAGAGCGGATGCGCTGGCAAGTGGCAACGCCTGCACGAGGTGCCTCCGGCCTCGGTGTTCACCGCTGGGTGGTTGAGCAGGTCAGGAGTCCTGGTGCGCGAGCGCGGCCTGCTCGACCCGCTCCCGGTAGACGGTGCCGCCAGTCAATTCGAGGCACGAGCGGCGGCCAAAGTCATGACGGCTGAGCGTCCCCTCTGCCGAGGATGGGCGGGTGCCGGCTGCCTTGACGACTGATCGCGCACGGACGGCGGCTCGCAGCGCCGACAACCAATCGTGGCCGACGACCCGCTCCACCCTCTGAAGCCGTCCCTGACGCGATACGTTCGGGGTCGTGACCATCGTCTTCGCCGACCGAGGCATGCACCTCGGTGTCCTGGGCGCCCTACTGGACGTCGGCGGCATCGCCGCCACCGATCTCACGACCATCATCGACTCGACCGGACCGGACGGCCCGGACGACGGCTATCCGGGCCCCGGCCCGCGCCTGGCGGCATCGCTGAACCTCCTGCACGCCTTCGCCGTGCCGCCAGCCCTCGCGGCGGCGGTCGACCGGCTGGACTTCGACGGCGGCAACGAGATCTACATGCTCATCGAGCAGACCCTGGACATCGACACCGGCGGCGAGTCCGACGACTACAACGTGACGTCGCTGGAGGGCATCCACGCACTGTCGGGCCTGCGGTCATTGAACCTCGACGGCCACGGCTACCACCCGGCGCCGCTGGACCTGACTCCGCTGACGGGCCACCCGACGCTCGCGAAGCTGCTCCTCACCGGCGACTGCACAACGGCCGGGGCACTGGAGTCACTGCCGGCGCTGCGCGACCTGGACGTCACCCTGGCCCGCCTCGACGACCCTGCCGCGTTGACCCGCATGGAGGCCCGCGGCGTGACGATCCGCTATCCCAGACGCCGTTGAGCACAGCCGCCCGCGCCGGCGATCGGCACATCGCAGTCCCCCACCGCGGCATGAGCGTAAGGTGATCTTGGCTAGGTTGATGTCGACCGGACTTGTCGTATCCGGGCAGTGCTGTTCGTAGCCGGGGTGAGGGGCCGCCCACGAGGGCGGGCGCCGTCACGACTTCAGGAGATGCCGACCGATGCAGCACGCACAAGCCAAGGTCCACCGCATGTTCGAGCTCGTCGAGCCGATCGCCACCGTCACCTTCTCGGAGGTGCCGAACGAGGCGTTCCTGGCCCTCGGCATGCGCAACTACTGGGACGGATACTTCGCGGGACGGGCCGCGCCCCTGGGGCTGGCACCGGCCGAGGTGGTGCACGCGGTCTTCTACAACTTCGCCGACGGCGAGGTGGCGCGCCACATCCCGTGGGTGTGGGGGAAGACCACCCCGCAGGAGGCGATCGCCGTGCGCGAGCGGAGCAGCGCCGCCGCGCTGCAGCAGATGATCGGGGAGCTCGCCGACTCCCCCGGGCTGGTGCGGGTCGCCGATCTCGCTACCCGAGCAGCGGTCAGCGCGCCGACTGAGGGTCGCGTGCTGTACGCCGGGCTCCGGGCGCTCGACGTGCCCGAGGAGCCGGTGGCCAGGCTCTGGCACGCGGCGACGCTGCTGCGGGAGCATCGCGGGGACGGCCACAACGCCGCCCTGGTCGCCCACGGCATCGGCGGCACCGAGGCCCACGTCCTGCTCGCGCTCTCCCTCGGAATGCGGGCGGAGGAGTTCGGCCGAGTCCACCACCTGCCCAAGGCGCAGCTGGCCGCTGTCGTTGACGGGCTGCGCGGCCGCGGCCTCGTGGACGCCGCCGGAGGGTTCACCGACGCCGGCCGAGAGACCAAGGAGCGGATCGAGGCCCTCACCGACGAGCTGGCGGCGCCGGCGTACGACGTGCTCAGCACGAACGAACTCGACGAGCTGATCGCAAGGCTCGAGCCGATCGCCGCCGCGGTGAAGGCCGCCGACGACTGAGTGGGCGCATCAGGCGACGGCCACGACCCCAGCGCTTTGTCGGCGGCATGAGAGTGCCCAGTATCGGCCCTCGAGGCAGCGAAGCGGAGCGCCTGGATGCCGGGCGACGTCGCGCGAGGGAGCGAGGACTCAGCGGGCGGGCAGCGGCTCGGACGACGGCCGCCACTCTCGTCTGATCAGCCCGTAGACCCACGAGTCAGAGACCTCGCCGTTCACGACGCAGTCTTCCCGCAACGTCCCTTCACGCACGAACCCGAGCTTCTCCAGCACGCGGGCAGATGCCACGTTGCGCGTATCGGTCTCAGCCTGGACGCGATTCAGGTCCAGCGTGTCGAAAGCCCACCGCAGCAACGCGCGCGCGGCCTCCGTCGCGTAGCCGTGGCCCCACGCTGCATCGTCGAAGCAGTAGCCCAGCGATGCGCTGCGGTAGTCCGGATTCCATCGGCTCAGGCCGCACCAGCCGATGAACGCCCCGCCGGAGCCACGATCCACGGCCAGCCGCGCCCCGGTGCCCCCCTCTGCCATCTGCCGGCAAGCCGTGATGAACCGCTCAGCGCGCCCGCGTTCGCGCCACGGCGGCGCGTCCCAGTAGCGCAGTACGTAGGCGTTGCTGTGCAGCGCGAAGAGGTCGTTCGCATCCGCGTCGTCGAAGGGACGCAGTCGAAGACGAGCGGTGTGCAGCGTGGGGGTGGGCAGCGACTTGGGCGTCATGTTCCCTCCTGCGATTGGTGGCCGATCAACCAGACATCCGGTGCCGGCCACTCGCAATGGGTTTCTCGCGGGCGGACGGAACGACGTGCTCGCTCATCGGCAGGACAAGAAGCCTCAGCCTCGCCGTGCCAGTCACCGTCTGTGACGAGCGCTGGCCAGCCGCCGCACACCTCTGCCTCCAGCCCCCGCCTCGCAAGCGGTGCGTACCTCCGCTGGTCTAGGGTCCCTGGGGTGGTTCTGAGCGCGCAGGACGTTGTAGGCGTAATCGAGTCGGACCCGGGAGCGATGAGCGTCCTTCGGGCTACGGCCGACCTTGGATTACCGGACTGGTGGATCGGTGCCGGCTTCGTACGCAACCGCGTCTGGGACGCGATCAGCAACCTCCCGGCCTCGCCGGAGCGCGACGTGGATGTCGCCTACTTTGACCCGCAGAAGCTGGACCCGCGCGAGGACGCACGCGCCGAAGCCCGAGCCATGGTGGCCCTGCCTGGGGTGCCGTGGGAGATTCGTAACCAAGCACGGATGCATCTGCGCAATGGCGATGAGCCCTACACGTCCGCCCTGGACGCGATCTCGCGCTGGCCCGAAACGGCAACGTGCGTCGCGGTTACGCTGCGGGGTGACGCTGTTCGCCTGGTGACCTGCCATGGGCTGGCGGACCTTGTGGGAATGGTTGTCCGCCCTTCTCCAGCCTTCAACAACGCAGCGGGCCGCGCGAAGGTACAGCGCCGCGTGGAGGCCAAGGGATGGCTCGACCGCTGGGCCGGACTGCGGCTGGAGATCTAACGCTCACGTCAAGCGAAGGGAACCCAGCCCGACAGGACGTCCTCTTCTCGGCAGAGTCGAGCGCGTTGGTGAACCGCTGGTCACCCGCTGTGACGAGCACGGGCCGGCCGCTGCGCGCCCACGGCGGTATGAGCGGACGGGCCGTTGTCGATAGCGTTCGTGGACATGGAGTCTCGGACGGTTGATGTCGGAACTGCTGCGTTGTCCGTGGGGGTGACTGGCCACGGACCTGACGTCGTTGTGCTGACGGGCGGTCCCGGTTGTGTTCAGTATCTGGCGCGGGACGAGATCGCTCCGTTGGGCCACCGTGCCTGGTACCCGGAGCCGCGCGGGGTTGGCCGCTCGGGCGGCGGCCCGCACACCATGGAAGAGGCAATCCAGGATCTTGAAAGCATTCGTACGAGGGTGGGTGCACCCGCCTGGATCGTGGTTGGCCACTCGTGGGGTTGTGACCTCGCGGTGCGCTACGCCGTCGAGCATCCCGAGGTGGTAACCGCGGTGGTCGGCATCGCCGGTAGAGGCCCCCAGCGTGACCGTACGTGGTCCGACGTTTACGAGGCCGGTAAGGCCTCGGAGCCCGTCGTCGACATTGACTGGGTGCCTGAGGTCCATGCGGCGCTCGCCGAGTCGTTCACCGAATGGATCCATCGGCCCGGTCTGTGGCGAGGGCTGGCCGACTGCGGCGTACCGATGCATTTCATCGCCGCCGGCGAGGACATCCGCCCGTCCTGGCCTCTGGCGCAGCTTGCCGAACTCGTTCCGCACGGGCGGTTCTCTACGGTGCCCGGTGTACCGCATGACTTCTGGTTCACCCACCCCGAGGTGTGGACCAAGACCGTCACCGACGCCTGCACCACTTCATGACCTGTGCCGGGCATGCCCGCATCTGAACTGATCGGGTGCGCCCCGCACCCGATCATGCTGGCCGAAGTCTCCAGACGGCGCGTCGCGGTGGGGCACAGTTCGCGAACCGGCGTCTGGATCGTGTTACGACCGACCCGACCGGCGTCTCCTCCGCGTCCTGACGGCTCGCGGCACGGAACCGGGCGCTGTCAAGCGGGCGGCTGCGGATCGGCCGCCAGGCAGAAGGGGTGACCGGCCGGGTCGAGCAGCACGGTCCAGCGGTCCCCACCCGGCTGATGCTGCGCACGGGTAGCGCCGAGCTCAATCATGCGGGCTTCCGCAGCGGTCGGATCGGCAGCGTACAGGTCGAGGTGGAACTGCTGCGGCGCTGCCTGGCCAGGCCAGCGTGGCGGCTGGTAATGAGCGACCCGCTGGAAGCACAGATTGATCCCGCCGGGCTGAACCGGGGCCAGCGCGACCGCCTCGTCGCCATCGTATTCCCGATCGGCGCCGGTGACGGCCTGGTAGAAGCTGGCCAACGCCTGCGGGTCGGCGCAGTCGAGGGTGACCGATCCGACGCGTGCAACAACCGTCATGGCGCCGACCGTACTCGCTCCCGACGTCGCGCATGGTCGTCACGAACGTGTGCCGCAGCATTGTGCGGGTGCATCCGGGACATCCCCACGCCAGCGGTGGCGGCCAAGTGTTTGAGCCGGCGGTTCGCGGCGTGGCGGTCCATGCTGGCCTCGCTCATAACAACGAGGCTCTGGCGTGAACTTCGTGATGCCTCTGTCGGCTACGCCGCTTGGGCAGAGTCTCGCCGACTTCGGACATAATCCATGTATTCGTCGCCGGCTACCGCGTGGTTGACCCAGCGGCCGGGGCGTGCGTGCGTGAGTTGCTCGGCGAGCGATATCGCTTCGGTCTCGTCCTCACTGGCGCCCAGTTCTCGCCCTTCGCCTACGTACGCTTCGTCGACTGGGTCCAGCGAGATGAGGCTGGGCAGGTCGCCTACCTGGTCGTCATCAGGGTCCTGCACGGTATGCAGCGAGATGCGGTATTGACCGTTCATAGGGCTGATCGCGACCCACTGGATGGCGGGCTGGCCTCCGATCTCGCTGCCACCGAGGAACTGTTCGATGCCGTGTCCGCGGCGTAAGGCTCCGATGGCGAACTGCCGGCTGAGGTAGCGCATCCAGCGAGCGTAGTGTCGGGCGACCTGATCGCTAATCAGCGCGCGCGCAGCGAACGGCGTGAGGCGTGTCGATACCCTGTCCGGGTGGACATCGCGGCGGAACGATGAGCGGCGACCGCCGGACGGTGGGCCGCCACCGCGATCTGCTGGACCTGTTCGCCGAACTTCGCGAGCGCGCCGGACGCCCGTCCCTGCGCTCGGCCGCCGGGGCCGCGAAGATCTCGGCGAGTTACCTCAGCGAGGTGCTCAGCGGCAAGAACATCCCGAGCGGGGCTGTCGCCGCCGCGATCGCCGGGACGCTGGGTGGGACCCCGGCCGAGCAACGTCGGGCCCGCGAGCACGCCGAGGCCGCCGCGGCGGACCGCGCCCGCACGCTTCTGGACCGTACCGACCACAACCGCGGCGGCGCCGCGGGCCGCGAAGCGGTCGGGCAGAGCGTCGAGCCGGCCTGGTGGGTGCGGTCCGGGTACATCGAGCAGGTGCGCGACATCGCGCCCGGCGACGGCAATGACGGCCCTCACAAACCTCGATCTGGTGCCGCCAGGCTGCTCCTGCACCGGGAGGCCGTGATGGTGCAGGAGGCTGGCTGTCAGGTCACGGTGTTCGGCGGATAGCGATGATGTTGTCTGTGACGGTCGCGGTCTGACCCGCCGGGCCGGTGGCGGTCCGGTTCGGTGCGTCGCATCGTTCGGTCTTCCAGCCGGCGCCCAGGTGCAGTGCTGCCAGGGACTCCTCTGGGGTGGGGAACCTGATGTCCTGGCCAGCTTGCCAGGACCAGGGTGCGAGCGATGCATGCTCGATGACGATCAGCAGGCCGCCGGGGGCGACCGCTGCGGCGGCGCGGCGCAGGACATCGTCGCGGGGGATCTCGATCGGGGTGTGGAAGTAGGTGGCGGTGACGAGGTCGAACGCGCCGTCCGGGAAGCTCTGGGCCAAGTCGTGGCGGGCCGGGTGGACGCGGTCGGCGACGCCTGCGGCGGCGGCTCCCGCGGCGACCCGGTCGAGGGCGGTCGCCGACACGTCCACGGCGGTGACGTGCCAGCCGCGGGTGGCGAGCCAGAGGGCGTCGCCGCCGTGCCCGCAGCCGAGGTCCAGCGCCCTGCCGAGACGGGGTGCGAGGGCGGTGACGAGGCCGGACAGGATGACGTTGGGGCGGGTGCCCCATCCGGTGTCGAGGCCGGCGTAGTGCTGCTCCCAGAACGTGGCGGAGGCTGTGGTCTCGGTCATCAGAGTGACCTCTCTCAGGCGATGAGCGCGGCGGGCGCGGGCGAGATGGTGGGCCGGGTGCGGATGAGCAGTGCGACGCAGGCGATGGCGAGAGCGAACAGGGCGGCGGCGAGCGCGATCGGGGTGTTCACGAACAGGCACCAGCGCCAGTCGGCGTACTCGGTGAGCAGGTCGCCGGCGATCAGGCCGATCGCGCCGCCGGCGCCCTGCAGCGCGCCGTAGACGCCGAACGCCCGGGCCTGTCCAGCACCACCATCAGGGTGGCCCCCGAGATCACCGTCAGGGCGAGCCAGCGCCGCGGGTCCAGGACCGGGCTTTCCCCTTGGTGATCAGTGTCGATGTCGGGAGTCATGAACGACGAGTCCTCATGGTTGCAGGGAGATCGGGCACATCGTGGCGGCTTGCCGGCCGCGGCCGGCCCGATGCGTTGACACTGCTCGTGGCCGGGCCGGGGCCGCAACGATGCATGCCGTTTCGGCAACTCGGCTGGTGACGGGCCGGGCCGGTTCGGCAGGGTGGGAACATGAGCAGCGCGAAGCGGGACGTCCTCGCCGCGGTCGGCCCCCGGCTGCGGGAACTGCGCCACCGCCGGGGGCTGACCCTGGCCGAGCTCGCGGAGCAGACCGGGATCAACGAGAGCACGCTTTCGCGGCTGGAGGGCGGCGCGCGCAAACCGACACTGGAGATGCTGCTGCCGCTGGCCGAGGTCTACGCGGTGCCGCTGGATCATCTGGTGGGCGCGCCGAGGACCGGTGATCCGCGTATCCATCTGCGGCCGGTGACGCGGGACCGGATGACGTTCGTGCCGCTGAGCCGGCCCGGTGGGGTGCAGGCGCACAAGCTGATCATCCCGCCGCGGCCCGGCGTCGAACCGAAGCCGGAGACGCACGAGGGCTTCGAGTGGGTCTACGTACTCGCCGGGCGGCTGCACCTGCTACTGGGCGAGCAGAGCGTGATCCTCAAGGCGGGTGAGGCCGCCGAGTTCGACACACTCGTGCCGCACTGGCTCGGACCCGACGGCGACCAGCCGGTCGAGCTGCTCGTGCTCTTCGGCCGCCAGGGCGAGCGGGCCCACCTCAAGGCCCGCACCCGTACCCTCTGACGGCCGGCATCGGCCCGATGGTCGTCAGGCTAGGTCAGACCGTGTGCGCGGGCGCCGAGCGCGGTTCGGGTCACCACGGCCTCAGCCGTCCCGGCGAGGTCGTCGTCGAAGCCGCCCAGGACCCTCCAGCTCCGCGAGGATCTCTGGCCGCGGGAGCGCCTCGCCGGGGAGCGCTCTCCGTCTTCGTCATAAATTCGTCATAAAGCGGCACTGCGGGAGAGCGCTCTCCCATTTCGCTATAGGCATTGACATGCGTGAAGGCTCGGGTTCACAGTGAGAACTTCACAGAGAGCGCTCTCTGGCAAGATCGGCCGGACTCCGCCCCCCGGCCGACCCGCCGAACCCCGGAGGATGCTTCATGACCCGACCCGCACGCGCGGGCCGATCCCCGCTGCGCAAAATTCTGCTCGGCGCTGCGGCCACCGCGCTCGTTGGCACATTCTTGACCAACCTCGCGCTGCGTTCCGCCGACGCCGCCGAGACTCCCATCTCCCAGGGCAAGACCGCCACCGCCTCATCGACGGAGAACGGCGGCACCCCTGCCTCCGCCGCGGTCGACGGCAACGCCGGCACCCGCTGGTCGAGCGCGTTCAGCGACCCGCAGTGGCTCCAGGTCGACCTCGGCTCGAGCGCCACCATTACCAAGGTCGTGCTGAACTGGGAGAACGCCTACGCCACGGACTTCACCATCCAGACCTCAGCCGACGGCGCCGCCTGGAGCACGATCAACACCACGGTGAACGGCACCGGCGGCACCCAGACGCTGACCGTGAACGGCTCCGGCCGCTACGTCAAGCTCAACACGACCAAGCGGGCCACGCAGTACGGCGTGTCGCTGTGGGAGTTCCAGGTCTTCGGCACCGGCGGCACCACGACCCCGCCCAGCAGCGGGGCCGGCTGGGTGAACATGGACCAGAACAAGTGGCAGGCGCAGGTGGCAGCGTTCAACGCGCTGCCGACGCACCCGGCCCCGGCCAACGCCGTGCGCGTCTCGGAGTTCAACGCGGCGTGCACGTACAGCCACTCGTTCAAGGACGACCCGATCGTCTTCCCCGGCCTGGCCGGCGCCTCGCACATGCACAGCTTCCTGGGCAACCGAAGCACCAACGCGAACACGACGACCGACACCCTGCTCAACAACAGCGCGTCGTCCTGCTCGCCGGCCGGTGACCTGTCGGCGTACTGGATTCCGACGCTCTACGAGAACGGCGTAGCCGTCGAGCCCAGCGGCGTGACCGTGTACTACGGTTCACGGCTGCCGGACCCGAGCGTGACGATGCCGTTCCCGCAGGGCTTCCGGATGATCTCCGGCGACGCCAAGCTCCAGGCGGCGACGCCGGCGGGCTCGCCGAACCAGTTCTGGTGCGCCGGCGCGGGCGGCGAGATCGGCCGCAGCAGCGACGGCAACTGGCCGCTGTGCGCCCAGACGGCGTACCTCAACTACCAGCTGGTGTTCCCGGACTGCTGGGACGGCGTACACCTGGACAGCCCGGACCACAAGTCGCACCTCGGCCCGGCGGTCAACGGCAAGTGCCAGGGCCAGTTCCCGGTCGCCATCCCGAACATCTCGTTCGTGATCGCGTATCCGACCCACGGCAGCGCGGCCGGCTTCACGCTGGCCTCGGGCATGGCCTCCTCGATCCACGGCGACGCGTTCCTCGCCTGGGACAACACGGCGATGGGCCAGCGGGTCAAGGACTGCGTGCGGCAGAAGGCCAAGTGCAACACGGCAGGCAATTTCTAGTCCGCCACACCACAACGGCGGGGGCGTGCGCGGCACGCCCCCGCCCCCGGCCCGGGCTCACCCAGCCCATCATCCCGTCTTCCTCACCGACCTCGCGGACCTGCCGGTGTTCCGGGCCGTCCGCGACGAGTTCATCGACCCGGCCGCCCCTCCGGCGAGCTCGCTGGTGCAGGTGAGCGGCCTGGTGCATCCGGCGTTCCGGGTGGAGATCGACGCGCTGGCCGTCGTCTGAGCCCCAGGCCGGCGCCAGCGGCGACCAGGGCCAGGGACACCAGGACGAGGGACCCCGCTGATAGCCTCCGGAGCATGGCATCCCATCCCCCGGCGTACGTCCCTGGTGGATACTCCGCGCGGATGGCCGCTCGGCCCCGCTGGCAACGGCGGCTCATGCCGCTGCTGCTGATCGCCGCAGCCCTGGTGCTGCCCGTGATGTTCGCCCGCCAGGCGATCGCGGCGGAGCGGGTGGCCGTCCGGGTCGAGTTCTGCGACCTGAGTGGACCCAAGGCCACCCAGGCCTGCCGGGGCACGTGGCGGCTGAGCGACGGCCGCACCGTGTCCGGGCCGATCGACAGCACCCTGTTGCGACCCGGCACCGAGGTCCAGGGCTGGGGCAACGGGGAGCGGGCCACCACAAGCCTGTTCACCTGGCTGGTCGCGCCGATCTTGATCGGCACGGCGCTCCTGGCCGGGCTGGGGGCGTTCGTCGTGGTCTGGCTGCGGCTGACCTGGCGGGCGCGGCGGGCCGGCACGGCACCCCGCTGACCGGCCCGACCGGGAGCCGATGCTCAGCGCCCGGCCGGCCGCTGTGCGCGGCGCCCACAAGAGCGTTCAGGCCCTGGAGGCGGACATCCGGGCGTGGATCGCCGAATGGAGCAGCAATCCACGCCCGTTCATCTGGACCAAGACCGCCGAAGAACTTCAGGCGCGGGACACTAGGGGGTGAACCGGGGAATCACCCGATTGCGCGCAGTTCGTAGATGCGGGTCGCGCCGTCGCTCGTCTGGGTCGGCGTGCCCACCGTGAGCTTGACGTAGCGGCCCGAGGCGTTCACCGGGTGGGTGGTGTTCGCGGCCGTGTTGCCGGTGACGGTGACGACCCGGGTCCAGGTCGTGCCGTCGTTGGACACGTCGATCGTGAACGCCTTGGTGTTGTAGTCGGCGGACTCGCCACCGGCCTGGGCGTGCGCGAGCTCGAAGCGGCTGATCGTCCTGGTCGCGCCGAGGTCGACCTGCAACCAGGCCCCGGCGACCCCGGAACAGAACTTGTCGCTGTTGCCGCCGGAGACGCTGCCGTTGACCGCCTTCTCCGGGCCCTCGCTCGCCGCGCACGCCGTCGAGCCGGTGGCGGGGCGGTTCAGCGCGAAGTTGGTCTGCGTGGCGCCGTACGCCTCCAGCTCGTAGATGCGCGTGGCCGTGTCCGACGTCTGGGTCGGCGTGGTCACGTTGAGCTTGACGTACCGCGCCGGCGTGGCCGCGATCTGGTGCATGGTCACGGGATCCGCGTTGTTGGTGACCGTCACCGGGGTCGTCCACGTGCTGCCGTCGGTGGAGAGCTGGATGTTGAACGCCTTGGTGTTGAAGCCGGCCTGCTCACCGCCGGCCCCGGCGTGCTTGACGACCAGCTTGCTCACCGTCTGCGTCGAGCCGAGGTCGACCTGCAGCCAGGACGGGCCGGCCGACGAGCAGAACTTGTCGGTGTTGCCGCCGGTGACGCTGCCGTTGACGGCCTTGTCCGGACCTTCGGTCGCGGCGCAGGAGGCGGACCCGGTCGCGGTCCGGCTCTGGGCCAGGTTCGTCTGCGGTGCCGGCGGCGTGGTGTGGTTCGCCGACGGGGGCTTGTCACCGGCGCCGGTCCCCCAGGCGCCCGGGGTGCCGGAGACGGTGTAGTCGAGGGCGGCGCCGTGGGCCACGTCGGCCTGGGAGAGCCAGGTCCGGGTGAAGGCGGTGCCGCCGAGGCTCGCGGTGGCGATGTACCGGTTCGCGTCGCTCACGCCGGGCGCGTTGATGGTGACGGTACCGCCCTGCTGGGACCCGAACGATCCGACGGTCACCTTCGCCGAGGGGAACTGGGGTGTGCTGAGGCCGTAGAAGTTCGCGCCGTTCATGAGCGGGTACAGGCCGAGCGAGGCGAAGACGTACCACGCCGACATGGTGCCGAGGTCGTCGTTGCCGGTGACGCCGTTGGGGCCGTTGGCGAACAGCGTGTACGCCCCGCGCAGCACCGTCGCCGTCTTGTAGGGCTGGCCGGTCCACAGGTACGTGTACGGCGCCAGCAGGTCCGGCTCGTTGTTCGGGTTGTACGTGGTGAAGCTGTAGTAGTCGTAGGCGCCGTTGACCCACGTGTTGTGCGCCGTGCCGGACAGGTCGGTCAGCAGGCTGTTGTAGGCGAAGAACTGGTCCAGCCGGGTGTTCGCCGCCGCCTGGCCGCCGAGCAGCGCCACCAGGCCGTCGGGGTCCTGCGGGACGAGCCACTGGTACTGGTACGCCCCGGCCTCGTGGAACGTGTGTGCCCCGTCGGTCGGCGAGTACGTCGGCGCGAAGACCCCGTTGGCGTTACGCGGCCGGAAGAACCCGATCGAGGGATCGAAGAGGTTGCGGTAGCTCTGCCCGCGCGCGGCGAGGGTGTCCGCGTCGGCGGTGTGGCCCAGCGCCCGGGCCATGATGGACAGTGCGGAGTCGGCCGCCGCGTACTCCAGCGTCGCCGAGCTCGGGTACTGGCAGTCGTGGTCGAACTGGTTGGCGGGGTTGCAGACCACGCCGGTGGGCACGTAGCCCAGCGCCGCGTAGTACGGGTTGCCGTTGCGGCCGTTGAGCCCGGTCGAGGCGGGCGGGGTGCCGAACGCGTTCTTGCGCAGCGCGGTGTAGAACTGCTCCTCGTAGCCGGACAGCAGCCCGCGCGACCACAGGTCGACGAGGAACGGGGTCACCGGGTCGCCGGTCATCGTGTTCGTCTCGGTGTTGTCCAGCGCCCACCGCGGCAGCCAGCCCAGCTCCCGGTCGACGGCGAGCAGCGACAGCGCCGAGTCGCGGGCGACCTGCGGCTCCAGCAGGGCGACCAGCTGGTTCTGGGCGCGGTAGGTGTCCCACAGCGAGAACGTCTGGTACGGCGTGTACCCGGACGCGGTGTGCACGGCGTTGTCGAAGCCGCGGTAGGCCCCGTCGACGTCGCCGGCGAGGTTGGGATGCAGCAGGGAGTGGTACAGCGAGGTGTAGAAGGCCACCTGCCGGTCCGTGGTGCCGCCGTCGACCTCCGCCTTGTGCAGCTTGGCGTTCCAGGTGTCGTGGGCGGCCTGGCGTACCGTGTCGAAGTTGAAGCCCGACGTCTCCGCGCCCAGGTTGGCCCGCGCCCCCGCAAGCCCCGTGTAGGAGAGCCCGACCTTCACGGTGACGGCCCGGTCGGAGCTGGTGTCGAAGCGCACCCAGCCGCCCTTGGCGCCGCTGCCCGACGACGCCCGCGAGCCGCTGGTGAACGTCGAGCCCGACCACGTCCCGAACGAGGCGAACGGGCGGCTGAACTGGGCGGTGAAGTACACCGTGTGCGCCGGCGAGGGGCCGCAGAAGCCGCTCACGGTCGCGGAGCCCTCGACGGTGTCACTGCCCACAATGGACACCGACGAGTCGCTCGCCCCCTGCGCCTGCCCACGCGCCTGCGCCGTGTTGAACAGCACGTTGGACTGGGTACCGGCCGGGAACGTGTACCGCTGCCAGCCGGTCCGCAGCGTGGCGGTGAGCTCGGCGGTCACGCCGCTGCCCAGCCCGAGCCGGTAGTAGCCCGGCGTGGCCTGCTCCTGGGCGTGGTTGAGCGCCTGCCCGTACGTGTTCGGGTCGTTCGTGCTGACCGCGCCGACGGTGGGCATGAGCGGAACCTCCCCGGCGACGGGGCAGCCGACGCCGGAGAGGTGCGTCTGGGAGAACCCCCAGACCTTGGCGTGGTCGTAGTTGTAGCCGGTCCCCCAGCCCGTGTCCGGGCTGACCTGCACCATCCCGAACGGCAGCGCCGCACCGGGAAACGTGTTCCCCTCCTTCTGCGTCCCGATCATCGGATTGACCAGGCTCGTCAGGTCGGCGGGGACGGCGGCCCTCGCGGGGGCGCCGACGGCGGTCACGGTGACGGCTGCGGCGCATGCCGCGGCCAGGATGTTACACAGCAGCCTTCTCACGTCGCTCCGATCAGTCATCCGGTGAGTGGCCGCCGACCGCCGAAATCGACGCTCGTTGAGGTTGCCGCCAATGAGCGGGATTTGTCAATACTTGACGTTTCCACCCTCAGTGGGGATACGGGCGGAGGGTGTGCGCGTTCCTCGTGAGCCGGCACCAGCGGTATCCGGCTCGGGGTCGGCCTCGATCGGCACGCTCGTCCAGCCGCGCCTGCTGCGGTAGGCGCCGACGAGTCGGCAGATGAGGTAGATGGTGAAGGAGATGGTGGTGACGTACGGGCTGATCGGGATGCTGCTGCCGAGGGCGAGCAGGATGCCGCCGACCATCGAGCCGACCGCGAAGACGACGCTGAGCACGGTGACGAGTAGGGGCGAAGCGGTGACGCGCATGGCCGCGGCCGCCGGGGTACACACGATGCTGAGCACCAGCAGGGCGCCGACGACCTGTACCGACATCGCCACGGTGAGGCCGAGCAGCAGCATGAACACCGTCGACAGCGCGGCGACCGGTACACCACGGCCGGCCGCGAGTTCGGGGTCGGTGCTGGCGAAGCTCAGCGGACGCCAGATCAGCGCCAGGCCGAGCAGCACGATCACCGAGGTCACGATCAGCCACGACAGCTGCGGCGTGTCGACCGCCACGATCTGTCCGGTCAGCAGCCCGAACTTGTTCGCAGCCCGGCCCTTGTAGAGCGCGAGGAACAGCACCCCGAGCCCGAGCCCGAAGGGCATCAGCACGCCGATGATCGAGTTGCGGTCCCGGGCCCGGTTGCCCAGCGCGCCGATGACCACGGCGGCCAGGATCGAGCCGAACAGGGAGCCCGCCACGACGTTCACGCCCAGCAGCAGCGCGCCCGACGCGCCGGCGAACGACAGCTCGCTGATGCTGTGCACGGCGAACGGCAGGTCGCGCTTCATGACGAAGGTGCTGATCAGTCCGCCGACCACGCCGAGGACCGCACCGGCGATGAGCGAGTTGTGCACGAGCGCCAGCAGTTGCGGGTAGTCGGCGAAGTTGAAGATCTGGTCCCAGAAGCCGGTCGTGGTCATGCGACGCCCAGGGCGTGATGTGCGTCCGATGCGGTTTCCGGCAGGCCCACCACGACGATCCGTCCTCCCGTGTGCAGTACGTCGATGGGCATGCCGTACAGCTCGCTCAGCGTGGCGGAGTTGAGCACCTGGTCGACGGAGCCGACCCGGAACTGACCGCCGGCCAGGTAGAGGACCCGGTCGACGTAGGGCAGCACCGGGTTGATCTCGTGGGTGACGAACACCACCGCGGTACTGCTGGTCCGGCGCCGGCTGTCCACGAGGGCGGTGACGGTGCGCTGGCTGCGCATGTCGAGCGAGAGCAGCGGCTCGTCGCACAGCAGCAGCTTCGGGTCGGCGACGAGCGCCTGCGCGATCCGGACGCGCTGCTGCTCGCCGCCGGAGAGCAGCCCGATCGGCATGTCGGCGAGCCTGGTCGCGCCGACCGCGGCCAGGACGGCCTCGATCCGCCTACGGCGGCCGGGCCGCGGCCAGCCGGTGCCCCATCGGTGGCCGTCGAGTCCTTGGCCGACGACGTCACGGACGCGCAGCGGGACCAGCGGATCGATGTGGCGCTGCTGCGGGACGTATCCGACGTCGTCGCGGCGCTGCTGGGGCGGGTGACCGGCGACCATGAGCGTGCCGGTGTCGAGCCGCTGCAGGCCCAGCACGGCGCGCAGGAGGCTGGTCTTGCCGGAGCCGTTCGCGCCGAGTACCGCTACGAACTCGCCGGGCTCGACCTGCAGGCTCAGTCCCTGCCACAGGCGGCGCCGGCCGTAGCGCAGCGACGCGTCGCGCAACGCCAGTGCCGGGGCACTGGCGCGCGCGGCGTCGGTCATTGCCGGTGTCGTGCGGGTGCTCATCGCAGCGCGGTCTCGATCGCCGTCAGATTGCCGCCCATCCACGAGAGATAGTCCTTGCCGTCGGGCAGGGTCTCGGTCACCGGCACGACCGCGACGTTGGCCGCCTTGGCCGCGTTGAGCACCTTCTCCGTCTCCGGACCCGCGGTCTGCTCGTTGTAGGCCAGCAGCGCGACGTCCTTGTGCGCGAAGAGGTCGAGCGTCTTCTGCAGCACGTTCGCCGGTACGTCGGTACCTTCCTCGATCGCCTCGCTGAACTCGGCCGGTGTCTTGTTCACCAGGCCGCACGCCTGCAGCATGTACAGCGGCACCGGCTCGGTGATGGCCACCCCCGCGCCGGTGTGGGCGGCCTTGATCGCCGCTTCCCTGGCCTGCAGCTGCTGGACCTTCTGCTTGAACGTGGCGGCGTTGGCGGTGAAGGTCGCCGCGCCCGCCGGGTCGGCCTCGCCCAGCACGGCCGCCAGTTGGTCGGCGAGCTTCTCCACGGTCGCGAAGTCGTACCAGACGTGCTCGTTGAGCTCCTCGCCGTCGGCGGCCTTCTTGCCCGAGATGTCGACGACGTTGAGCACCTTCGGGGTGCCGCCGGCCGACTTCAGCATGGTGTCGACGAAGTCGTCGTAGCCGCCCCCGTTCTCGATGACCACCTTGGCCTTCGACAGCTCCAGCTGGGTCCGGGTGTTCGCCTCGTACGAGTGCGGGTCGGCGTCAGGGTTGCTGATGATCGACGTGATGGACGCCCGGTCGCCGGCGATCTGCTTGACGATGTCGCCGTACACATTGGTCGACGCGACGACCGACACCGTCGCCCCGCCGGCGGGACTGGCCGGGGCCGCGGCCGGCTGCTGCGACGAGGACGAACCGCACGCCGTCAGGAACATCGCCAGCGACAGCGCCCCGGCGCTCCACCATGTCACACCTCGACGTACCACGACTGTATGCCACCTTCAATCAAGTATCCGTAATGAAATTCGTTTCCAAGAAGACCTTAGGCCACGGACATCGTCGCAATCAAGTCCGTGGAATTCATTGCCACAAGCGCATAACTGCATGTCAGGGACGCCGGTTGCCGTTCGGCGGTTCCGCTTGACTCCGGAAATGGAAACCGATACCAACAAGGGGTGAAAGCCGCATTCGTCGGCAAGGGTGGCAGTGGTAAGACCACCCTCGCCGCGCTGTTCTGTCGTTTCCTCGCGGTCCAGGACGCCCCGCGCGTGCTGGCCTTCGACGCCGATATCAACCAGCACCTGGCCGTCGCGCTCGGTGCCGACCCGGACGAGGCGGCGCTGCTGCCCGCGCTCGGGGATCACTTGGAGGAGGTCAAGGAGTACCTGCGCGGCGACAACCCGCGCATCCCCTCCGCCGCGGCGATGCTGAAGACCACGCCGCCCGGGCCCGGCTCGCGGATCGTCGGCGTGGCCGAGGCGAATCCGCTGTACGAGAAGCTCGTGCGCGCCATCGGCGGCGTGCGCCTCGCCGTCACCGGCCCGTTCGCCGCTGATGACCTCGGCGTCGCCTGCTACCACTCGAAGGTCGGCGCCGTCGAGCTGCTGCTCAACCACATGGCCGACGGGCCCGGCGAGTACGCCGTCGTCGACATGACCGCGGGTGCCGACTCGTTCGCGTCCGGCCTGTTCACCCGCTTCGACTGCACGTTCCTCGTGTGCGAGCCGACGGTACGCAGCGTCGGGGTGTACCGGCAGTACGTCGGCTACGCCCGCGACCACGGCGTACGCATCGTCGTGGTCGGCAACAAGGTCGACGACGCCGAGGACGTGGACTTCCTGCGGGGTGAGGTCGGCGACGACCTGCTGTGCTGGTTCGGCCGCTCCGGCTTCGTCAAGGCCGCGGAGCGCGGCCGGCACCTGCCGATCGGCGAGCTCGAACCCGCCAACGCCCACGCCCTGGCCGAGCTCAAGGCCGCGCTCGACACAAGCACAAAGAACTGGATTCGGTACGCCGAGCAGGCCGCCGAGTTCCACACGCGCAACGCGCACGCGTGGGGCAACGACCGCGCCGGCGCCGACCTGACCGCCCAGATCGCCCCGGGCTTCACCCTGGCGCCGGCGACCGCCGCCGCGCGCTGACATCGCACCGAGGAGGAGCACATGTCCCTGGACGTCCCCACCGCCCTGCTGGAGCGCGCCGAGGCCGGCCCGGTCGACGACGCCGAGTTCGTCGCCTGCGTGCGCGACTCGCTGCCGTACGCCTGGACGGTCATCAGCGGCGTCGTCGCCGACCTGCACACCGGGGGCGGCGAGTTCGCCGACCACAGCGTCCCGCCGCCGACCGAGGCCGAGCGGGGCCAGTTGCTGCGGGCGCTGGCCAGCGACGCCATCCGGGGCGGCCTGGAGCGGCACTTCGGTGTGACCCTGGCCTTCCAGAACTGCCACCGGGTCGCGGCGTTCGCGCCGTCGGCCGTCGGCGGCGAGCGCCACCGTGCCTTCGTCTCGCCGCGCGGGCAGCTGCTCAACCAGTCGCCGGAACTGCGTGACTGCTGAACCGCGCCGCGGCGCCGGGCCGGTGCCGACCGGCCCGGCGCTGCGGATCGACCTGTTCCTGCTCGCCGGCCTGTTCCCCGGCCTCACCCACGCCGCGGCGCTCGGCGCCGCCGTCGACTACGCCGTGGCGGCGGAGCGGGCCGGTTTCGACGGCGTCTGGCTGGCCGAACACCACTTCAGTGCCTACGGGACGTGCCCGTCGGCGGTGGTCCTGGCCGGGCACCTGCTCGGGCGTACGGACAGGCTGCGCGTCGGCACCGCGGCGGCCATCCTGCCCAACCGGCATCCGATCGCCCTGGCCGAGGAGACCGCCCTGCTCGACGCCGTCTCCGGCGGCCGCTTCGACCTTGGCGTCGCCCGCGGCGGCCCGTGGGTGGACCTCGAGGTCTTCGGCACCGGCCTGGACCGCTACGGCCACGACGGGTTCGCCGCCGCGCTCGACCTGCTCCTGGCCGGGCTGTCCGGCGCCGGCACCGTCGCCGGCGACCGGCACCGGTTCCCGTTCCGCGAGGTCGCGATGGTGCCGGTCGCCGAGCGCGGGCTGCCGGTGTGGGTGGCGGCCACCGGATCATCGACCGTCGGGCTGGCCGCGGCCCGGGGCCTGCCGCTGCTGCTCGGCATGCACGACGACGACGCCGCAAAGGCCGCGATGCTGCACGGGTACGCCAGGGCCGGCACCGGCACCCCGCGAGCCGGGCACGCCTCGACACACCTGGCCCTCGTCGCCGACACCGTCGAGGAGGCCGAGGCGGCACTGCGCCGCACGATGCCCGCCTGGCTGGCCGCCGCCGGCGGATCGGAGCGCATCGACGGGTCCGCACCGCCACGGCGCGATGCCGGCGCGTACCTGGAGCACCTGCTCGCGATCCATCCGGTCGGGCCGCCGGCGCGCTGCGTGCGACGGCTGGCCGCGACCGTCAGCACCACCGGGGTGCGGCGGCTGCTGCTCATGGTCGAAGGTGCGGGCGAGCGGCGGCGGACCCTCGCCAACATCGAGCGTCTCGGCCGTGAGGTCCTGGCACCGCTGCGCCGCCTACACTGAACCCCGCATCGCGACATATGCTGGGGTGGCCATGAATGACATGATCAGCGGCGCGACCCGCAACACCCGGCAGCGCTCAGAGGTCCTCGCGCTCCTGGATGAGATCGCGGACTTCCGCACGCCGCAGCAGCTGCACGCGTTGCTGCGTCAGCGCGGGGCGCAGGTCGGCCTGACCACGGTGTACCGGACGCTGCAGCTGCTGCAGGACGCCGGTGAGGTCGACGCGACCCGGCTGCCGGGCGGCGAGCAGTTGTACCGCCGGTGCGGCGCCAGCCACCACCATCACCTCGTCTGCCGTTCCTGCAACGCCACCGTCGAGGTCCGCGGCCCGGCCGTGGAACGCTGGACCGAGCGCATCGCGGCCGAACACGGCTTTACCGACATCGGTCACACCCTGGAGATCTTCGGCACCTGCTCACGCTGCAGCCGCTGACCGCGGCGCGGGAGGCGCTGACGCGGGGCGTGTCGTCGTGCTCCCCGTGCGGCATCCGCCGCTGCCGGCCATCGGCCTCGGACACCGCAGCGGCTGCACGACGCCCTGCAGCGGGTGACGGCACCGAGTTGCGCAGCCGGGGCCAGTGCTGGATCGCCAGCCAGCCCGACGGCGCGATCGGCTGGGAGTCCGCGGGCGGCGGCGTCACGCTCGGGACGCTCGGGTACTACACAGGGTGGTATTTGCGGGCCGCGGCGGGTTCGGATCCGCCGATGACGGCGCGTTGACGTTCAGGTGTGGGCACCCCGCATCGCTTCCACCACCGCCGGGCCCACAAGTTCGTGGGCGAGCGGAGGCACCTCCTCAGGACGGAACCAACGGATCTCGTCATGTTCATCGGGAGCGACGTTTGTCGGTGTCCCCTCCCACTCGCCGACAAGCCAGGCGCTGAAGCGCACGGACTCCTCGCCGCGGCCTGCCTCCACCCGGCACAGATGGGTCGCCGAGCCTGTTGCTATCCGCACGCCCAGTTCCTCATGAATCTCCCTGGCGAGCGCAGCCAGCTCTGTCTCGCCTGGCTCGATGTGTCCGCCGGGCAGATCCCACACGTCCGGGTAAGCGCGGCGGTTCGGACTTCGGTGGACGAGTAGGACTCGACCTTCGCGAACCAGCGCTGCGGTGACGATCTCGTGCATGGCTGAGGATTGTGGCACGACCATCCGGCCAAGAACGTCCGCGACTGCCGCGATGAAGGGCCGCTCTCACGCTTCCCGCGGCCCAGGGTCACACCGGCCACGTCTGGGTCAGGCCGGCGCGTCGCCCGGTGCCGCCGCGTGGGTGGCGGGCGGCGTTGCGGGCCGGCGGCGCATCGAGGCGAGCGTCACCAGCGCCACGCCGGCGGCGAGCATGGACAGGCCGCCGTAGAGAGGTCCCTGCAGCGAGACGCCGGTGGTCGGCAGTCGGCCACCGCCCGCGCCGCACCCGGTCGTGGTGGTCTGCTTCGGCAGCAGGGCCTTGGGGTCGGTGTTGCCGACCGCGAACGTGACCACCTGCGTGGTGCTCGACTGCTTGCCGGAGGCGAGCGTCGCACTCTGGGTGAACGTGAGCCGGTAGGCGCCGGCGGCGGTGAAGACCCAGTTTCCGTGGGCGTGGGTGCCCAGCGGGATGGCGTAGGTGTCGGGCAGGCCATCCTTGCTGTTGAAGATGACTTTTGGCTGGCCGAATGAGTCGTACTCGAAGATGGAGAGGGCGCCGGGGCCGTTCACGCCGGTGAGCTTCCAGGTGATCGGGCCGGTGACCTGGGCGGTGGTGACCTCCTCGGTGTTCCAGCCGGCCCACAGCACGCCCTGCTGCTGGGTCTGCGGAATCTGCCAGATCGGGGTGTTCGCCGGGCCGATGAAGTCGAACGGCCCGCTGGGCACCTTGGCGGCGGCCTGGTCGGTCAGGTGGAACACCACGTCGGCGGGGTTGCGCCAGACGGTCGAGCCGGCCTTCGTGCCGTCCTTGATCTGCGACACCAGCTGCCCGTTGACAACGCGGGCGGCGTAGTCGACGTGGCCCTGGTCGAGCACCACCCCGCCGGTGGTGGTGCTCGTCGTCGGCACACAGGTCGTGCGGGTCGGGGCCGGGGTGCCGACGCCGGTGGTGGTCGTGGGGACCGCGGTCGTCGTGCCCTCGGTGGGCGGCGGCGTGGTCCCGGGCGGGCTCGTCGACGGCGACAGGGACGCGCTCGGTGACGGGGATGTGCTCGGTGACGTGCCGGATCCGGGGGCGATCGTCAACGGCAGGGCGGGCGTCGTCGCCGGGGCGTAGTGGTTGTCGAACCGCGGGACGAAGCGGGCCGTCAGCGTGTGATCGCCCGCGGCGAGGGCGGAGGTGACGAGGCTCGCGGTGCCGTCGACGACGTCGGCGGTGCCGAGCGGGGTGGTGCCATCGAGGAACTCCGCCCAGCCGTTCGCGGCCGGCGGGGTGACCTGCGTCGTGAGTGTGAGCTGGTCGCCGGCCGAGACTCCGTCCGGGGCCGCGGTGAGACTCGCCGTGGTGGCGATCGGGACCAGGTCGGTCGCGGCGACCCCGCCGACGTACCACGTGTAGGCGACCGGGCCGGAGCTCACCTTGTCGCCGCCGGGGGTGGTGGCGGTCGCCTCGAAGGTGAGGGTGTACCAGCCCAGCGCGGTGAACGACCAGTTGGTGTGCACGTGGACGCCGGTCTGCAGCGTCTTGGAGGTGTAGGCGGGATCGGTCGCCGAGAAGATCCGGGCCGGGGTGCCGTCCGGGTTGAACGAGAACACCTCGAGGGTGCCCGGCCCGCTGACGCCCCGCAGGTGCAGGTCGACCGTGTCTCCGGCGAACGTGCCGGGCGCGATCGACTCGGTGTCGAAGCCGGGCCAGATCACGGCCGGGTTCTGCGTTTCCGGGGCCAGCCACACCGGGGTGCCGGGCGGGCCGAGGAAGGCGTAGGCGGGGTCGTCGGGCACCTGGGCCTGCGTGTCCGGAGTGTCGCGGAGCTGGAACACGATCCGGGCCGGGTCTTCGTACTCGAACGGCTCGTACCCGATGCGGGTCTGCAGCCGCATCTGCCCGTCGCTCCACCGCACGTCCAGCGCGTCGGTGTGCACGTCGTTGAGCACCCGGCGCTGCCCGCTGACCGGTGGGTCGGCCGCGGCCGCGGGCGTGGTGAGCGCCCACAGACCGGCGAACACCAGGGCGGCCACGGTGGCGCCGGCGGCGATCAGCCGGCGCGGCGTGGGGTGGCGCAGCAACGCGCTTCGCATCAGGAACCTCATTCATTGTCGAGCATCGCATCAACGGCGATGACATTCGTTTTCATTCAGCGATCAAGCTGTTGCATCACGGCAGTGACGCGCGCCGCCGCCGGGCGAGGAGCCCGCGCTCCGGTGCGACGAACCATGCCGTCAGGAACACCGCGGTGAGGACGAGCACGATGGTGCCGCCGGTCGGGAGATCCCAGGACCAGGAGACGTACAGGCCGACAACGGCCGAGCCGGCACCGATGCCGGGAGCGATGGCCATCATGCGGCCGAGACGGTCGGTCAGGAGCCGGGCGGTGGCCGCCGGCGTGACCAGCAGCGCCAGGACGAGGATGTTGCCGATGGTCTGGACGCTGATGACGACGGCCAGGGTGACGATGACGTAGAGCACGAGGTCGAGCCAGAACACGCGCACGCCCATCGCGCGGGCGCTCTCCCGGTCCAGGGAGATGGCGACGAACTCCTTGTGGAACAGGAACATGACGGCCAGGACCGCGGTGCCGGTGCCCGCCACGACGTACAGGTCGGACGTCGGGATGCCGGTGATCGAGCCGAACAGGAACTGTTGCAGGGAGCCGGCGTAGCCGGGTGCCTGGGAGATGATGACGATGCCGAGGGCGAACGTCGCGACGAACAGCACGCCGATGAGGGTGTCTTCGCGCAGGCGCCGGTTCTGGGAGAAGACCGCGACCAGGATCGCGGTGAGGATGCCGGCGATCGAGCCGCCGAGGACGAGGTTGCCGGAGACGACGAACGCCACGGCCAGGCCCGGAAACACCGCGTGGGAGACGGCGTCGCCGATGAACGCCATGCCCCGCAGCACGACGTAGCAGCCGACCACGCCGCAGACGATCGAGGACATGACGGCGATGGCCAGCGCCTTCGGCAGGAACGCCAGGTCCGGGTTGAGCAGGTCGGTGAGGAACTCGACAGGGTTCACGGGTCAGGCCGCCTTCAGGATTCGCAGCAGCGCACTGTTCTCGGAGACGTCGAAGGTGCGCATCCACGCCGCCGAGTCGGCCGCCAGCAGTGCGGGGGTTCCGGTGGCGATGACGGTGCGGTTGAGCAGAGCGACCCGATCGCAGGTGTACAACGCTCCGGCGAGGTCGTGGGTGGTCATGAGCACGGCGCGGCCCTCCCGCGCCAGGTCGGTGAAGAGCTCGGCGAGCAGTTCCTGGGTCGGCATGTCGAGCCCGGTGAAGGGCTCGTCGAGCAGCAGGACTGCGGGCTGCAGCGCAAGCGCGCGGGCGACCAGGATCCGCTGGCGTTGGCCGCCGGAGAGCTGTTCGATGGGCCGGTCGGCCAGGTCCGTCAGCCGGACCCGGTCCAGCGCGTCGGCGACAGCCTGCCAGGCGGTCTCGCCCGGGCGTCGTAGCAGGCCGAGGCGGCCGGTCAGCCCCGTCATGACGGCATCGGCGACCGAGATCGGAAACTGCCACGCGAACTCGTGGCGCTGGGGGACGTACCCGATCCGGGCCCGTGCGGCCCGCACGTCCGTGCCGTCGAGCGTCACCCGCCCGGCGGCCGGCCTGACGAGGCCGAGCACCGTGCGCAGCAGCGTCGTCTTGCCGGCGCCGTTGGGGCCGAGCAGGCCGACCAGTTCGCCGCGGTCCACGCGCAGGTCGACGGCCGTCAGGACTCGGCGGCGGCTCAGGTCGACGTCCAAGCCGGCCACGGCCAGGCCGGCGCTCATCGGCCGGATCCGGATCTGGTGGCGAAGACCCTGCGGCGGGCGCGCCGGGCCCGGGCCGCGACCGCGATGCCGGCGGTCAGCCCGGCGGCCGCGACCATGGCGATGATGACGACAGGCCAGGGTGCCGAGCCGGCCCCGCTTGGATCGGCGCTCGCAGCCACACGGGCGGGGCTCGCCGGCGGTGTTGACGTGTCGTCGGCCGCCGGACCGGACCACGTCGCGGTGAGCGCGTCGGCGGCCGGTGTCGCGGTGCCGACGGCGAAGCGGACCAGCTGAGTGTCGATCGCTGCGGTGCCGTCGCGGAGCTGGGCCCTGGCCTGCAGCTGCAGCAGGTAGACGCCGGGCTTGGTGAACACCCAGTTCGCGTGCGTGTGCGTGTTCACGTCCACCCACAACGGCTGCGGGTCGGTCTTGCGCGAGTCCCACAGGATCTGCGGCTTGCCGAAGTCGCCCGAGTGCAGGTAGACGGTGACGATCCCGGGCCCTTGCACGCCCGTCAGTGACAGTGTGACGCCGCGGTCGATGCGCTGCATGACCTGCGGGTCCTGGGTGTTCCAGCCGACCCAGACGACGTCGGGGTTCTGCGTCTGCGGGACGACCCACACCGGCGTCGCGGGCTCCACGCCGATGAACGCGTAGGCGGGGTCGGCGGGGACCGGCAGCTTCGCCGCGTCGGCCACCTGCAGCACGGTCTCATCCGGGTAGCGCCACACGCTGGCCGCGCCGGGGTCGGCCTTGCGGGCGTCGTCGTGGATGAGGAACCGCCAGCGTCCGTTGTCGAACCGTGGTCCCATGTCGACGTGGCCGGTCTGCAGGACCCGTTGACCGTGCACGATCTGCTGGTTGGGGTCGAGGCTCTGGCTCAGCTGCGGATCGTCCGACGGACTCCCCCAGGCCCCGGGCGGGCTGACGCCCACCGCCAGGGCAGCGGCGAGAACGGCGGTGGCGGTGCGGTACCGATACATCGTCTTCTGTCTTTCCAACAGTGGTCGGGGGCTCATCGGCCCAGGCAGGTCAGCAGTGAGTCGGCGTTGAACCGCATCATCTGTACGTAGGTCCGCACGGCGCCGGTGAAGGTGTCGCCGTAGATCGGGCACACCCGCACGCCCTGCTCCGCGGCGACCTGGGTCAGCGTGGACGAGCGGGCCCTGAGGTTCGGTTCGAGGAAGACCGCCCGGACCCGCAGCTGGCGGATGGTCTCGGTGAGCTTGCGACGGTCGGCCAGCGACGGCTCGGCCGACGGGTTCGGCGTGACGAACCCGGCCACCGTGATGTCGTAGGCCGCGGCGAGGTAGCCGAAGGCGTCGTGGGTGGTGACGAGATACCGGTTCGTCTTCGGAATGGCCGCGATGGTCCGGCGGACGTAGTCGTCGGTGGCCTGCAGCTCGGTCAGGTAGCGCTCGGCGTTGGCCCGGTAGGCGGGCGCGCCGGCGGGGTCCCGGCCGATCAAGGTGTCGCGGATGAGCTTCACGTAGGCGATGCCGTTGCGGACGTTCTGCCACAGGTGCGGGTCGATCTCGCCGTGCACGTGCTTGCCGAGCACGGCCTGCGGCAGCTGGTACACCGGCGTCCCGGGCCGGCCGAGGAACCGGAACTGCGGGCCGGCCGGGATCTCGGCGAGCGCCTTGCCCGGCACGTCGATCACGACCTGGTCGGCGGCGTACCAGCGCTGCGCCTGCTCGCCGCCGCCGGTCGGGTCGTAGAGCACCCCGAGCCGGCCCGTGTCCACGTCCACGGTCAGGTCGGCGTGGCCCTCGTCCAGAACGGTCGCACCCGCGATGCCGGCACTCGCCGGGTTGACGCCGACCGCGAACGTGTAGGTGGTCTTCCCCAGCGGAGCCGGCTCGCCGGTGTCCGTGATCCGCAGCTTCGCCTGCAGGGTGAGCCGATAGATGCCCGGTTTGGTGAACGCCCACGACAGATGGGTGTGCGCGTCCGCCGGCAGCGTCACGGTGTCGTCGCGAAAACCGTCGGAGGAGTCGACGTACACGTCGGTGTCACCGAAGGTGCCGGTGAGGTAGGCGTAGAGCTGGCCCGGTCCGGTCATCGTGGTGGCGGAGACGAGCACGTCGGAGGCACGCGTCGCCCCGAGCCCGGCGCCGTCGCCGCGGACCCGCAGGCCCAGCCACACCGTGTCGAGGTTCGCGTGCTCGACCAGGGGGATGATCTCCGCGGCGTACTTCACCGACTCCTCGGCCAGCGACACGCTGGTCGCGCCTTGGCGCAGGTTGGCGTCGAGGGTCTTGATGACGTTGTGCTCCTCCAGCAGCGCGTAGTTGCTGAAGGCGACATCGGCGTAGACGACGTTGCGGGCGTCGCGCAGGGTCGGCTCGTAGGTGTGCGGGTCGCCGCCGTCGGGCACGAGCGAGACGACGTCGACCCGGTCGCCGCCGACCTGCCGGACCAGGTCGCGCAGCAGGCCGGTCGTGGTCACCACCTGCAGCCGTTCGCTGTGCGCCCGCAGCACCGGTTTCGCCGCGCAGCCGGCCAGGAGTGCGGCGATGACGGCGAGCACCGCCGCGCGGCGGACGCGGGCCCGCCGCCCGGCGGCGCCCATCAGCCGACCTGGAAGGTGTAGGCGACGTTGCCGGAGGTGGCGCCGGCGCCGTTCTGCGCCGTGGCCTTGAACGTGAGCGTGTAGGTGCCGGCCTGGGAGAACGCCCAGTTGCCGTGGCCGTGCGTGGCGGCGCCGATGCCGCCCGGCCACACCGGCACGTTGCAGCCGGCCGCGGTGTTGCTGTTGAGCCGGAACGTGGGCACCACGGACAGGCCGCTGGTCGCGGTGGTGTACAGCGTGAACCGCCCACCGGCCGGGCTGGAGACCACGCTGACGAGTTCGAGCTTGATCGGGCCCTGCGCGGCGGCGACGTCGTTGGTGTCCCAACCGGCGTAGAGCTTGTTGGCGTCATACGCCTGCGGTGCCACGTACATGGTCGATCCGGCCGGGCCGAGGCACGACCACGCCGCGCCCGAGGGCACCGTCGTCGTCCATGACGGCAGCACCCGAAGGACGGTGCCGGCCGGGTCCAGGTCGTCGGTCTCCGGGCTGATCGGCGCGTGGGTCTTGATGTTCAGCGACAGGGCGCCGGCCTCGTAGTCGACGTCGAGGACGTCGACGTGGCCGGTGGTGATCGTCGCGGCGGAGGCGGGGCCGGACAGCAGCGTCACCGCCGCTACGGCGCCGAGGGTCGCCGCGGTGAGCACGGCGAACATGCGGGGTACGAGTCTCATCAGGGTTCCTTACTTGTTCTTGACGCAGAAGGTGATCCACACCGCGGGCGAGGTGACCGTCGCGCCGGTGGAGGCGAGCTTCGCGGTCGCGTCGACCTTGATGCGGTACGTGCCGGCCTTCTCGAACGCCCAGTTCTCGTGCATGTGGGCGCCGGTCAGCAGGGTGACGTTGTCGGGCAGGCCGTCCTCGCTGTCGACCAGCTTGTTCGGCGAGCCGTCGGGGTTGAACGTGAACAGGCTGACGCCGTCGGGGCCGATGAACTGCTTGAACCGGATCGTCACCGCGTCGTTGACGAACACGCCCGGCTCGAGGTCCTCAGTGGACAGACCCGGCCAGAGCAGGTTCTCGTCCTGGGTCTCCGGCAGCAGGTAGACCGTCGAGCCCGGTGAACCCAGGAAGCCGAATGCCGGGTCGCTCGGCACCTGCGTCGCGGACTCCTTCTTCGCCACCAGCACCACGCGTGCCGGGTCGAGCTCCGCACCGGGCTCGGTGCGCTCGTCGTGGATCACGATCTGCAGATGACCGTTCTCGTAGCCGACGTCGACCGCGTCGACGTGGCCCTCGGAGATGACTGTCACCGGCGACGCCTGCGCCGGTGCGGCCGCCGCGATCGCCGCGACCGTAGCGGCCGTGGCGCATGCCGCCATTCGCAACCCTGATCGGAAACGCATACACAAGCTCCCATCGTCAGCAGCACCACTTGGCGCTAAATGAAGATGGTAATCATGTTCGATAAGCTGTCAAAGCGTCGATGTGTCATATCTACATGGCGACATTCGATCCGACCCGCAGCTCGGCCGGGCACGTATTGAACATGAATGCGCCCGGCCGAGGACGCCTCATGGTCGCGGCCTGCGCGACCCTCGCCGGCGTGCTGTCCAGCCGACGACCGTGTTCGCCGTACGCTGCCTGGCCGCGGACGGAACGGGATATCGTTGACGACCGTGATGGCGCTGGCATTCGCGGTGGCCGGGGCGTTCGGCTACGGGATCGGCTCGATCGCCCAAGCCGCCGGGGCCCGACG
>NZ_BAAARV010000075.1:0-73538 GCF_039532525.1 Dactylosporangium salmoneum
CACACCCGACGTCGGCCGACCACCATCATCAAAGCTCGTGTACGTCGTCCCGTCCGGCGCCACCTCGCGAATCGGCTTACCGCTCGGATCGGCCTCCAGCACCGTACCGTTGGCGAACTTCTCGAACACGTCGCCCTGCGCGTCATACGACAACGTGAACTGACTGCCGTCCGCCGACACACCACCCGTCGGGCGTCCCTGGCCATCGAAGCCCGTGTACGTTGTGCCGTCCGGCGCGATCTCACGAATCGGCTTGCCACCCGGGTCGGACTCCAGCACCGTACCGTCGTCGAACTTCTCGAACACGTTGCCCTGCGCGTCATACGACAGCGTGAATCTGGCACCGGCCGGTGTCACACCCGACGTCGGGCGTCCCTGGCCGTCGAAGCTCGTGTACGTCGTGCCGTCCGGCGCCACCTCTCGAACGGGCTGGCCGGACTGGTCGAGGTACAGGCTCGAGCCGTCGGGCAGCTGCTCGGTCGACGTGCCGTCCGGCTGGTACGTGCGCACCGAACCGTCCGGGTTCCACTGACGGGTGGGGTTGCCGTCCGCGTCGTATTCCACGCGGGTTCCGTCCGGCATGGTCTGGACGGCTGGTTGCTGCGGCGTGGCCGGGAGCGCGTCGATGCGGGCGGTCATCTCGGGTGCGTCCGAACCGGTCATGGCGGCCTCCTGTCAGCCGACCATGGTGCGGCCCATGCCGACCAGGTCGTCGAACACACCGAAAACCCCGAGCGCCAGCGAGACCGCCGCGACGTTGCACAGCACGCCGACGATGTCGATGAAGCGGTACCGGTCGGGCCGCACCGTCGCGCCCGGCATCGCACCCGCGGCCGCGGTGAGGACCGGCATCGTGTCCGGCTGCCGGCGCATCATCGACCCGGCCATGCCGACGCCGACCAGTGCCGCGCCGAGCGCCGCGAGGCCAGCGACGATCACGGTCCCGTTGAGGTGGTAACGACTCACCAGCGCGACCAGCGCGCTGAACAGGCCCACCACGCCCGCGCCGCCGATGAGGATCAGCTCGTTGGTGAACCCGCGCTGCCGCGCACGGACGAGCAAGGCCACGCCGACGACCGCGGACAGCGCGATGGCGAATCCGCCGCGCGACGCGGCCAGGACCACGAAGGCCACGGCGAGCGCCAGGGTGGGCCCGGCGAGGACGACGGTCAGCAGCCGGCGCGAGCGGATCAGCAGCTCGGTCACCGATCGTTCCATCGACGCCGGACCCTTCGACGGCCGCCGCGACCACGCGGCGATGCCCGCGGCGAGCAGTTTCGCGACGCCGATGAAGGCCAGCGCGGCGATGACGACGGTGGCGCTGGTCTGCACTGCGTTCGTGTGCAGGGCGATGAATACCGGCGCCAGGACCGCGGCCACGCCGAGTTCGACCGCCAGGGCGATGATGACGGCCTCGGGCAACGCGGCGAGCGCCATCAGTGCGGCCACGTTCGCCCCGCCGACGGCGCCGGCCCAGGCGTACCCGCCCCCGGCCAGCGCGGTCGCCACGAGCGCGCCGGCCGCGGCGAGGCACGGCACCGCGGTCAGCATCACCAGCAGCCGCAGGCCCGCGGGTACCGGCGTCTCGCGCTGGCTGAGCGACCATCCGCTGGCCACCATGACGAGGCCCGCCGCGATGAGGGCGAGCGCACCGCCGATCGCACTTCCCTGGTACCACAACGCGAGCAGCCCGGTGGCGAGCAGCCACAGCAGGCCGAACCCGATGACGACGAGCCCCGCCGGCGGGGCGTTGTCGCGCTGCGACTGGGCCTGTTCGGCGACGATCTCGCCGACGTCCTCGACGATCGGTTCGGTGTCCGGATCGCGGGCGACATCCCGCAGGTACAAGATCTGACCGTCGGTGACGCCGGCCGCGCCCAGCGACGTGTCCAGCGGCAACGCCGCCTCCCCGGCCAGGGCCAGCGACCAGGCGGCGGGGAGCACGTTGCGGCGCTCCTGCCCGCACAGGTCGGCCAGGCCGGGCGCGTATTCGCCGATCGGTGCGGTGGTCGGCAGCGCCACGTCGACGCGCTTGCGCACGCCGACCACCGTCACTCTGCTCCGCGCGTCAAGCATGGCCGCGCTCAGCGCTTCCAGGTTTGCACGTTGGAGGACTCGCAGTCGGAGTAGTTGTTCCAGTTCAGGTTCATCGTCTGGGCGATGACGCCGAGGACCCCGGTCGGGCCGAACAGGCCGTCCGCGGCGACGTTCCACTCCTGCTGCAGGCCCTCGTAGTACGCCTGCGCCGCACCGGTCCAGGTCTGCATCAGCGGGGCGAGCTGGCTCTTCAGCGCGGACAGCTCCCCCTCGATCTGGGTGGCGACGCCGTTGATGTAGTTTCCGGCCCCCTGCAGGTCGCTGGGTACTTGCAGCATCGATCCCGTGACGTCGGGCATGGCGATCTCCTTGTGTGGTCGGTCGGACGGGGAACGCGGATCAGAGCCGCGCGCCGGGCAGGTCGCCCTGGATGGGAACCAGGTTCGAGATGTTCTGCTGCTCGGTGTCGGTGTAGTTGACGTAGTTGCCGCGCAGGCCCGAGCCGATGTCGGTCAAGGCGTTGTTGAGCATCCGGCCGAACGTGTCGTAGTCCTGCATCAGCGCCTGGAACGTCGTGGCGGCAACGCCGTGGTAGGTCGCCTCGAGATTGACGACGTACGACTTCAGCGCCGCGAGCTGGGCCTGGATCTCGTTGGCCGTGGCGTCACAGTTGGCCGCCGCGTTCGCGACGTACTCCGGAGTGACTTTGAAGTCCACTTCTGCACCCTTTCTTCACATCAACAGATTCCTTTGGTACCGCGTACGACAGCGCCTGTGGACACCTCCTCAGCTGGGTGCCAGTGCCGACGCGGCCGATTCGTCGGCGTCCTGGGACAGCGCGATCTGCACCAGGGCGTTGGGGGCGCTGCGCCGCACCAGCACGCCGCGACCGGGTGGCCGCGGGGCCGCGCGCTCGTCGCCGAGCAGCGGCCCTTCCCGCGGGTCGCCGTCGAGCACCAGGCCGTCACAGCCGAGCTCGCGGATGCGGGTCATCAGGACGTCGGCCATCGACGCGCGGCTCATCCCGGTGACCCGGCGGGCCAGCACGATGTGCAGGCCGACCTCACGCGCGTGCGGCACGAACTCGGCCAGCGGTGCGAGGGGCGAGCCGTGGCCGGTGCCGACCAGGTCGTAGTCGTCCAGCACCACGTAGATCTCCGGCCCCTCCCACCAGCTGCGCGCCTGCAGTTCGGCCACGGTGACGGTGGACGGCGGCAGCCGCTCGCGCAGCTTGTCGCAGACCTGCTGGACGTACGCCTCGGCGGCCCGGCCGTCCATGGCGTACGCGCCGAGGTGGTCGGCCGGAACGGCGTCGAGCAGCGAACGCCGGTAGTCGACGAGCACGATCCGGATGTCCAGGGCGGAATGCCGGTCGACCAGCCCGGCGATCCAGGTCCGCAGGAACGAGGTTTTGCCCGACCGGGAGTCGCCCAGCACCATGAAGTGCCGGGTCTCGCCCGACAGGTCGACGGTGACCGGAGCCAGGTCGGCCTCGGCCAGCCCTACCGGTACGCCGGTGGTGCGCACGGGGAGCTCCCGCAGCTGCGCCACGGTGAGCCGGGCCGGCAACATCCGTACCGCTGGGGCCGGCGCCCCGGTCCAGCCCGCACTGATCTTCGCCAGCGCGTCCTCCTGCGCCTCCCCGATGCCCTCCGCGGTCTCCCGACCGTCGAGCCGGGGCAGCAGGAGCTGGAAGTGCACGCCCGGCTGGGCAATGCCGCGGCCCGGCACGGCGGTGGCGATCCGGGCCGCCAGCCGCCGGTTGACCTCCGACTCGGCCGGGTCGTTGAGCCGCAGCTCGACGCGGGTACCGATGCTGTCCCTCAGCGCAGGCCGGATCTCCAGCCAGCGGCTGGCCGACAGCACCAGGTGGACCCCGACACCCAGCCCTCGGGCGGCAATGTCGGCGACCAGCGGCTCGGCGTCCTCGAGCTCGCTTCGCACCGCGCCCCAGTTGTCGATGAGCAGGAACACGTCGGCGGTCCGCAGCCCGTCCGGCAGGCGACCGGCCGCACGCCGGGCCCGGAAGTCCGCGATCGAGTCCACCGACAGCTTGCGGAACAGTTTCTCCCGGGCCACGATCAGCCCGCGGATCTCGGCCAGGGTACGCCGGACGAGCTGCTGGTCGCCGCGGCCGGCCACCGAGCCGACGTGCGGCGCGGACTGGTACTGGTGCAGCGTGCCGCCGCCGAAGTCGATGGCGTAGAACTGCGCCTCTTCCGGCGTCAGTGTGAGCATCCCGGCCAGCATGATGGTGCGCAGCGCGGTGCTCCGCCCGGTCTGCGGCGCGCCGACCACCGCGAGATGGCCGTGCGGCCCGCCGAAGTCCATCACCAGCGGTTGCTGTTCCTGTTGCAGTGGCAGGTCGATGACCCCGATCGGTACCTTCAGCGTGCCCGGCTGCGCCCAGATCCGGGCGCCGTAGCCGCGGCCGGGCAGCAGACCGGGCGCGCCGATCAGGTTGTCCATCGCAATCGCGGCGGGCAGCGGCGGCAGCCAGACCTGGTGGGCGGGGCGGCCGACCTGCTTCAGCCGGTCGACCACCACACCGAGCTCGGTCGGACCCGGCCGGTGCTCGGCCGCGGCGGGGGCCCGGTCGGGTGCCGGTGTCGCCTCGGCCGCGGGCCGCTCGCGGATGCCGAACGGTACGATCGCCGACCGCACGGCCCGCTCCTGCGCCCGTTGCTGCGCCGAGAGGTACGGACCGGACACGTGCGCCACCCGGAACCGCTGATAGACCGACTCGTCGACCTTCAGGTACGCCGACCCCGGTACCGGCGGCAGCCGGTAGGCGTCCGGCGTGCCGATGACGGTACGGCTCTCCTGGGCGCTGAAGGTACGCAGGCAGATCCGGTACGACAGGTGTGAGTCCAGCCCGCGCAGCCGCCCCTCCTCGAGGCGCTGGGTGGCCAGCAGCAGGTGCATCCCGAGGCTGCGACCGACCCGGCCGATCTGCACGAACAGATCGGTGAACTCGGGGCGGCCGGACAGCAGCTCGCCGAACTCGTCGACGATGATCACCAGATACGGCAGCGGTTCCAGCGGTCTCCCGTCCGGGCCGGGCCGTCCGGCCGCCTGCCGTTGCTGGTACTCCCGGATGGAGTCGAGGTTGCCCGCCTGGCGCAGCAGTTGCTGGCGGCGCTGCTGCTCGCCCTGCAACGCGGCCTGGACCCGGTCGATCATCGCAACATCGTCGGAGAGGTTGGTGATCAGGCCGGCGACGTGCGGCAGGTCGGTCAGCGGCGCGAACGCCGCGCCGCCCTTGAAGTCCACGAGGACGAAGCTGATCGTCTCGGGTGAGTGGGTCACGGCCAGCCCGGTGACGAGCGTACGCAGCAGCTCGCTCTTGCCTGAACCGGTCGCGCCGACGATCAACCCGTGCGGCCCGGAGCCGCCCTGCGCGGACTCCTTGATGTCCAGGACAACCGGCTCGCCGTCGCCGTCGCTGCCGATCGGTACCCGCAGCAGGCGTTCCCCGGTGGCGTTCGCCCACCGGCCGGTGATGTCGGCGGTCGCCGGGTCGCCGCCCAGCAGCATCTCGGTCAGCGACACGATCCGGCTCAGCACCTGGTCGCGTTCGTCCGACAGGCGCAGCGGGGCCAACCGGCGCGCGATCAGCTCGGCCGTCGCCGGTGACACCACATCGGGTACCACCGACTGCGCGGTGGCGGCGACCAGCGCCGGCGTGCCGGTGACCTCCAGTTCGTTGGTGTCGGTCAGCTGGATGCGCAGGTCGACCCGGCTCGGCTCGTCGACCTCCCGCTCGGCCAGGAAGATCAGGGTGATGCCCAGCTGCGGACCGGCCGCTTCGAGCAACGCGCGCAGCAGCGCCGAACGGCCCCACTCCGATACCGGGTCGAATCCGGTGAACAGCACGATCAGGCGCCGCTGGACGGGCGCGCTGCCGCGGTCGAAGCCGATCTGGCCGCGCCGCGCGGCGGCCTGCTCCTGCCGGCGCTCCAGCTCCCGCTCGAGGTAGTCGGCGAGGTCCTCCGGGCCGGCGGCGACCAGCGGCACAACCCCGGCCTCGCTGGGCGCGTCCGGCTCGATCGTGTGCGGCAGCCACTTGGCCGACCCCCAGTCACCGACGGACGCCTCCACCGCGATCGCCACGTCCTCGGGCGCGTGCAGCACGGCGACCTGGCACAACAACGCGCGCACCACCCCGTCGGCCGCCGGCCTCGGGCCGAGAACGCTGATGACGCCGCTGGCCCCGACGTCCACGACGCTCGGTTGCCCCTCGACCCGGCCCATCCGGTCGACCAGCTTCTGCGCGGCCTGCAAGGAGTCCCAGTCGTACTCGGCCATCGGGTCGAGCCGGGTACCGATCTGCATCGGCGTGGACAGGTGCGCCTGCCCGACGCCGAGACGGATGCGCAAGAAGTCCGGGTCGCTCTGGCGCCGCTCCCACACCCGGTGGTAGCCGGTGACGATGCCCCACAGCCGCTCCGGTTCGGGGTGGACCAGCGCCACGTGCATCCGCTGTACGGTCGCCACGGCCCGGGCCTGCGACCGTACCGCGGCCAGGTGGTTGCTGTACCGGGCCCGTTGCCGCTTGCCGGCCTTGCGGTTGGCGCTGCGCGTCTGGACCTGCATCGTGACGGTGGTACCGATGGAGACCAGCACGAAGACGATACCGATGACGACCAGCAGCGGCCGGCCGAAACTGATCATGTAGCCGACCATGGCCATGCTGCTGATCAGCGGCAGCACCATGCTGACCCAGGTCGAGGCACCCGTGCCCGAGCGCGCCTCCGGCGGCGTGGGTAGCACGACCTTCTCGTCGGACAACGGCGGCGGCAGGAACCGCGCCGGACGGTGAAACGCGAGCCGACTCATTCCACTCCTCCTCCCCGGCTCAGCCGGTGCACACGACGCGGATCTGGGTCACCGCGAGCCGGGCCGCCGGCTGGGCCGGGACCCCCTGGTTGACCAACTGCACCGCGATCCCGCCCTGACTGACCGGATACGTGCCGGCCGATCGCCACTCGCCGCGCGCTGCGGTCTCATCGAGGGTGAACGACGCCAGCCGGCCGCCGCCCGGTCCGGCCGTGACGAAGAACTGTGCGGTGGTGGCGGCCGAATCGGCCGGCTGCTCGGCGGCGGGCAGGTACACCGAGACGGTGCAGCGGTGGATGTCGGCCGCGGGCTTGAACCACCAGACCGCCGACACGTTCTCGGAGGACTTGTGCGCGTCACCGCTCATCGGGATCGCCTCGAAGGTGCCGTGGCAACCGTCGTACGCCCACCCGCCGCGCGGCGCCGTGTGCCAGTCGGCCGTGCGCCCCGTGACGTCGAACCCGCGGTCCGCCCCGGTACCGCAGTCCCAGCCGCTGACCGCGCTGTACTGCGGTCCCGACGAGACCTGCGGCGCGGCGGCCGCGGCCGGCATGGACAGAGGTATCGGGTGCAACATCTGCAGGGCCACGCCGATCACCACCGCGACCGCCACCGCGCCCATCGTGACCATGAGCGTGACGTGCACCCGGGCGACGGGCCGGTCTCCATCCGGCCGGGCCCAGGACTGTGCGACGAAGGCGCGGACGAACTCCTGACGGTCCACGGAGGTCCGGGCGGCGGGTGGTCCGGACGCGGCCGCGGCCAGCGGCGTCACGGCCGGTTCCGGCTCGCTCGGCGATGGCGTGGAGGGCTCCGTCGGCGCCGGCAGGTGCTCCGGCGTCACCCGGCCCAGCGCGACCGGATCCGGATCGGACCGGGCCGCCCCGTCGGCGCTTGGCATGGCAGGCAACGGTGTCCTCCTTGGGTTTCGCGCCGGGTTACCATGCGTCTACTACGTGCGGCCACCGCGACTGGTTCTGCTTTGTTTCTCGGAATGCCGGGAAATGCCGGCGACACAACCGTCGCGGACTCACGATCGAGCGGCACGCGTCGACCATCCAATGTGGATCATGAATCTCGGGCGAGGAGCCCGTTCAGCCCGTCGGGGTTTCCTCGGCTTCGGCCGGCACGCCGGTCGCAGCGGCCGTCTCCCGGCGGCGGACGCCACCCGACCGGCTCGCGCCGACCGAGACCTCGACCGGCGCCTCGTCCGGCGCCACGACCGGGGCCACCGGCATCGCCGCCGATTGACGTTCCCCGGCCACGCCGGTCTCGTCGACGTCCGATGTGGACAGTTGGGACAACCGTTCGCCGACCGTCGCGGCACCGGCGGGTTCCGTCACCGGCGCGGTGGGCCCGCCGAGCACGGGGTCATCCGGCCGGATCGCGCGGCGGGCCCGGAGAATGAGCATGACCACGGTGACCAGAGCCAGCAACGCGATGATGACCAGTGCGTACCCCCGGTACGGATGAGGCTCGGCGGGACGGGTCGCGACCGGCTGCGGCGTCGCCGCCCGGTTCTCCTCGGGAAGCACCTGGGTCACGGCCAGCCCCGGATCGATCATCCCGGTACCGGCCCGACCGGACACGGGCTGACCGGAGGCGTCGGGACCGGAGGCGGCTGGGCCTCCCACCGGGTCGGTGGTCGCCTCGATCCGGTGCACCGTCTGGGCCGCGGTAAGGTGCGGGAACCTCGCCCGGACCAGTGCCACCTCCCCCGCCACGAAGGCGGCGGCGTACTGGCCACCGGTCACCGAGACCGGGCCGACTCCGCTGATCCCCAGTCCGGCGACAGCCACCCCGGGAGCGACCACGTCGACGGCACTGGCGGGGTAGTGCAACGCCGGCATACCGTCGATGCCGACCGCCCCAACGCGGAGCAGAGTGGCGGCCGGCGGCCCCGATGGGGCGGCCGACGGGGCGGCCCCGCTGCCCAGGGCGGCGGTGACCACCACGGCGTCGTGCGCCCCGGCGTTGCGGATTGCGGCGGCCACGGTCGGGTCGGTCCGGTCGACATAGGTGCCGAGCACTACCACCTTCGCCCCGGAGTTGGCCGCGAACTCGATCGCAGCGACCTGGTCCGGCACCGTCGCTTGCGGGTTAGTGGTGACCAGCCGGACGGGCAGGACGGTCGCGTCGGGCGCGACCCCGGTTACCGCACCGGAACCGGAGTCGGAGCGTGCGGCGATGATGCTCGCCATCGCGGTACCGCTACCCAGGCAGTCGGTGTCGCCACGGCCGGAGCCGGAGACGATGTCGGTGCCGACAGCGACCCGCCCGCTGAGCGCCGGCAGGTTGGCATCCACGCCCGAGTCGACGACCGCCACCGTGACACCCTTGCCCCGGCTGTAGTTCCACGCGTGTTCGGGCGCCAGTCGCAGGGCCGCCCACTGGTCCTGGTTGCCCGGCGCGCTCCGGCCGGCCGCGCAGTTCCCCGGCGCCGGCACGGCCGCGGGCGGGCCGGTCGGCCGGCTCGTCGGTGCCGACGATGCCGACGGGGTCGGTGACGCGCCCGGCGCGGGCACGGTGGTGGGGAGCTGCCCGTACCGCACACCGTCGCCACGCGCGTCCCAGGGCAGCACCAGATACCAGCCGGCGCGCAGTTTCGCCGAATCGCTGAGGGCACCGCCGGCCGGCTGCGGGCGACCGACGTTCAAGTTGAAGATCTCCCGGCTGCGATCGGACGAGCCCAGGAACCGCCCGGCGATCTCCGGCAGGTTCTCCGGCGAGCCGTGATAGGACTGCGCGACGGTGTAGTACTTCTGGTATTCCTGGCCGCTCGCAGTAGGCGCGGCCGACGCCGTCGACGGCGCCGACACCCACACCATGATCAGGACCGTCAAACTCAGCAGGACGGCCGCACATCCGCGTGACCGCCCTCTCCGCATGGCAGGCACCGGCATCCTCCTTGACGCACCTCGATCATTCCGGTCCGGCGACCAGATGGGCACGGCCATTACTACGCGCCGGGACAGAGGTCCGTTCGGACGTATTTCGAACCGGAACGCTCAGTCCGCCGTCGTGTATTCGCGAGCGGCAACGGACACTGGAGGCGAACGTGGCGATGAGCGGGATTCGACGGTTTGCCGGCGAGCACAACCTCGGCCGGTACCTCCGGCCCGGCGTGCCGCTCGTGACGGTCTCTATTGCGGCGCTGCTGCTGATCTTCGCGCTCATCGCCGGCGTCGGGGTCCTCGTCACGTCCAAGCGGAACCCGGAGGCGTACGCCGGGACACCGGTGCCAGCGGCCCTGCGCCAGCCCATCGCGACCGCCGCGCTGTCCTGCCCTACGCTGACACCGGCGCGCCTGGCCGGACAGCTGATGGCCGCGTCCAGGTTCGACCAGAACGCCACCTCGGCCGACGGCGGCACGGGAGTCGCCGGCCTGACGGACGCGGCCTGGGCGAAGTGGGCACCCGACCCACACGCGGTACGCGCTGACGCGGCGAGCGCCGTATTGGCGCTCGCCCACCAGATGTGCGACCTGGTCGGCGCGGTACGCGCGGCGAAGGTCACCGGGGACCCGTGGCGCACCGCTCTGGCCGCCTACCGGGTCGGCGTCGACGCCGTTGTCCAGGCCCACGGGGTGCCGCCCACCGCGACCGCGTACGTCGACCAGGTGTCGGGCTACGCCGACTGGTACACCAAGCACCAGACACCCACGACGGCGGGGAGCGCCGCCGGCCCGGCCCGCCCGATACCGGCCGCGTATCTTCCCCTGGTGCAGGCCGCCGGGAAGGTCTGCCCAACGGTGACGCCCAGCCGCGTGGCGGGACAGCTGATGGCCGCCTCGGGCTTCCAGGCCGATCTGATCGGGCCGACCGCCGCCATGGGTATCGCCCAGTTCCGGCCCGACATCTGGGCGCAGTACGCCCCGTCGGGCAGCGCCTCGCCGGGGGATCCGAAGGCGGCCATCCCCGCAGTGGGCACCGCCATGTGCGATCTGGTCGCGCAGCTGACCCCGCTCGGCGGCGACCCGTACCAGGTCGCCCTGGCCGCGTTCTGGCTCGGGCCGCAACCGGTACGCCAGGCCGGCAAGGTACCCGACTCCGCGGGCATCGGCGACTTCGTCAAGACCGCGCTCGACTACGCCCACGCCTACGCCACCGACGCGGCACTCAGTGCCGGCCAGCTGGCCGCCCCGACCGATCCGAGCAGCGGGCCCGGCGGCGGCAGCACGCAGCCGACCACTGCGCCGCCGGCGCCGGGCCGGCCGGGAACGTCCTCCGCCCAAGGGACCGTGGTGACCGTGCAGGCCACCTATGTCCTGCAACGCGGTCAGTCGGTCCAGAGCAACCGCACCCGGGTGGTCATGGAGAACAACGGAGAGCTGACCGTGTACGACGAGACCGGCCGGAAGCGGTGGAACTCCCCGACCACCGGGCGCGGGTACAAGATGGTCTTCCAGGACGACGGGAACCTCGTGGTGAACGACCAGAGCGACACGACCATATGGACCTCCAACACGCCCGGCCACAACGGCGCGACGCTGGTCCTGGAGGCCGACGGCAACGTCTGCGTCGTGTACCAGGGCGTCGTGATCTGGGCAGCCAACACCGCGCACTGACGCCGCCGGGTCCACGGTGGCGCCGGACGCCGCGCACCACAAGCAATGTGAACGGGCGCCGACAGCGCGCCGTAGTACCGACTGAGAAGCACGACATCTGCGTGAGGGGTGATGGTCAGGTGGGGCAGCTATCGACGGTCCGGTCTGAGAAGACCGGTCAGCCGGCCGCGGCGGACCCGCTCGGACCGGTGAACGGGCACACGTTCACCGTGGCAATCGTCGACGACCAACCGGTCCGGCGCGCCGGCATCGAATGGCTCCTCGCGCCTGACCCGACGCTGTCGATCGTGGCGTCGGTCAGCCGGGTGGACGACCTGTCCACCGTGCACGCACGTCCCGATCTGGTGGTGCTGGACCTGCCCGCGGGCACCCGGGACGAAGCGGTGGCGCTCATCGCGCGCGTGGCGGCACAGAGCAGACCGATCGTCATTTCCGCGTGGGACACGGCGCCCTCACTGCTGAGCGCGGTCCGGGCCGGCGCGTGCGCCTGTGTGAGCCGCCAGGCCGACCGGTCGGCGGTGGGCACGGCGATCCGGGCCGTCGCCGACGGCGGGTTCTACGTGTGCCACCGGCTGCGCCAGCAGTTCCACCACGAGCTGACCAACCAGCCCCTGGACGACTCCACCGGGCTGGCCCCACGCGAGGTGGAGACACTGCGGTGGATCGCCCAGGGCTTCACCCAGGCACAGATCGCCCGGCGAATGGGGCTGTCGCAGGCCACGATCAACACGTACGCCAAGCGGATCCGCACGAAGCTCGGCGCCACCAACAAGGCGGAGCTGACCCGGCTGGCCATCCAGCTCGGCCACCTCACCAGCGACCGCCACGCCAGTACGGCGGCGTGAGTCGCCATGCAGACACCGAAGCCCGTCGCCGCCGGACGGTCGTACCGCGTCGCCGCGCGCGGCTGGGGCGCACACCGCACCATCGGCGCGGCCGTGCGGGCCGCCCCGGAAAACTCGGTCATCACCGTGGCGCCGGGAACCTACAACGAACACCTGGTGCTCGACCGGGACGTGGTGATCAGCGCCGAGAGCGCCGAGGGCACGGTGGAGCTGGTCGCCACCCAAGGACCGGCGATCAGCGTGCACAGCGGCGCCGCGACCCTGCGCGGCCTCGTCGTACACAGCGGCGACCCGAAAGGCATCGCGGTGTCGGTACGCGACGCCACGGTTGTCATGGAGGACTGCCAGGTACGGGGCGGCCGGATCGACGTGGCCGGGTGGGCCCGGGCCACCCTGAACCGGTGCCGTATCCGTGACTGCGGGGGTGCCGGCGTCCACGCCACCGGCGATGCCCACCTGTGGCTGACCAAATGCACAGTGGAGGACGTGGACGGCTCTGGCGTGATCCTCGCGCAGGCGGCCCGGGCCGAACTGAGCACTACCGGCCTCGTCCGGGTCACCGGAGCGGGCCTGCACCTCCGGGACACCACCGGGGCCGTGCTCGAGGACTGCGACGTCGCGGAGAGCGGCGGCGCCGGCGTGGTCCTCGAGGGCAGCGCCAGTCTGCGCATGCTGAACAGCAGGCTGCGCGACCTGGCCGGCGACGGCGTGCACGCCACCGGCAGTGCCCCGCTGGGCGTGCCGCAAGCGTCCGGACCGCAGCAGCCGCCGGCGCAAGGCATCGAGCTGACCGGGTGCACGATCTCCCGGGCCGGCGGCACGGCCCTGGTCGCCGCGGCCGACGCGCAACTGCGGGCGCAGCACTGCCAACTGGTGAGCCCGGGCAAGACCGGCGTCTCCGCGACCGGGCAGAGCCGCGTCGACCTGACCGGCTGCCAGATCACCGACAGCGCCAGCACCGCCCTGGTCATCCGTGACTCGGCCCACCTGATCGCCGAGGGTTGCGCGATGACCGGCTCGGCCGCCAACGGGCTGTTCCTCGGCGACGAGTCGACCTCCTCGCTGAGTTCGTGCACCATCGGCCCGTCGGGCTTCACCGCGGTCCATCTCAGCGGGGCGGCCACCGCCGACCTCGCCGACTGCACCGTGGCCGGCGCCGCGGAGCACGGCGTGCGGGTCACCGGCCGGTCGGTCCTGCGGATGACCGGCGGCCGCATCGAACAGACGCAGATGAACGGTCTTCAGCTCGAGGGGGCCAGTGACGCCACCGTCCGGCGGGTCTCCATCACCGACGCGGTGGTCGGCGTCCGGGTCGATCAGACGCTCCACCGGCCGCTGATCGACGAGTGCGTGGTCACCGGTACACGGCAGTCGGGCCTCGAAGCCGGGCCGTCCAGCAGCCCGACCGTCCGTGGCTGCCGCTTCGACGGCAGCGGCGCCGCGGGCGTGTTCCTGGACCGCGAGAGCCAGGCCCACATCGAAAGCTGCGAGATCAGCAATGTGCACGGCAGTGGCCTGGTGGTGTGGACACGGGCCGACCCCACCATCCGGTCCACCACCGTGACGAAGTGCCGCAAGAACGCCGTGTACTTCGCACCCCAGTCCGCCGGCACGGTAGAGGGCTGTGACTTCTCCGAGACCGAGTACGCGGCGCTCTACATCGGTACCAAGGCCGGACCGGTCGTGCGCGACTGCCGGATCCACGACGTCGACCAGGACGCGGTACTGGACGACGACGCCGCGGCCGTCTTCGAACACTGCGAGATCACGGCGGTGCGCACCACGACCATCCCCAGTTCCGCCCAGGCCCGGCCGGGCCGGGCCGGGGGTCGCGTCCCGTCCGGCGACGCCGGCGAGGCCGGCCCGGAGAAGGAGATGGCCGAGCTGCTCGCCGAGCTCGACGAACTGGTCGGGCTCGAACGGGCCAAGCAGGACGTGGGCACGCTGGTCAACCTCATGCAGATGGTCAAGCGGCGGGAGGAGGCCGGTCTGCTGCCGCCGCCACTGAGCCGGCACCTGGTGTTCGCCGGCAACCCCGGGACCGGCAAGACCACCGTTGCCCGCCTGTACGGCCAGATCCTGCGGGCGCTGGGCATGCTGGACAACGGCCATCTGGTGGAGGTGGACCGGGGCACCCTCGTCGGTGAGTACGTCGGTCACACCGCGCCCAAGACGCAGGCGGCGTTCCGGCGCGCGCTGGGTGGTGTGCTGTTCATCGACGAGGCGTATGCACTGGTACCCGACGGGCGGGGCAACGACTTCGGCCAGGAGGCGATCTCCACACTGGTCAAACTGATGGAGGACCACCGCGACGAGGTGGTCGTCATCGTGGCCGGGTATCCGGACGAGATGGAGCGCTTCATCTCGGCCAACCCCGGCCTCGCCTCGCGGTTCACCCGCACCCTGACCTTCGACGACTACTCCGCCGACGAGCTCGTCCAGATCGTCGTGCACCAGGCCAACGCCCACCAGTACCTCTTGGACGACGACACTCGCGCAGCGCTGCACCGGTACTTCTGGGCGGTGCAACGCGGCGAAGGATTCGGCAACGGCCGGTTCGCCCGCAAGGTCTTCCAGGAGATGACCGAGCGGCACGCCCGGCGCATCGCCGAGCAGTACAGCGCCGCGGGCGCGGAGATGACGGCGCGACAACTGAGCGCGCTTGCCCCGGCCGACCTGCCGGACATCGACGCTCCGGCAGCCGGCGACGGGGCACCGGAGTCATAGCGCGCTCAGCGACGCCCGGCCGGTCAGGCCCGGCAGGCGGTCGTCTCGATCTCGATCATGAGTTCCGGCAACAGCAACTGGCTGACCTGGACCGTCGTCGAGGTGGGAAAGGGACCGGAGCCGTAGATGCTCTTGCGGTACGGCAGGGCGTTGATCAGCGCGGCCATGTCGGTGACGTACATGCTCTCGCGCACGACGTGACGGAACCCCAGTCCGAACCGGTTCAGCGTCTCCCCGATCCGCTGGTAGATGAACGCCATCTGGGCCGCCAGATCGCCCGGGTGCACGGGTTTGAACTGGGGGTCGAGACTCGCCGTGCCGGACAGCCACACGGTGTCGCCCACCTGGACGGCCTGCGAGTAGCCCAGTGACTGCTGATCCGACACCCAGTAGTACATGAGGTTGGTGCGGGACGAGGGCGCCGCACCGGCCGGCTCAGCGGGTGCGGCGAGTCCACCCGCGAGAAGAGCGGCTCCGGCGGCCCCGGCCCCGGTGAACAGCCGGCGGCGGACAGTACGGTGGTGCAGCGGTGCGTCGGTGACACGGTCGGCGTGGCGGCGCATGGCGTACTCCTTCCGGTTTCGTGCGGTCCTTCCATTGCCCGAACTTGATGTCTGCGAGCCTGGCTCATAGTGACGTCCGTGAGCATTCGTCAAATGACTGGTCGGCCTCACCGGCAGGTCTGCCGCCAGCCTCACCCGTGCGCGTACGATGTCGTTTCTCACTTGATGCGAAGGGGGCCGCCAATGGGAGGCGGCGAATCCCGGCCAACCGCGTCAAATGGTGCGATGGTCGGCCGGGCGGACGATCTCCAGCTGCTTCGGACGTTCGTCGACGGCACCGCGCGGTCCGGTGGTGCGCTGCTGCTGAACGGCGACGCGGGAGTCGGCAAGACGATGCTGCTGGACGCCGCGGCGAGCTACGCGGACAGCGTCGGCACCAGGGTCCTGCACGCGGCCGGCACGCAGTTCGAGGCGACGGTGAGCTTCGCCGGCCTGCATCAGGTGCTCCATCCGATCCTCGACCTCCTGCCTGCGCTGCCCGGCGCGAGCCGCCGAGCGCTGGGTATCGGGTTAGGTCTCTACGAGGGCCAGTCGGCCGCCCAGCTCATGATCGCCAACGCGGCACTGGCGCTGCTCGAGCACGCGGCTCGGACCGGACCGGTGCTGATCGTCGTGGATGACCTGCCGTGGCTGGACCGCGCGAGCACGGCGGTCCTCGCCTTCGTCGCCCGCCGCCTCAGCACCGTCCGGGTCGGCTTCCTCGGCGCGTCCCGCTTGGGCGAGGCCGGCTACTTCGACGGCGTCGGGCTGCCCGAGCGGGAGTTGCTGCCACTGGATGCTGCCGCCTCCGACACGCTGCTGCGCGAGCGCTACCCGGCGCTCAACATCCGCATGCGGCAGCGTCTGCTGGACGAGGCGCGGGGCAATCCGCTCGCGCTGCTGGAACTGCCGCTCGCCGTGGCCGATTCGCCGGCCGGCGCGACCGGCGCGCCGCGGGGGGTCCTGCCGCTGACCCGCCGGCTGCAGTCCGTGTTCGCCGGCCGGGTGGAACCCCTTCCGCCGGCGACCAGGGACCTGCTGCTGCTCGCCGTGCTGGACGGCACCGACGACCTCAGCGCCCTCCGCGGGGACGAGGGCGGCGCCGACACCCTCAAGGCGTTCGGCCCCGCGGAACGGGCGCGGCTGGTCCGGGTGGACGCCGGTGGTGGCCGGCTGGAGTTCCGCCACCCGCTGATCCGGTCCGCGATCGTCGAGCTCTCCACGAGCGAGGAGCGGCGCGCGGCGCACCGGCTGCTGGCGACCCGCCGCCCCGACCGGCCCGAGCTGCGTGCGTGGCACCTCGCCGAAGCGGCCGAAGGCCCGGACGAGGAGGTGGCCGCGCTGATGCAGTCGGTGGCGCACGCCAACCTGCGTCGCGGTGACGCCGTGGGCGCGATCAGCGAACTGCTGCGAGCAGCCGATCTCAGCCCGAACGGCACCGATCGGGGCAGCCGCATCGCCGAGGCGGCCTACCTGGGCGCCACCGTGACCGGAGACCTGGCCGCCCTGCCCGGGCTGCTCGACGCGGTGCGCCGCGCCGACCCCGACCGCGCCGGGTCGCTGGCCGGCGCGGTCGCCGGAAGCTACTACCTGCTCAACGGCGACGGCGACGTGGACTCCGCCCACCGGCTGCTGATCGGCGCCGTCGATTCGCTCGCCGACCCGACCGACGCGCACCACAAGGCACTGATCGAAGCCCTGTACAGCCTGTTGATGGTGGCGTTCTTCAGCGGACGGCCGGACATGTGGCCGGCCACCGACGCGGCGATCGACCGGCTCGTGCCGTGGCCGCCCGAGCTGTTGCGCATCTCCAGCCGGACCTTGGCGGACCCCGCTCGCCGCGCGGCTTCAGCACTGGCCGATCTGGACGCGGCCATCGAGCGCCTCTCCGACGAAAACAGCCCGGCCCGCATCGTGCGCACCGCCACCGCCGGGGCCTACCTCGACCGCCTCGACGGCTGCCGCGCCGCGCTGCACCGGGTGGTCAGCCAGGGACGTGACGGCAGTGCCACCACCTCGGTGATCGAGGCGCTCTTTCTGCTCGCCAACGAGGGGTACCTCGCCGGCCGGTGGCACGAGGTCGAGGCGTGGTGCGACGAAGGACTCGCGCTGTGCGACAAGTACAGCTACCGGCTGCTGGCCTGGCCCGGCATCTACCTGCGAGCCATGCTGGCGGCGGCCCGGGGCGACGAGGCGGTGGTCCGGGCCGACACGGAGGCGATGCTGCGGTGGGCAGTGCCGCGCCGGGTGGGTCTCGTCCGCGGATACGCCGCGCACGTCCAGGCTCTGGCGGCGCACGCACGGGGCGACTTCGACACGGCGTACCGGCAGGCGAGTCTGGTCAGTCCGCCCGGCGAACTGTCCGCGTACACGCCCCACGCACTGTGGCTCGTGCTCGACCTCACCGAGGCCGCCGCCCGGTCCGGGCACCAGGCCGAAGCCGCCGCCCACGCCCGGGCGGCCCGGGACGCCGGCCTGGCGCAGCTCTCACCGCGCCTGGCCATGCTGGTGTCGGCGGCCACGGCGCTGGCCGACCCCGATCCCGGGGCCAACGAACCGTTCGTGGCGGCGCTGGAGGTACCGGAAGCAGATCGTTGGCCTTTCGACCTGGCCCGCATTCAGCTGGCGTACGGCGAGCGGCTGCGCCGGACCAAGGCGACCATCGAAGCGCGGATGCACCTGACGGCCGCCCTGGAGATCTTCCAGCGTCTCTCGGCGCATCCCTGGGCGACGCGCGCCGGCACCGAGCTGCGCGCCACCGGTCTCGCCGTGACGAGGACGCGCGACATCGCACCGGAGGCGCTGACGCCCCAGCAGCGCGAAATCGCGTCCCTGGCCGCGGCCGGCCTGTCCAACAAGCAGATCGGTGAGCGGCTGTTCCTGTCGCCGCGCACCGTGTCCACGCACCTGTACCGGATTTTCCCGAAGCTCGGCATCACGTCGCGCGCGGCTTTGCGCGACGCGCTGGAGCAGTTGCCGGAGGAATGACGATCAGACCGCGCACTTACGTCATCTGACGGAATTCCGCGGGCGCCACGGCGGCATAGCGTGCTCTGACTACTACGGTCAGGAAGAGAGCGCCCCATGCCAGATCCAGTGAGGGATGTCGTCCTCGTCCATGGTGGCTTCGTCGACGGATCCGGTTGGCAGCAGGTCTACGACCTGCTGCGCGGCGACGGGTTCCGGGTCAGCGTCGTACAGAATCCGACGGAGTCGCTGGACGGCGACGTCGCCGCCACCCGGCGGGTACTGGACACCTGCGTCGGTCCGGTCGTGCTGGTCGGCCACTCGTACGGTGGCGCCGTCATCTCCGAGATCGGCACCCACCCCAGTGTCGTCGCACTGGTGTACATCGCCGCGTTCGCCCCCGACAAGGGCGAGTCGGTCAACACCCTCATCGCGAGCCCGCCACCCGGCGCGCCGGTGCCACCGATCGTCCCCGCCGGCGCCGGTCACCTGCTGTTGGACCGCGACAAGTTCCACGGCTCCTTCGCGGCGGACCTTCCGGTCGAGCTCGCCGAGTTCATGGCGGACTCGCAGGTACCCTGGGGCGTCGACGCCCTCCGGGGTACGGTCGCCGAGCCGGCGTGGCGCATCAAGCCGAGCTGGTACCTCGTCGCGACCGACGACCGCATGATCCCCCCGCCCGTGCAGCGGGCGATGGCGGAACGCGCCAGCAGCACGGTCGTCGAGGTGACGGCCGGCCACTGCGTCTACATCTCCCAGCCGGAAGCCGTCGCGTTGCTGGTGGCCCAGGCCGCGGCCGGACTGGCCGAGCGCTGACGCGCGCCCTTGTGATTCCTGCCCAGCGATACGAGGAAGGAGGCCGGGATGTGCCACGGCGCCGCTCACGCCCCGCACAGTGAATGTCCCGAAGCATGGATGGCCGGCGTCTACGAGGCACACGCCGACGCGCTGTACCGATTCCTGTTGCGACTGACCCTCGGCCAGGCCGAACTGGCCGAGGACCACCTGCAGGAGACCCTCCTGCGCGCCTGGCGGCACCGCGACGCCCTCAGCACGGACATCGCAGAGGTACGTCCGTGGCTGTTCACCGTCGCCCGCCGGATCGCGACCGACGCGGCCCGTGCGCGCGTCACCCGGCCCGCTGAGATCACCGGAGTCGACCTCGCCGCACACCTGGCCGACGACGACCCGATCGAGCGCGCCATCGCGCGATGCGACATCCGCGCAGCCCTGACCGAGCTGTCTCCCGATCACCGCCAGATCCTCGTGGAGCTGTACCTGCGGGGCAGCTCCACGACCGAGGCGGCCGCCACGCTCGGCCTGCACGAGGGCACCGTCAAGTCGCGGACGTACTACGCCCGCCGCGCCCTGCGCGCGGTGCTGGAACGCAAACGCCGCTCACCGTCGAACCCCCGCAACGCGCAGTACATCGACCGTGCCACGGCCGAGGCTCGCACTTGCACCCCGGCGTAGGCTGCCCCCACGCTCACGTTGCGGGTGCCGATCAATCATCCGGGTGCTGGAGTGACGAGCGTGCGGCCGCATGCCACGGAGACGTCGCCACCGGCGACGTCGATACACGCCATACCTGAGGTCCGCCGATCCGGCCGCCTGGTTGGGTTGGCCGGACCGGCGGAGCTTGACTACTTCACAGAACCGGCGAGCACGCCCTGCACGAAGTACCGCTGGAAGGCGAAGAACACGATCAGCGGCAGGAGCATCGACAGGAACGCGCCGGGCGCGATCACGTCGACGTTGGAGGAGAACGTGCCCATCTGCTCCTGCAGGACGTAGGTGATGGGCTTGCTCGACGCCCCGGCGAAGACCTTCGCGACCAGCAGGTCGTTCCAGACGAAGAGGAACTGGAAGATGGTCAGCGAGGCGATCGCCGGCCAGCCGATCGGCAGCACCACCCGCATGAAGATCATGAACTCGGTGCCGCCGTCCATCCGGGCCGCCTCGAGCAGGTCGCGTGGGATGCCGAGGAAGAAGTTGCGCAGCAGGAAGATGGCGAACGGAAGCCCGAAGGCCACGTGGAAGACGATCACACCGCCGAGCGTGCCGAAGATGCCGAGCGCGCCGAACAGCTTCGCGTCCGGGATGATCGCCATCTGGACCGGTACCACGATGAGCGCGACGACTACGGCGAACAGTGCATCACGGCCGCGGAAGTCCTGCCACGCGAGGGCGTAGGCGGCCAGCGCTGCGATCGCCACGACCAGGATGGTGGACGGCACGGTGATGAGCACGCTGTTCCACAGGCCGCCGACCATGTCGCGGTTGTGCAGGAGGTTGGTGTAGTTGGCCAGGGTCAGCTCGCTGGGCTTGCTGAAGACGTGCCACCAGCCGGTGGCGGCGCTGGCGGAAGCCGGGCGCAGGCTGGCGACCAGCAGGCCGGTCGTGGGCAGCAGCCAGATCAGTGCGATGAGCACGACGACGGTGTACATCAGCCCGCCGCCGACCCGGGTGGCGATCCTGGACACGATGCTGCGCCTCGGCGGGCCCGTCACGGCAGTGCCGGCCGGTTCGAGCGTCGGCACTCTGGCTGTGGATACGAAGCTCATCGGTCCCTGTCTCCTCGCAGCCGGCGGACGTTGTACAGCATGGCGGGCACCACGAGCGCGAAGAGCAGCACGGCCAGCGCGCTGCCCAGGCCGGTGTTCTGGCGGGCGAAGGCGGTCTGGTACATCTGCAGCGCCACGACGTTGGCGTGGTCCTGGGTCACCGGGTCCGGCGCGAGGATGTACACCAGGTCGAAGATCTTCAGCACGTTGATGACCAGCGTGACCAGCACGACCACCAGCACCGGGCGGACCAGCGGGATGGTCACCCGCCGGAACACCTGCCACTCGGTGGCGCCGTCGACCCGGGCGGCCTCCAGCGCGTCACGCGGGATGGCGGACAGGCCCGCCGAGATCAGCACCATCGCAAAGCCGGCCCAGATCCAGATGTAGGCAGCGATGATCGCGGGCGTGACGACGCTGCCACCGAGCCAGGTGACCCCCTCGAACGGAGCCGCAAAGTTCGACGCGGCCAGCCGGACCGTATACCCGTCACCGCTCAGTTCCGGGAAGACGAAGCTGCCCGCGGGGCCGGTCCGGGTCGTGGCGAGCACCTTGCCGTCGCGTACCGCCTCGACGACCATGCCGGGCAGTCCCTTCTCGCCCGCGTCGACGGCGCCGGGCCGGCCACCGCCGCCGGGGGTGAAGTCGAGCCAGACCACGCCCCGCAGGCCGGTCCCGCGGACGTCGGGCGCTGCGTCGACCGCCTCGGCCGGGAGCCGGTCGGGCGGGAGTCCGACCATCGGCAGCAGCACCGGCGCGGTCGGGGCGGCCGGCTGCTCGGTCTGCACGGCGCCGTCCACGGTCACCAGGCCGGCCTCCTCGCGTGGGCTGGTCCCGTAATACTTCGACGGTGGCCTGAACGCGTCGTGAATCGACACGATGGCGGCGTTGAGCGCGCCGCGGTCCTTGTCGGCCTGGTACACCAGGGTGAACGTGACGCCGGCCGCGAGGAACGAGATGGCCATCGGCATGAACAGGACGGTCTTGAAGGCGGTGGCCAGCCGGATCCGCTCGCTGAGCACGGCGAAGACCAGCCCGAGCGCGGTGACCATCGTCGGGGCCACGACGACCCAGATGACGTTGTTGAGGATGGCGTGGCGGGTCGCCGGCCCGGTGAACATCTCGACGTAGTTGGCCCAACCGACGAAGCGGGTGCCGTCGGCGTTGAAGAAGCTGTACCAGACCGTCGCGACGATCGGGTACGCCACGACGGCGGCCAGGATGAGCAGCGCCGGGCCGAGGAAGAGCGCCGTGATGAGGCCGGGGACTTCCCAGCGGCGCCCTCCCCGCCCCCGTTGCCAGGGCTTGCCGTTCGGCGCGTCCGGCCGGCGGGCGAGCGTGTCGCCCCGGACCGGTTGGGCGAACGCCCAATCCTTGTTCCTCGCTGCCGGTGCAGCCCTGAATGTCCCTGCCGGCTCGGACGCGCGCACCATCAATTGCTCCCGAAGTCCTTCTTGGCGGCGTCTTCGAGCCTGCCGGCCAAGGCGTTCACATCCATCGTCGGGTTGCCCAGGAACTCCTGGAGCAGCTTCCACTCGTCGGCGTTGGTGCCGCCGCCGAAGGACGCCGGGGCCAGGTCCGACATGTCGAACTTGATCACGTCGGCGTTGACGACCAGGTTGGCCAGTCCGCGCACCGTATCATCCGGGTACGCCGTCGGATCGACGGTCTTGTTCGGGGTGATGAACCCGCCGCCGCCGGCGAAGATCTCGGCCGACTCCTTCGAGGCGAGGTACGCCATGAGCGCCATGGTCGCCTTGTCGTCCTTGAGTGCCACTGCCTGGTCGCCGCCGACCACCACGGAGGGCTTGGCGCCCTTGATCGACGGGAACGGCAGGTACTTGGCCGTGTCGCCCACCTTGTACTTGCCCGCCTTGGTGATCTCCGAGCCGACGAAGTCGCCCTCGCACAGGATCGCCGCCTTGGGCTTCTCGCCGAACACTTCGGCGACGGACTGCGAAAAGTCGATCTTCAACGCACCGGCGTTGCCGCCATCGATCATCCGCGGCGTCGACCACAGCTGCCCGATGATCTTCAGGGTCTCCACCACGGTCGGGTCGGTCCACGGAATCTGGTGCTTGGCGAGCTTGTCGTAGTTGTCCGGCCCGCCGACCTGGATGTACACGTTCTCGAAGACGTCGGTCAGTGACCAGGCCGACCCGCCCGGCACCGCGAACGGCGTGATGCCGGCGTCGGCGAGCGTCTTGGCCGCGGCGACGAACTCCTCCCAGGTCTTCGGCTCCTTCACGCCGGCCGTGGCGAACGCGTCGGTACGGTACCAGCAGATCGACTTCTGGGCGGCCTTCAGATAGAAGCCGTACACCTTGCCGTCGACCGTGCCGAGGTCCTTCCACGCGGCGCTGTAGTTCGCCGTGACCGCGTCGAGCGCCTCGCCGCTCAGCGTCTTGAGGTTGCCCTTCTTCGCCAGTTCGGCGACGGTGCCGGGCTGCGGGATCAGCGCGATGGACGGCGGCGTGCCGCCGGAGATCTTCTGGTTGAGAAACGATGCAACGTCGTCGCCGGCGGAGGTGTAGATCGTCTTGACGCCGGTCTTCTTCTCGAAGCGCTCCAGGACCTTCTTGAAGTTGGCCTGCTCGACGCCCGACCATTTCGCCACGACCTCGACGGTGCCGGTGAGGCCCGGTGTGCCGGACGGGTCGGACGTGGTGCCCCCGCAGCCGGCAGCGAGCGCGACCGCGGCCAGCGCCGCGGCCAGCGGTGCCATACGTGCCATGAAAGATCTCCTTCGTGTCAGGGGTGTCAGGTCGTCCCACGCCGGGCCCAGCGGGGGCGTTGGCGGTCGACCGCGCCGCGGGTCACGCGGATCAAAGGATCGACCGGCCGGTGTCCAAGTCGAATACGTGCAGGCGAGCGGTGTCGACGGCGACCTCGACGAGTTCGTCTTTGCGGATCCGCGAGCGCGGGCTGAACCTGGCGACGAACTCGGTCAGCGGCACGCCCGAGCCGGCCGGGGCGGCCGGGTCCAGGCCGGCGTCGCGGGCAAGTTCGCGGGTGTCGTCGGTGACGACACCGTCCGCCGCAATCCGCAGGTGCACGAGCAGGTCGGAGCCGAGCGCCTCGACGAGGTCGACGGTGGCGTAGAGCATCGCGCTGTCGCGTGGCACCAGGCTCATGTCCTGCATGTCCTCAGGCCGGATACCCACGGCGACCGGCCGGTCGAAGTACGCCCGCACACCCGGCCGCGCCTGCAACAGCGCCGGGTCGACCCGCAGGCACTGGTCGCCGATTCGCAGCACCACCTGTTCCGCCGACGTTGTGAAGACGCCGGTGACCAGGTTCATCGCGGGCGAGCCGATGAAGCCGGCGACGAACACGTTGACCGGCTGGTCGTAGAGCTCCTGCGGGGAGGCCACCTGCTGCAGCACACCCTTCTTCATGACCGCCACGCGGTCGCCGAGCGTCATCGCCTCGGTCTGGTCGTGGGTGACGTAGATGGTCGTGACGCCGAGCTGCCGGGTGATGCGCGCGATCTCGGCACGCATCTGCACCCGCAACTTGGCGTCCAGGTTGGACAGTGGCTCGTCCATGAGGAACGCCTGCGGCTCGCGGACGATCGCGCGCCCCATCGCGACCCGCTGGCGCTGCCCGCCCGAGAGCGCCCGCGGCCGGCGGCGCAGGTGATCCTTCAGCCCCAGCGCCGCTCCGGTCGCGGCGACCCGGCGCTCGATCTCGGCGCGGGGCACCTTGCGCAACTTCAGGCCGAAGGCGATGTTGTCGTAGACGTCGAGGTGCGGGTACAGCGCATAGCTCTGGAACACCATCGCGATGTCACGGTCGCGGGCCGGTACCCGATTGACCACACGGCCGCCGATGCTGAGGACACCCTCGCTGATGTCCTCGAGCCCGGCCACCATGCGCAGCGCCGTGGTCTTGCCACAACCGGATGGACCGACGAGCACGAGCAGCTCGCCGTCGGCGATGTCCAGGCTCAGCCCGTCGACGGCCCGTGTCCCGTCGGCGTACACCTTGCTCACCTCGTCGAGCCTGACCTCCGCCACGGACCACTCCCGATCTGCTGGGTTCGTCTGGATTCGGCTGATGGCCGCCACGCGTTCACAGATAGGCCGCGACGGCCTCCGAATCAAATGGTGTGGCGAGTGTTGCCGCGTTGATGAGGCGATGACCAGACCGCGTAACGATCCGCAACAGAAAACGCTGCCTTCCTCACAAGATCACAATCTGGATCCGGGGATGACGCGCCGCAGATGTCCGCTTCGCCGTGATTGTCGCCGCTCTTTGTCGTGAATTGAGGCGCAACCAACCGGTCGCCGTTCTGGCGACGCATTCATTTTTGCAGCACCCGGGCTGCGGTAGAAATCAGTGAGCAGAGGTTTACCATATCGTGACTATCCTCTCGTGCATTTCCTGGCACGGTAGACGACAACCCATCGCGAAGGGCCGATCATCGGGACCCGCTCGGCCACGACCGCCCGTGGCCGCGGATACCGCCCCCCGATCCTCGGGCCGTCCCGCACCTTCGCCCACCGTTCTGCCACCGTCGATGACGCCGGATGTGCCTGCCGCCAGTCCACCGGGGTTGAGAGGAGTACGCCCGTGGCGCCACCGCTAACCAACCCGCGGCGAGCAGCCGGCGGATACGCCGCGGGCGGATCCGGCGAATCGGGCAGCCCGGTCATCGCACCGCTGACGGGCTACACGGTGGCGCTGGCAACAGAGCACCGACGGCCGGCGCTCGCCGTTCCGCTGCAGGAGGCCGGTGCGAAGGTCCTCGCCGTGCAGGCCCTGCGGACCGTCGCCCAGCCCGGCGAGGACGAGCTGCGCGCGGCCACCGAGCAGTGCCTGGCCGCGCCGATCGAGGACCTCATCGTCACCTCGCCGTTTGGCTTCCGCGCCTGGCTCGCGTCGGCGCAGCGGTGGCATCTCGCCGACCGGCTGACAACCGCATTCGGCCGCGCCCGGCTACTGGCCCGTGACGGCGCCGCGGCCGACAGCCTGCGCGAGCTCGGCCCGCGCGAGATCTGGTCGACCGCCGCCGCCTCGACCGAGGAGCTGCTGCGGTACCTGCTCGCGCATCCGGTCGCGGGCCGGCGCATCGTCGTGCAGGTCGACACGCCGTCGCTGCGTGAGCTGTGCCGGGCGCTGCGCCGGCAGGGCGCCGACGTGGTGGAGGTGCCGACCTACCGTGCCCACCCACCGAACCACTCCGAGCACCTACGGCGGCTGGCCGACCAGCTGATCCGCCGGCAGATCGACGCGATCGCACTGACCAGCCCCGAGGCGACCGAGAACCTGCTCGAGCAGGCCGAGCACGACCGGCGGCTGCCCAACCTGCTCAACGCCCTGTGCGACGACGTGACCGCCGTCTGCCTCGGACCGCTGACCGCGGCCCCACTGGTCGCCCAAGGCGTACGACCCCTGATCGGGCCGGCCGGCTACACCGACGACCTCGTCGCGACGCTGATCGCCATGCTGCCGGCCAACGCCGTGCGGGTAGAGCTGGGCCCGCACCAGGTCGAGATCCGCGGACAGGCGGTCGTCGTCGACGACCAGCTGATCCCGGTCCAGCCGGTCCCGATCGCGGTGCTGCGATCGCTGGCCCGCAGTCCGGGCCGCGTGATGTCGTGCGCCGACATCCGCCGCAACATGCCGGCCGGCGCCGCCGTCGACGACCACGCCATCGAGATGGCAATATCCCGGCTGCGCCGGGCCCTCAACGGCACGCAGCTGATCCACACGGTCATACGCCGCGGCTACCGGCTCGCTTCCTGATCCGGTGCATCGAGCCGGGCGGCGCTGCCCAGACCGACGAGCGCCTCAGCTCTCCGGCGACGAAAGCCGCCGGTCCGGCCGGGATGACCATACTCAGTGTGCCGGTCATCACCACCTGCGGCTGCGGTGCAGCGTTGAGCCGACTCAGCGGGCGAGACGATACCCGTGCCTGATCACCGTCTGCACCATGTCGGCGTCCGGTAAGGAACGACGCAGCCTGGACACTGCCATCTCGATCGCATGGTCGTCGACGTCCGTCAGACCGGGCACCAGACGCCGGAGGTCCGCGCTGGACAAGACCCTTCCCGGTTCCAGGGTGAGCGCCCGCAGGACGTCGATGGGGCCTTGCTGGATCGGATAGACCTGGCCGTCGAGCAGTACGGCGTGCCCCCGCACCTCGAGCGCTCGGCCTGCGACCGCTGCGTGCAGGGCTCGGTCGAGCACCGCGCGCGCCAGCTGCGCCGCGACCTCTTCGTCGAACGGCAGGGGCGGCACGAGTGGGTCCACGCCGTGCCGGCGCAGCACGGCGGCGGCCAGCGGGCCGCGGCACACGGCCGGGACCTGCAGCCGGTGCCGCGAGCCGAGCTGCGAGCTCACGGCCGGTAGCCGCCCATGGTCGGCGGCGAAACGCAGCACATGACCGGTCGCGATCGGGTCGAGCCAGGCGACCGCGTCGAGTTGGCGGCGGCTCATCAGCTCGACAACCCGGCGCACCCCGACGACGTCGTTCGGTGGTTCGGTGACGAACGTGGGCACCTCGACCACGTCGGCGCCGCCGATCCGGAGCGACTCGCATGCCTCGGCCTGCACCGGCGCGTCGAGTTGCGCAACGATCCGCCGCCCGGCCGGTTCGTGGGTCAGCAGATACCGGTACAGCTCGTCGGCCGACCCGGCCGCAGTGGAGAGAATGTCGCGAAGGCCGTACACCCGCAGGGCGTCGGCGGTGCGGGCGTCGGCCGCCAGGAGGCGGGCCGAGCGGAACACCTCCACCAGCCGCTCAGGGTCCGGCACCGTCCGCAACCAGGCCCGCACACCACCCGCGGATGCGGCGACGATGTCGTCCACGGGCCCGTCGAGCAACGCGGCAACGGTCCCGCGTATGGCGTCCGGTTCCGGTTGCGGCACCGCCCGAACGCCTTGTACCGAGACGATCCGTGCGCCGTGTCGCTCGAGCAGGTCGGCAAGGCGGTGCCGGCGACGGTGACCGATCACGGCGATGGTGAATCCGGCCAGGAGCGTCGACAGCCGCGCGGCCTCGTTCACGCTGGTGGTCTGCACCCGTTTCAGAGTCACGCACCCTATACGGATAATGGACGACGGCGGGTCACTTCAGGTCGCATCTTCTGACGGATCCTTTGGGACCCGCCGGCCCGGCCGCCTCGGCCGGACCGGCGGACACTTGACTACTTCACCGAATCTGCCGGCACGCCCTGCACGACGTGCCTCACGCGCCGGCCTCGTCGGATGTCGGCCGGACCGTGGCCAGGAGCGTGATCAAGCCGGGCCCCTCGGCATGGACCATGTGGACGCCCTGACCGGTGCGGGCCTGGCAGGCGACCCCGAGCACCCGCGCGGCCTGCAGCAGCAGGCCCACCGACGACCGGTCCCGCGCGCGCAGCCGAAGACCGGCCCGTGACACCCTCGGCGCCCCGGTCAGCAGCGCCGAGCGCCACACCGCGGCGGCTCCGGTCCGCAGCGTCATTCCGTCTGCCGCGCCGTCGCCGAACAGGAGCCCGACGGTCCGCGTCCACTCGCCGCGCAGCCGGCCGACCACGCTCGACGGGTCGGCGCCGTCGACGTCGACCACGAACGTCTCGTACCGCCGGCGGATGCCGGCCACCCGCCGGCCCGTCCAGCACGTAGCGTCGGGCACGCTCCGCATCACATCGGTGAACCGGGACTGCGCCTGCTCCATCTCGAACTCGACCCGTAAGGAGCCGTCCGCGCGGGCATGGACCGCCGCCCACCCGTCCCGGCCGCGCACAGCACCCGGTCGGAAGTGCAACCGTGGCGTGCCAGCCAGCAGCATCAGGCTCGCCTCGAAGCGATCCGCATCCCACTCATCGAACATCGACGCTCCCTCGGCGCCGGTTCGGGGGCAGGATGCGGAACCAGTACGAACCGTGACCCGGCAGGGTCAGCAGATACGGCCGCAGACCAATGTTGGGGAACCGGGTGTCGCCGGTCAGCTCGACCGGCGTGTGACCGTGGAACCGTGAGCCGAGTGGCAGCTGCACCGGTTGCGGATGCCGGGACAGGTTGTGCACGCACAGCAGCACCTCATCGATGTTCTCGTCGTGGTACTCGCGCAGGAACGCCAGCACCGCGCCGTTGGAGCCGCCCAGGTCGGTCAGATCGCCCAAGGCGAACGCGACGTGCCGCTTGCGGATGGCGAGCATCTTGCGGGTCCAGTGCAGCAGCGACGCCGACTCCTCCAACTGCCGTTCGACGTTGACGGATTGGTAGCCGTACACCCAGCCGCTGTTCATCGGCAGGTACAGCTGGCTGGGGTCGCAGCGCGAGAAGCCGCCGTTGCGGTCGACGTTCCACTGCATCGGGGTGCGGACCCCGTCACGGTCGCCGAGGTACACGTTGTCGCCCATACCGATCTCGTCGCCGTAGTAGATGACCGGTGAGCCGGGTAGGGACAGCAGTAACGAGGTGAACAGCTCGATCTGGTTGCGGTCGTTGCCGACCATCGGGGCGAGCCGGCGCCGGATGCCGAGGTTGAGCCGCATGCGCGGATCGCGGGCGTACTCGCTGTAGAGGTAGTCACGTTCCTCGTCGGTGACCATCTCCAGGGTGAGCTCGTCGTGGTTACGCAGGAACGTGCCCCATTGGCAGCCATCGGGAATCTTCGGCGTCTGCGCGAGGATCTCCGAGATCGGCACGCGTGACTCCCGGCGCACCGCCATGAAGATGCGGGGCATCAGCGGGAAGTGGAACGCCATGTGGCACTCGTCGCCGCCAAGCGTGGGATCGCCGAAATACTCCACGAGATCGGTCGGCCACATGTTCGCCTCGGCAAGCAGCACAGTACCGGGGTACTCGTCGTCGACGACCTTCCGAACGCGTTTGAGGTAGGCGTGCGTCTCCGGCAGACCGGCGCATTCGGTGCCTTCGCGCTCGAACAGGTACGGCACCGCGTCGAGCCGGAACCCGTCGATGCCGAGGTCGAGCCAGAACCGCACCACGTCGAGCATCGCCTCGGCGACGGCGGGATTGTCGTAGTTGAGATCGGGCTGGTGATGGAAGAACCGGTGCCAGTAGAACTGCTGCCGGACCGGGTCGAACGTCCAGTTCGACGGCTCGGTGTCGGCGAAGATGATCCGGGCGTCGGGGTATTCGGTGTCCGTGTCGCGCCACACGTAGAAGTCGCCGTACGGCCCGTTCGGGTCGCTCCGCGACTCCTGGAACCAGTGGTGGGTGTCGGACGTGTGGTTGAGCACGAGGTCGGTGATGACCCGGATGCCGCGGGCGTGCGCCTCGTCCAGCAGGGTCACGAAGTCCTCGATCGTGCCGTACTCCGGACAGATCGCGTAGTAGTCGCGGATGTCGTAGCCGCCGTCGCGGCGGGGCGAGTCGTAGAACGGCGGCAGCCAGATGCAATCGATGCCGAGCCAGGCCAGATAGTCCAGTTTGGACACCAGTCCCAGCAGATCGCCGACGCCGTCGTTGTTGGCGTCGAAGCCGGCCTGCGTGAGGACCTCATAGAACACTGCGCGCTTGTACCAGTCCCGATCGACCAGTCGGGCCCGGCTGAACGCTGCCGTTGCCGGGGGTTGCGCATTGGGGTAGTGGGTCATCGAGACGTCCCGTCTGAGGCGATGGCGGGGCCGCCTCGCAGCCAGCCGGTCGTCGTCGACAGGCGGCCGCGGCGGCGGGTGGGCGGCGGGTTGCCGGACCGAGCCGGCGGGTGTGCTGTTCAGGAAGAACCGTTGGAACACGACGAAGACCGGCAGCGGTACCGCCATCGACACGACCGCGCTGGTTGCACCGCAGCCGGGCGCGTCAGCACCGCACACCACAGCAGGCGCCGGCCGCGCAGCGCAGCGATCCCACCACCTGCGGCCTCACCACAGACCGCGACCGCTGTCGACGTCGAACACCATGAGGTGCCGCATGTCGACCGCAAGCATGATCGGCGCGTCCACGCCGGCTCGCGATCGACCGCTCACCCTTGCCACCACGGTCGGTGCGGGCGACCGGTCACCGTCAGCATCGGCCAGCTCAAGATGGACGAACTGGTCCGGGCCGACCGGCTCGATTCGCCGCACCACACCGTGCAACACCAGGACTGCCGGTCCCGCTGCGGCGGGACGCCCGACCACCGCATCCTGCAGGTGTTCAGGCCGGATCCCGACGACAACCGGCCGGCCGAGGTAACGACGCAGGAAAGGGCGAAGCCTCAATAGTCCCGGCATCGGCACCTGTTGCCCGCCCAGGGCGAGGACCGCGGTACCGAGATGCTCGACAAGCATCGCCGGTACGAGGTTGGTCGGTGGTTCGCCCACGACCGACGGGCCGGTGTTCCGGTCCAACACGTTGCTGATAGCCATTGGCCTCCCCGATCGCGTGCGCACCGTGTCAGACGAGTGTTGGTGCTCCGCCACACCGCACACCAGGGATGGCCACGACGTGTGACCGTTCCGCAAAACGCCTCACAAGATCACGATGTTGTCGACGCCGAGCCCACCGGTACAACTAGCACGAAGCGGGAGCACCGGCCGAGATCGGACAACAGATGAGCCGCGTCTGCCTGGTCTCACATGAAGCAGCGCGCCAACGGTCACGATGCCGAGCGCGCCCCGGTGGGGTCTCGGCTCTCGCGCAGAGACGGCGGTAGCGGGGCGATCGACGTCTGCTGATCATGGTGCGGCAGGGTGTCAGCGGTGCGCACCGATCGGGACGCCCTCATGGCTGGCGGGCATGACTCTCGTGACGCCGGCAACGACTACGCACACTCAGCCGATGAGCGTGCATCTGATCTTGTCGGGAGACGAGGCGTCGATGGCAGTGCGGCGGGCGGGTGAGGCCCACCAAGATCTACAGTGCGGGCAAACCGCCGAGAAGCGAGGTTCGAGCGCCCGGTCGGATGAACGCGTGTCCGGCGATGATCGTCTGCGCGGTCCGGTCGGTCCGGAAAACCGCGCATCGGACGGCGGCAATCAGCCAGGGTCGATACCGAAGCCCAACACGTTATAAGTCAAGTTAGGGCTGCTGCCGCCCGTGCCCGCGATGAGGTTCTCGACCAGACTCGGAACGGTTCACCGGCCAGCGTGGACTGCTCCGACCAGACGCGCGCCGCGCCCGCTGCGTCACAGTTGCGATGGACCGGTCGCACCGCGGGCGCGACCGGTCCATCGATGACAGTGCTCGTCCGCGTCAGCAGTACAGGTTGCCACCCGCGGGCACGCCCAGAGTGGCGACGAACTGGTTGTAGAGGTTCACCCGGCTCTGCACCTGCGCGGGGTTCCCGCCGTTGCACTCGATGCTGTTGATCGCCCGGATCGTGGTGCCGAAGCCCTGGCCGTTCACCATCGCGTTGTGCGACGTCGTGCCCGCGCCGCCGGTACCGGTCATCCAGTACCACAGGCCGGTCTGCCACGAGATCGACGAGTTCGTCGCCACCAGGTCCGGGTTGTTCAACAGGTCGACCCCAAGCGCGTCACCTGCCGCCTTATAGTTGAAGTTCCAGCTCAGCTGAAGCGGGCCACGGCCGTGGTACGCCGACTGGCCGGCCGGGCACCCGTACGGCTGGCTCCAGTCGCAGTACGTCGGCCAGTTCGCGGTGTTGATCTCGTTGATGTACACCAGCCCGCCGGTCTCGTGGCTCACGTTGGCCAGGAACGCCGCGGCCTCCTGCCGCTTGACCGTGTCACTGCCCGTCGTGGCGAACGCGGGGTACTTCTTCATGGCGTCGGTCAGGCCGGCGTAGGTGTAGAACGAGTTCCGGCTCGGGAACATCTGGTTGAACTGGGCTTCGCTAACGACGAAGCCGCCGCCACCTCCGCCACCGCCCGGGACCGTCCACTTCTGGTTGGCGCCACCGCTGCAGGTCCAGAGCTGCAGCGGCGTGCCGTCGCTCGAGCCCCAACCGGTCGCGTCGAGGCACTTGTTGGCCTGGGGGTTGACGATGTCGTGGGCCGCGTTGGCGACCCACTGCTGGGCGCCGGTGCCGTTGCAGTCCCAGAGCTGCACCTTGGCCCCGTCGGCCGTTGAGCCGCCGGAGACGTCAAGGCACTTGCCGAGGGCCCGGATCGTGCCGTCGGTGCCCACGGTCCAGCTCTGCGCGTTGGTACCGTTGCACGTCCACAGCTGAACCTGGGTGCCGTTCGCGGTGTTGGCGCCCGCGACATCGACACACTTGCCGCCGTATCCGGTGATCGTGCCCGTGCCCGCGGCGGCGGCGACGCCCGGGACGAGGAGGACGGTGCCGAGCACGGCGGTGGCGGCCGCGACGAAGATCCGGCGCAAATACGCCGAACGCCGTCTGTCCATGAGGTACTCCTGGGGTGTGGGAGATGGACCCTGATCGAATTGGCGGACTTTTTTCATATCGCAAACTTGCCTAACTGTAAAGAGACCTTGCCATTTGTGCGGATCCCGTCGGCACCACTGCCTCAACGCCCTTGAGGACGCTGAGAACAAAGACGTCAGCGACCCTTCTCCTCCTGCAGGGGTTGGCACCGTCCACGATCAGCGTCTGTCCGCTGACGTACGATGCCTCGGGCACGGCGACGAACGCCACGACCGCCGCCACGTCGTCCAGGGTGCGGAGTCTGCCGACCGGCGTAGCTCTTCCCATCGCAGGCTCCCGCTCGGTTCCCGAGCCGGTCGCGATCCAGCCCGGCGGCGCGCAACCCGGCTATGCGTTGCTCAATGCGCTCGGTTGTCGCGGCCGACAATGACGTGCGCACCGAGGCTGCCGAGCGGCCGGGCCGAGGCGAAGCCGATCCTGGTCTCGCTTCCGGCTCCCGTGATGACCGCGATCTGACCGCTCACCCGGCAAACGTGGTCGGTGCGGTGCTCACACCGGCGCGGTAGCTCGGATCAACGTTCGCGGGCGTCCACATGCGCCCCGCCATACCGGCAGGTCCAGGACGACAGCCCGGGTGCCTGCCGGTGGGCATCGGTGCGTTGATGCGGTGGCTGATCGCTGGTGTCAGGAGGCGTACACCTCGAACTCGGAGACCTGGCCGGCGGGCCAGCCGGTGTTGGCGGTGAAGGTGAGCCGGACGTAGCGGGTGGCGGTAGCAGTGAATGTGATGCTGGTGGTGTTGGCGCTCGGGCTGAACGTGTAGTCCGCGGACGCCTTGAGGGTGGTGAAGTTCGTGCCGTCTGTGCTGCCTGCCACCGAGAGGGTCTGGGTACGCGCACCCCACGACGCCGGCAACTTCAGCACGATGCGTCCGACCGAGGTCGCCGAGCCGAGGTCGACCTGCAGCCACTGCGGGAAGGCGTTGTTCGCCGACTCCCAGTAGGTGTCCTGGTTGCCGTCGACGGCGTTGCCGGAGCCGTAGCCCTGCGTGTGGCTGCTCTCCGACGTGGACTTCCCGCGCGCCAGGTTGGTGTTGGGTGCCGGGTCGGTCGTGACGGTGACGCCGTTCGAGGCGGCCGAGGTGTTGCCTGCGGCGTCCTGAGCGGTGACGGTGAAGGTGTACGACGTTGACGGGTTCAGCCCGGTGACGGTGAACGACGTGGCGGCGGTCGTCCCGATGACGGCGTTGCCCTGGCGAATCTGGTACCCGGTGACGCCGACGTTGTCGGTGGAGGCCGTCCAGGACAGCGAGACGCTGCTGGAGGTCTTCCCGGTCGAGGCGAGGTTGGCGGGCGTGGTCGGCGGCTGGGTGTCGCCGCCGGCCGCCGGGCCATAGACCTCGAGCTCCGAAAGTTGCGCGGCGGGCCAGCCGGTGTTGGCGGTGACGTTGATCCGGACGTAGCGGGCGTTGGCCTGCGCGAAGGTGAGGGTGGCCGTGTTGGCGCTGCCGGAGTTGAAGGCGACGCCTCCGGAGTTCACCACGGTGGTGAACCCGCTGCCGTCGAGGCTGGTCTGCACCGACAGCGTCTGCGTGCGCGAGCCCCACGATGCCGGCAGCTTCAGCACCACCTTGTTCACCGCGAGCGCCGACCCGAGATCGACCTGCACCCACTGGGGGAAGGCGTTGTTCGTCGACTCCCAGTAGCTGTCCTGAACGCCGTCGGTGGTGTTGGCCGACGCGTACGACTGGTTGTGGCTGCTTTCCTGCGTGGGCTTGGACAGCGCGAGGTTCCCGGTCGGGGGTGGCGGCGGCGTGCCGCCGTTGGGCTGGGTGGGCCGGACGGGGGTAAGGGCGATCTGGCCCTTGAGCATCCGGCCGCCGTCGCCGGTCAGGCGCAGGTAATAGTCGGACGAGCAGGCGGTCCCGTCCTCGTCGAGCGCGAGCAGCCCCGAGTTGGTGGGCACATCCGCCAGGGTCGCCGCGGTCTTGCAGATCTGGTTGCCCTCGTTGAACTCGTCGTACATGGAGATGTAGATGCCCTGGGCGCCGACGCGCACCATGTTGTAGAACTGCCGCCACATGAAATCGCCGTGCGCACGCTGGCGTGCCGAAACGTCGCCGGGCAGGACGCAGGGCTGATAGTCGATGCCGTTGGCGTTGCAGTCGGCCTGGTCGCCGACGTTGAGCTGGTTGTAGATGTTGTCGGAGTCGGCGGCGCTGCTGATCGCGCCCACCATCCACGGCGAGATCATGTTGAATGCGTGGTAGGTGCCGAGGAAGCCGGGCCGGGAGCCGTTGATGCCGATTCGCCATTCCCGCGGTACGCCGCCGATGACATAGCAGCCCTGACTCTTGAACCAGTTGATCACATCGAGGCAGGTGGCCGCATCCCACGGGTGATTGTTGTCGTTGAAGCCGAAGCCCCAGATGCAGACCACCGGTTTGCCGTTCTGCCGCGCGTACGCGCTGGAGGTCGTGTGCGCCGACATCTTGTTCGTCCAGTCAGCCTTGATCTCCGGCTGCATGTTCGTCCAGTTGGTGACGTCGTACATGATGTAGAACTTGCGGCCGTTGGACTCGGCTGCGCTGCGTACCTTGGCGGCCATGGCGTCGCGGGTCGCACCCTCGCCGCCGTTCGGGTTGAACCGCTGCAGCGCGGCGGTGTCGATGTTGTTCTGCTGCATCCACAGGAAGTGGGTGTCGACCGTCTGCTGGTCGTAGGAGGAGAACAGCGTCGCGGGCTGACCGCTGCCGAGGTTGGCGTACGCCGTCTGATACCCGTGCGTGTACTCGCGCATATCGGGCCACGCGCGCAATGTGCCGTTGTTACTGGGCGACGGAGGCTGGCTCCAGTTGTTGCTCCAGTGCCACCAGGCGTTGATGGGTGCGCCGTCGCCGATACAGGCGAACCAGCCCTGATAGCCGACCGTGATCTTGCCGACGACATCGCCGGGCGGGCTCGCCGCGAACGCGGTCGTGGTCCACGCGGACACCAGCTCGCCGGTGGAGACCGCGGCGAGGGCGGTACCGGACACGACCGAGGCGACGAACTTCCGGCGTGAGATCGCCATGTGGTCACTCCCCTCTCGTTAACGTGGCCGTCATACTTCCAGTCATCGACACATTCCTGCAATACTTGAATTCGTGACTGCAAGATCTTGAGGATCCGCCGCAAACCTGCACGTGAAGAGTGGAAAGGCTGGCGTGAGGCTCGGTGGCCTCGTGCCGGGCGAGGGTTCGGGCACGCCACCCTCGTGACCTGGACGTTGCCGCGGACCAGGACCCGCGTTGCCGTACGCCAGGTCGAAGCACCCCGCGGGTGCCGAAATCCATGTCCGGGCAGTCATCGCCGGCTTGTTGCCAGGTGTGGTCGTCGAGATAGCCGGGGGCGGCCTGCTCGAGCAGGGTGAGCGGGATCGATGGGGGGTGGCCGAGGCGGCGGGCGTCGATGGCTACGTTGATTACCGCCCGAGCTGCTGCTCCGGCCTGTTCGTATCGCTCAAGCAGGGCCGGCACCCCGGCCAGTCGGCTGGGTCACCTGCCCGCGCTGGGCGTGCGCCACGGCGAAGTTCAGCCGGGGGTCGTCGCCGGCGGTATCGCGGAGGGTCTGCAGGTCGGCGTTGGTGAACTCCTCCGGGACGCGCACGCCGGTGCCGGCCACCAGATGTCGGGCCTGCTCGTACGGGTCAGGCCGACCGAGCGCCGGAGCGCTGGTGAGGGTATCCCAATACGGCGGCCACATGGTGGCCAGCACGAGCCCCGGGCGGCGGGTGCAGGTCGTGCAGCAGGACGCGCAGTCCGGCGGCGATCTGTTCGCCCAGCCGGTGATCGTGGGGCAGGAACAGGTAGTGCTGGGCCTCGTTGAGCCACACCACCGTCTCCGCGCCGACCTGCGTCAGCGCCGCCGCAGCGGCCTTGGGCCGGGTCGGGGCGATCGGGTGCCACAACGCCACCGCTCCGGCAGCGCCTGCACCGCCTCCCAGCATGCCCGGGTCTTCCCGGTCGAAGATCCACCGACCTGTACGACCAACCGGCTTTTCCCGGCTGCGACGGCCGCGGCCAGCCGCATGTCGTGCGCCTGGGGCACGTCCCGGCGCGGCACGCCGAGTACATCAGAGTCCTCGGCGTCGGCGGTATCGATACGGCGCACGATCTCGTCCAGGTTCAGTGGCCCCGACCGCAGGTACGGCTCATCCACGTCACGGAACGCTGCCGCCGGCCCCGGCGGCAACTCCACCCTGGTGATCAGCTTCCGCCCGGACGACCCCGGTCGGCCCGCAGCGGCACTCATCGACCCCCAGCATCGCCTACCAGGCCAGCCTGCTGCCGTCATCGTCGCTCATCGGAACACAGGTCCGACCTGACCGGGTGCCCGACCGTGGAGGAACAGCCGGCGCCGGCTCACCCCAACAGTCCGCACCATCCGGGAGCCTCGATGACCAACTCACCCGACACCCCCGCCACGACCGGCGGTTTAAGCTCATCAAACGCCGCGGGGCGGCGGGGCCATCGGGTTTCCGCGTAGGCTCGGCCGCGTGCGCGAGGATCCGCTGCGGCAGGAGCTGGACATGATCCTGCGGCATTACCGGCGCGGGCTGATGAACGACGTGGAGTTCACCGGCGAGATCGTCGAGCAGGTCGCCCGGCACCGGCGCCGCATCCCGGTGGCGGCCCGGCACCCCGACCCGCTGATCCGCGCCGGCCTGGTCGACGCGCTGATCCTGCTCGGCTCCGGCCCCGCCGGGGAGGTCCTCGAGCTCGTGCGCGACGACGAGGCCCCTGAGGTCCGCGCCGCCGTCGCGCGCCACCATGCCGAGCTCGCCCGGGAGCTGGAGCCCGAAGATCTGCCGCGGAACGGGTACATCTACCGCGCGGACCTGGCCACCCGCCGGCTGTCCCGCGCGACCATCGACCACCTGCTCGCCGCGCACCGCGACCTCGACCTCATCGCGCCGAACCCGCACCTGCCGCCGGACGTGGTCGCCCGACTGTTCGGGCACCCGTCCCCGGAGGTCCGGCGCGCCCTCGCCACACGGGCCGACCTTAGCGCCGAGCAGCTCGCCGACCTGGCCGCCGACCCCGACGTCGCGGTGCGCACCACCGTCTCTGTGCACCCCGCGCTCACCGAGGAGCAGCGCGCGGCCATCGACATCGACGTCGCGCACGCCCCGTGGGACGGCCACTATCCGCACGTCTGGGACGAGATCCACCCGTACACGCCGCCGCCACCGCCACTGCCGGACCTCGCCGACTCGATACGCCAGGCGACCTCGGTCAACCCGCTGCTGCGCCGCCTCGCCGCGCACGACCCGCGCCTGCCGGTCGACCTGGTCGCCGCCCTCGCCGCCGACCCCGACCCGGAGGTGCGGGCGCTGCTCGCCCACTACCACCCGCAGGCCCCGCCGGAGCTGCTCCTGCGGGTGTACCGCGAGGACACCCACTCCCGCCGCAACCGGCTGCCCACGCTGCCGAACTTCCCCGCCGCGGGCGGTGGACAGGGGGCGTGAGCGGCGGGAATGCTCGACTCCCGTGAGCACCACGATGACGGCCTGCTCCCGCTCAGGCGAAGTCGGCCGCCGTCATGCCGGCGGGGTGGCCGGGGGCCACTGGACGAGTTCGATGCGGTAGCCGTCGGGGTCGGTGAGCCAGGACGTCCACATGCCCTCGCCCAGGTCCGCGGGCGGCTCGGCGGTGGCGACCTTAGACCGTGTCTCATCTGGGGTGTTTTGCCAGTTTGCGGTAGCAGATGAGGCGGCAGACCACCACGCTCGCCTGGTCGTCGGGTTCCATGCGTTGCGGGTAGGGGACGTAGCCAGTTGACCACGTGACTGCATCGGCAGTTGCCGGCCGAGTCTGAGCGGTTCGGTGCGGATTCGTCGACTCGGCGTACAGCGAGCGGTCAGCATGTGTCGTACAGCCGGTCTTTCTCCATGGTGTGTCGGTGACTTCGCTGGTGCATCCGGCGATCGTTGAGGCCGCGGCACGTCGCCGTTGCAGCGAAGGAGAGCAGAGTGGGCCGTACACGGATGGACTCGGGCCGGCGGCGCCGCACGGCGGTCGCAGCGGCAATGATGACGCTGCCGACCGTGCTGTGTGTCGCCGTCACATCGGTGTCTTGGGCGGCGGATCCCCCTGCGTCCAGCCCAGCCTGGGCCGGCACGACGGACAGCGCATCGCCACAGACCTCACTCGCCGCGGTGCGCAGCATCATCGGCGCTGACACAGGTCCGGCGGCGGCGTTGACCGGCAAAGGCGTCGGCGTCGCGCTCATCGATACCGGCGTCGCACCGGTTCCGGGTCTGCCGGTGACCAGTGTGGTCAACGGTCCTGACCTGTCCTTCGAGTCGCAGGCAGCCGGCCTGCGATACCTCGACACGTACGGCCACGGCACGCATCTGGCCGGCATCATCGTCGGTGACGACAAGGAGTCGGGTGCGAAGGGCGTCGCCCCGGGTGCCAAACTGACCTCTGTCAAGATCGGAACTTCGAACGGTGCCGTCGACGTATCCCAGATGATCGCCGCGATCGACTGGGTCGTGAAGCACCGCAACGATGATCCGGGCAGCCCGATCAGGGTGATCAACCTCTCGTACGGATCGGGCGGCAATCCCCCGAACTGGACCGACCCGCTGCAGTACGCCGTCGAGAGGGCCTGGCAGGCCGGCGTCATGGTGATCGCCGCGGCCGGGAACAACGGCAACGCGGCCGGCAAGCTCACCAATCCGGCAGCCGACGAATGGATCCTCGCGGTCGGTGCGGCTGCCACCAATGGCACCGTCAGCACCGCCGACGACTCACTGGCCACGTTCACGAACCTGTCCAACGGCGGCAACCAGGTCGACTTGCTCGCACCCGGCACTTCGATCGCGTCGCTGCGCGATCCGGGCTCCAACATCGACGTCGCCTACCCGACGGCTCGCGTGGGCAACACGCTGTTCAAGGGCAGTGGCACCTCGCAGGCCACCGCGGTGGCCTCAGCCGCGGCCGCCCTCCTGTTCCAGGCCAAGCCGTCAGCCACTCCCGACCAGGTCAAGGACTGGCTGATCAAGGGCGGCACCTTCCTGCCCAACGGCAAGGCCGCCACGATGGGCCTGCTCGAACTCAACGTCAACGGGGCACTCGCCCGGACCGGCAGCGTCGTGCAGAAGCCGACCTGGAATCCCTCCAACGGCACCGGAAGCCTCGAAGCCGCTCGCGGCACCAGCCACGTCATGCTCGACAACACCGCCCTCACCGGCGAACGAACCGTGTGGGGGGCGATGGCCACCGCGCAATGGGCACCGAAGTCGGCGGCACAGACCTCGTGGTCGGGCGGCACCTGGATGGGATTCCGCGTCGCCGGCGACGATTGGTCCGGCAGTTCCTGGGCGTCCAGAACGTGGGCTGCCGCGAACTGGGCCGCCCCGTCCTGGTCCTCGAGTACGACCTGGTCCGACCCGGCATGGTCCGGCCGTACCTGGTCCGGCCGGACATGGTCGAGCGGCGCGTGGTCCGGCCGGACCTGGTCCAGCGACGCATGGGCCACAGCCGGGTGGCGGTAGGCGCAACCCGCAAACGCGGCGCCGGGGCGCGCATGCCGCGCTCCAGCACCGCCCGCCACCGATCGCTGTCGCACAGTGGTGGACCTCCGCCGTACATGCCGCCCAAGGCCGCGACCCGCGACCCCTCTGCCGGTCAGCGGTGACTGACGACGTTGACCACCTTGCCGTTCGGATCGCGGACGAAGAAGCGCCGGACGCCCCACTGCTCGTCGGTAATCGGGTGCACGATCTCTGCGCCCGTCGCGCGTACCGCCTCGTAGGCGGCATCGACGTCATCGACCTCCACGCTGAGGTCCGGGTTTACGGAGGCTGCAGCATCTCTAGTCATGAGGATGACCTGGGCGGTGGGGTTGGACGGTGAAACCAGGTTGACCACCCAGCCCAGGTTCATCTCCTCGCGGAAGCCCAAAAGCTGGTAGAACCCGCTGCTCGCGGCCGGATCGGCGGTTGTGATATCGGGTACGGCACGGCGAATCGTCATGCCGGAGTTTGACATGCGACGTGCTGGCTCGTACGGGTCACGGGTAGAGGCCCCGCTCACCAGCCGTCAGGGCGGGCGCTGCGGGGCGCTCAACCATGATGTGCTGCGGCATCCGAATCTCATAGACCCTTGTCAGTCTGCGGATGCAGGATGACTCTGGAGCGGCCGCTGGGTCAGCACTCTTCGGATCTGCCCTCGTGAGGTCTTGCGGCAGACCGTGCGTCCGCTGGTCGTGAGGAGAGGCAACAGCTGATGGGTTGACGTGCCCCCGAGAGCCCAGCGCCGGTGAGCCGGCGGATCGAACTCCTTACCCGATCGGTCCATCGTGGCGGATGCCCGTTTGGTTGGCATGTCTCGAGGCGTCCGGCTCGCGCCGCGGCCGCCCGACCGTACGGCAGATGCCACGACATCGATCCCCGACGCGGAGAGGATCTCCACCGCGCGCGTGCTGTGTGCAAGGTGACAGGTCGGTGGTGCGCCCCGGCCCGGACCGCATCACCGCGACGTCCATGCGCAGCGGCTACCCCGGTCGCCGAGCGCTACCCGGGTCACCGAGCGGCAAAGGCCGGATACTGCCGCTGCCAGAACCGCAGCTGCCGGCAGCGGGCCAGGAAGTCGCCGGCGTTGTCGGCGTTGGCACCGAGCCGCACGAACCCGTCGTCGATCATGTTGTGCATGCCGGTGGCGGCGAACAGCGGGGTGGCGTCGTCGGTGTAGCCGACGAACTTGGCGTGCGCGTAGGCGTCGGTGATGAAGTCGCGGGCGGCCGGCTGAGCGGCGAGTTCGGCGGCGCCGTCCTTCGTGGTGAGGATGGCGACGGCGTCGTAGAGTACGGAAGGTCCGCCGTCGAGCTTCTGGTCGGCGGCGATGTGCGTGCCGTCGCTGGCCTGGATGCCGCCGACGATCGGCGCAACGAGTTCCACGTTCGTCTTCTCCCGCGTGGCGGCCTCACGTAGCCCGGCCAGGAGCGCGGCGTCCGCACCGTCGGTGATCAGGACGCCGAGCTTGCGGCCGGCGAAGGTGTCCGGGCCGTTGGCCAGGATGGACAACGCGCGTGACGGCGGGAGGTCCCGGATCGGCTCGCGGGCGGCCGGCAGTGGGTCGGGCAGCTCCGGCAGCCCGAGCCCGGCGGCGACCGCCACCGCCAGCTCGTCGTCGACGTTGCGTAGTCCGGCGACCATGCGGCTGCGGATGTCGACGCGGTCGCACTTGCTCAGCTCGAACACGAATGCGTCGGCGATGTGCTGGCGTTCGACCGGGGTCTGGCTCACGTAGAACTGTCGCGCCTGACTGTAGTGGTCGGCGAAGCTCTCCGGCCGCAGCCGGCGCTTCGCGCCGGCCTCCTCGGCCGGGTAGCTGTGGAACCCGCGCTCGGGATCCTCGCGCGGGCCGCCGATCTCCGGTTCCCATGAATTGGGCTCGTAGTTCGCGCGGGTGGTCGGGTTGACCGTCGTCATGTGCGCGTCCTGCTGGAAGGACGCGACGGGGCATTTCGGCGCGTTGATCGGCAGGTGCGTGAAGTTCGGGCTGCCCAGCCGCTTGAGCTGGGTGTCCAGGTACGAGAAGTTGCGCCCCTGCAGCAGCGGGTCGTTGGTGAAGTCGATGCCCGGCACAATGTTCTGCGTGCAGAACGCGACCTGCTCCGTCTCGGCAAAGAAGTTGTCTACCATCCGGTCCAGCACCAGCCGGCCCACCCGCCGGACCGGCAGCTCCTCCTCCGGGATGATCTTCGTCGGGTCGAGGACGTCGAAGCGGAACCGGTCGGCGAACTCGTCGTCGAAGACCTGAAGGCAGAGCTCCCACTCGGGGTAGTTGCCCTGCTGGATGGCGTCCCACAGGTCACGCCGATGAAAGTCCGGATCCGCGCCGCTGATCTTCACCGCCTCGTTCCAGACCACCGACTGCAGGCCCAGCTTCGGCTTCCAGTGGAACTTCACGAACGTCGAGCGGCCCTGCGCGTTGACCATGCGGAAGGTGTGCACGCCGAAGCCCTCCATGAACCGGAACGACCGCGGGATCGCCCGATCCGACATGATCCACATGAGCATGTGGGTGGATTCCGGCATCAGCGAGGCAAAGTCCCAGAAGTTGTCGTGCGCGGACTGCGCCTGCGGGAAACCGCGGTCCGGCTCCTCCTTCACCGCATGGATGACGTCCGGGAACTTGATCGCGTCCTGGATGAAGAACACCGGAATGTTGTTGCCGACCAGGTCCCAGTTGCCCTCCCGCGTGTAGAGCTTGACGGCGAACCCGCGCACGTCCCTCGCCAGGTCGGTGGAACCTTTGCTCCCCGCCACGGTGGAGAACCGCACGAACGCCGGGGTCCGCTCGCCCTCCCGCTGGAACAGGTCCGCCTTGGTCAGCTCCGTGAGCGGTGCGTACGTCTCGAAGAACCCGTGCGCGCCATAGCCGCGGGCGTGCACGACGCGCTCGGGGATGCGCTCATGGTCGAAGTGGAAGATCTTCTCCCGGAAGTGAAAGTCCTCCAGCGCTGTCGGTCCCCGTTCGCCGATCCGCAGGCTGTTCTGGTCGTCGCCGACGATCGTGCCTTGCTGGGTGGTGAGGCTCGGCCGGCCGTCGCCCGCCACCTGGTGCGTCTCGCCGCCGTGTCCCTGCCGGACCGCCTGGTCCCCGTACCGCACCGGCCGGCCGATCTCGTCACCCATCGTGTGTCCCCCGTCATGCTCGCGCCGCGTCGGGCGGTGCTCCCGACTCATCTCTCCTGCCCTACCCGCCCTCGCGTGCCGCACACCGCAGGGGTTCACGTTGTTGGCAGCCACCGTTTCGTCGGCGCGCTCCTGCGTGCCGGACTGCGCTGCGACGCCGCGGTCGGCACTACGTGGCGCCGGTCTACCAGGAGCTGGGTACCGAGGACGAGAAGGACACCCACCAGCGGGGTACTGACGGTGCGCTGGTGGCCAGCTGATTGGCGATGGTCTTGTCGATTGCGCCGGTCGCCATGGCCCGGTCCAGTTGATCGATCGCGACTCCGCGCCGGCGATCCGCAGCGCGGGCACGGTTGCGGTCAGCGACGCCGCCAGCCGTTCCACGGTCTGCGCGGTCGAGCCGTAGAGGTACACGGGCAGGCCCTCGTCGGCCGCCCGGCGCAGTACCCGCAGGGTCGGGGTTCCTTCCTTGCCCGGTGCGGGATATCGCCAAGCCTGTACCCTTTGCCCGGCGATCAGTGTGCCGCGACGCCACCCTCGACGGGTGGCTGTTGCGAGGGTGGCGGGCTACGCGGTCTCGGCAAGCGACGGCCGCGTGGCCGGGGCCGGCAGCACCGTGGTGGGGCGCGGCGCCGATTTGACCGGTACCGTGAGCAGCAGCACCAGGCCGGTGATGACGTGCATGTTCGCGCCCGGCAGGTAGAGCGGGTTGGCGGGGTCCTTGAACAGCCAGAGGACCCTGGTGGCCATCAACCCGTAGATGCCGGCGCCGAGCAGCAGGTACCAGTACCGGTGGCGCCGATCGGCCCGCCGGTCGACGAGGACGAGCAGCGCCGGAATCTGCCAGACCAGGTGGTGCACCCAGCTGATCGGGCTGATCAGGCACACCGCGACACCGGTCAGCGCCAAGCCGGCCCAGGCGTCGTCGGCGGCGGCGGCCCGCCGCACCCGGTAGGCCCAGACCGCCAGGATGACCACGACGAGCGCGGGCCACACCGCCGCGGGCGCGTGCATCCTGGTCAATGCGCCGTCGAGGGACTGGTTCGGCACGGAGAAGATTTCGCCGACCCGGCCGGTCCGCCAGACCAGCGACGTCCAGTACGCGCGGGATGCCCCGGGGGCGATCAGCCATCCGAGGCCGACGGTCGCCAACGCCGTACCGGCGGCAATGAACCCTGCCCGATAACGCCTGGCGAGCAGCAGGTATGCGATGAACACCGCCGGGGTGAGCTTGATGCCGGCGGCGACACCGATGAGAATACCGGCGCCGGGATGCCGTCCGACCAGGTACAGCAGGTCGACCCCGACGAGCGTGAGCAGCACCAGGTTGATCTGGCCGAGACTGAGGGTGTCCCGCCAGGGTTCGGCCGCGGCGAGCAGAATCCCGCCGGCGAGCGTCGGTGCCCACCGGTGAAACCGTCGCCAGAGCAGCAGCAGGGTCCCCGACACCGACGTGATCGCGAGGGCAACGGCGGCGACCGGCCACGCCACGATCGTCATGGGCAGCATGGCGATCGCGGCGAACGGTGGATAGGTGAAGCCGAATACCCGTACGGTCTTCGGTTGGCGGTAGGCGTACAGGTCACCGCCGTGCGCCCAGGAACGGACCGCGCCGTGGTAGATCTGCAGGTCAAACTGGTGCTGCCAGCGCGCCGAGGCGGCGACGAACAGGGCGACGCAGACCGCGAGGACGGCCAGGCCGACCCATTGCCGCCCGGACACGCTCGACGCTGACGCGGATTCGTCTGCCCGGGTGTCCAACGTTCGGCTCTCCCGTCGGTATCGATGAGGCGCGAACCGCGGTCGACACCGCACGTGTACACATGTGGTGTCGTCCAGGAATGCGGTTCGACCGCAGCGAATGCCGGGCGGAGGCCTCGCGGCGCGATGTCGCGGCCCAGTGTTCCAAGCGGCGGGGCATCCCCGTGGCCTCTTGGCGAGACCGGGCCGGACGGACCGGGCTGATCGCCCGGCGGACTCACCCGCCGGGCGGAGTACCGACTGGGCTGCCGCCCTGTGTGGCCAGGGTGTCGAGCCAGTGCACCAGCAGGGCGGTCTTCGGGCCGCCGAGGACGCTCGGAAGGCGCGCAGCAGCGCCGCGAGCTGAGGTGCTGTGTTCGGCTGGGTGACCAGGCTCAGCGCGACGCCGACGTTGGCCGACATGATCGTCGGCGACGCCAGGTCGGGGTCGACCCGCCGCCGGCCGTCGGCCGCGCAGCGCACCAGCACCTCGCGCGCAGCAGCCGGAGCGCCTCCTGGGCGGCGCTGGGCACGGCGTCGAAGCCGGGCGAATACATCAGCCGGTACACCGGCGGATGAGCGAAGGCGAACGCGACACAGGTATCCCAGTCGGTGCGGAGATCCTGCACCGGGTCGTCGGAGGCCGGTGCGGCACGTTTCGACGCGAGATAGCGGTCGAACCCGTAGTCGACCACCGCGCTGAGCAGCCCCTTCTTGTCACCGAACAGCTGGTAGAGGACCGGGGCTCCCACACCGACGGCGGGTCGTCTCCTCGGCCGCCACCCCGCTCGCTCCGGACGGATTTGCACCTGGCGCTGCCGCTCGGCATCGCGCTCGTCGCCGCGATCACGGCCAGCACAGTGCTTACGCCGGCCGGGCGGGACTGGGGCAACCAGCCACGCGCCGGCACGTCCGGCCGCCTGCTCCCGTCCCGTTTACCCAGCCGCAGTGTATCCAACATTCGTCGGTGTCGATCGGACGAGTGTCACGCGGTTGCCGGCCGGGTCGGTGACCTGGGCCTTGACCACCCAGCCGTTGTCGGTCGGCGGCATGACCACGGTGCCGCCGAGGGCGGCGGCCCGCTCGACCGCCGCGTCGAGGTCGTCGACCGCGACGCCGAACACCACGCCGGGCGCGTCCTCGGACTCGACCAGGGCGCCGTCGGGGCCGCCCGGTGGCGTGCGGACCAGGGCGTAGCCGGGGCCCTTCGCGTCGACCTGCCAGCCGAACAGCTCGGCGTAGAAGCGGTGCTGGGCGGCCTCGTCGCCGCCGTGGATGTCGATGTGCACAATCGGGCTGCTCATTGCGATATTCCTCCAATATCCGAAAAATCGGTCAAGTAGCGGGCGAGCCGGCGCAGCAGGGCCGGGTTTGTGCGGTACCACCGGAACGTTCCCTGCTTCTCCAGCTCGACGAGGCCGGCCTTGCGCAGCACCTTGAGGTGCTCGGACGTGCTCGCGGGCGCCAGGCCCAGGGCGTCGGCGAGCGTCCCCGCCGCTTGGCGGCCGGGGCCGCACAGCCGCAGGATCTCGCGCCGCGCCGGATGCGCGACGGCCCGCAGCAGCTCGTCGACATCCATGACCTCACTATTTCGCCAGTACCCGAAATAGTCAATCGTCCGTGTGGCGAGCCGGCGAAGCATGGCGGTGACAGCACTGGGCGCCTATGGAGCCCGGCCGCGTCCGCGCCGCCCTCGCCGACCTCGCGCCGGCAGGGCGGGACCGCGTGCGCGACGTGGCCAAGGGCGCGCCCGCCCCGCTGTGGCTCGCCGATCCCGACCGCGTCCCGGCCGGCAACGCCGGCCAGCGGCTCGCGGCGCTCGACTCGCTGCACCGGTAGGAGCGCATCCTGCGTCGCGGCCGGGCATGACTGTGGGGCACCGCCGAGATCGACGGCACCGTCCGGCCGATCCGGCTGCCGCTCGTCGCCGAGCCGGTGCGGCTCGACGGGTCGGGGAGCCGACTGCGGGGATACCGGGCAGATCTGGACGTGGGATGCCGTGACGGGCATTGGCACCATCGCATCGGCGGTGCGGCAATGTCGCGACAGCCGCGGTCCACCTGGGTCTTGCGGTTGCCCATGGCGTCGTACGTCCACGACTGCCAGTACGGGCTGCGCCCGCCCAGCGCCGAAGCGGTCACGGTGGCCGTGTGGACGATCACCTAATTACGTGAGCGTCGACGCTCATGCCGCTGTCCATGCTCGCGAAGTCGCCGGCGGCGGCCTCCCGACCCGTTCATTCCCCCGTCTCCTGAATTGCGCTACTCCTACCAGCATCGGGCAAGCCGGCGTAGTCGCCGCCGCACAACCCCACCCCGAGTTCCAGCACCGCATCGAAGGCCGCCTTCACATTGCGATCCTCAACGAACCGGAGCCCGGGCGCAGCGTTGCGATCCTCGCTCGCCCTGGAGCGGGGTGCCCTACAGCGCTGCCGCGCTCCCGTTCATGCCCCGACCCCAGAGGCATAATCTTCTGAGTTCCAGTCCGCTCCGCGATCAAGAAAGGTCCACAATGGGTCCTTTTGATCCCTCTCTGATCGAGCGCCTGCCTGTGGCCGACTGTCGTGAACCTCCCCGACACACAGCTCATCAAACACAACCATGCGGGATGCGATACGCCACCGACCACGAGCATCCGGCGTGAACTTGTCCAGGTATCGACATTTCACGGTCGTCACTTGCTGTGCGCCAGAGACTTCTTGCCTGCGGCGCCTTAGATAGCACAGGCAGTAGGACTCGACCAATGCAACATACGGATCGGGCAGGTCAACGAGGACGTTGGTGATGAGATGGACTGAAGAGTCCAGTTGTGCGTGGCGAATTTTCATGTCCTCAATCAGCCCGTCGACCCCGCCTTGGTACGCACCGTGGTGATCGAAGGCATTGTCGTGGTAGCACGCACGCACCGAGTCCCAGTCACATCGATCGACCGCCCTCGCATACCGGTACAGGCAATCAGTAACGGCCATGGTCACATCGACCCGTGATTGCTCGACCTGGTCTTCCCGCGGCATTGGTCACCCACTTCCTCGAGTCTGTCGATGCTGTGCTGCGTCAAGGCGGCCGTGTTCGATGATCGGACGCTCGTGTCAATGTCGACGCGCCCTGACCCCCTCATTGCTCTCGCCTGACCCTGTACTGCGCCAAATCTAGCTTCAGGGCCCGTGCGCTGCTATTTCGTGGATCGAGTCAAGGCTGTTCTGTGGTACTCGTCCCTGACCTTTTCGGCGCTTACGAATCGGCCGGGATTACCCGAACCGGGGTGCCCTGCAGCCATGACACGACGTCTTCCACCACGTGCGAGAAGAACCGCTCATACATCGGTACCGAGACATAGCCGATATGTGGCGTCAGAACAGTGTTCGGCGCGTCGCGCAGCGGGTGGTCTGCTGGCAACGGCTCGACGGAGAACACGTCCAGCGCCGCGCCGGCGATGACGGCGTCCGACAGGGCCTCGGCGAGGGCATTCTCGTCCACGATCGGCCCGCGCGAGGTGTTGACGAGGTAACCGCGCGGGCCGAGCAGTTCCAGCTCGGGTCGACCGATCAGGTTCCTCGTACGTTCACTCAGCTTGAGGTGGACGGTAGCTACGTCGGCACGCTCGAACAACTCGCGCTTGCCGACGAGTTTCACGCCCACCGACTCCGCCCGCTCGTTGGTGAGATTCTGGCTCCAGGCGACGACGTCCATATCGAAGGCCCGTGCGTAGCGGGCGATCCTCGAGCCGATCTTGCCCAGCCCGATGATGCCGAGGGTCGATCCTGCCAGTTCAGGACCGATCGTGGTTTGCCAATGCCCTGCCCGCAGCGCGGCATCCTCCGCCGGCACTCTGCGGGTGACTGCCATGATGAGGGCCCAGGTCAGCTCGGCCGTGGTGTGCGGCACGCCGTCAGTTCCGCAGACCACGATCCCGCGGGCATGTCCGGCCGCGACGTCGATCGCCGCGTTGAACGGACCGGTGGTGACCAGGAGGGCCAGATTGGGCAGCCTGTCGAGGATCGCCGACGGGAACGCCGTCCGCTCGCGCATCGCCACGACCACTTCGAACGGCTCCAGCCGGCGCACCAGGTCAGCCGGGTCGGCAACATGGTCGTGGAAGAATGTGACGTCGGCCCGGCCGTCGAGGGGCGTCCAGTCGGCACTCGACCGGGCGACGCACTGATAATCGTCAAGGACGGCGATCCGAATCGGCATGGCGCGGGCTCCCTCGATGAAGCTGGCTACGGGTCAGGGACATCCTGCGACGAAGGTCGGCGCGAAGCTCCGCCGTGGCGACCTTGCCGCCCGAGCCGCGAGGCAGCTCGTCCGCGAGTTCCAGCCGCTCCGGCCAGGTCTCGGTCGCGACGCCGCGCACCCTGAGGCGCTCGCGCAGTTCGTCGAGGTCCACAGTGGATCCGATGACGGCCCCGGCGGTACGCAGACGCAGATCGGCCGAGTCGGTGGTACGGGTCCGGGGACGGCGCACCGGTTTCGTTGGAGCCGAAGAGCCGCGACACATCCCGCCCGCCTAACAAGCGCTTGGTTGTGCCAATCTGTTTCGGGCCGTCGGGGCTGTCAAGCAGTCAGGCAGGACACGATCATCGAACCGTGGGGCGGAGGATGTCCGCCCCACGGCCGACTTTCGGTCTAGCAGGGCGGCTGGTAGGTCGCCCACGGCCCCTTCGGCTTGTTGTCCGCGCCGAACTCGATCAGGGACAGGCCACAGAGGCCATCCGCACCGAGGTGCTTGGTGGCGGAGTAGGACAGAGTGAAGCTCGCCTGGCCGAACGAGGCCGGATATTTCGAGACGCTCTGGATCGCTTCGTTCAGCTTCTTCGCGTCGTCCGCGCCGCCGGCCTTCTCGATCGCGAGCTTGACGATGTGCACGGTGTCCCAGGCTTGGGCGTCATAGGCCGTGACCTCGTAGTCGGCGCCGTTCTTGTCCTTCAGGAACTTGGTCAGCTCCTGGGTACGAGGGTTCTGGTTGTTGATGGAACCCATGAACACCAAACCGTTGAGGGCACCCGCGTTGGCCAGCTTCCAGGACTCCGGCTGATTCCCGATCGACGCGAGCGAGAACCGCGGCTTCGCGGCCATCTGGCTGGCGAGCGTGTTCTGCGCGAGCACCTCGAACGCGCCACCGAGGCTGGTCACCATCACCGCGTCGACGTTCGCGTCCTTGAGTCGGGCCACCTGTGCGGACAGGTCGGACGCCGCGGTGGCGCCCTTCTCTGTCGCCGCGACCTGCACACAGGGCATCGCGCCGAGCAGCGACTTGTTCACCGCCGCGATGGTCGACGAGTCATCGGTCAGCACGCCGATCTTCTTGATGTTGGCCTTCTGGAACGCTCCGCAGTACACCTCGGCCCAGTCGCCGGTCGAGTTGGCGAGCATGTAGATGAACTCGTTGTTCGGCGCGTCGACCAGCGTCTGGGTCACACTGGTGGGGGCGATGGCCGGGACACCGAGCTGGGTGAGGGTCGGCTTGGCCTGCGCCGATGCCGCGCCACCCGTCTGCATCAGCACCAGCTTGGCGCCCTGGCTGACCAACTTCTGCACCACGGCCGGCGACTTGGTCGGGTCACTCTCGTCGTTGCCCACCACAAGCTGGAGCGGACGGCCCAACACGCCGCCCTTGTCGTTGATGTCCTGAATGGCCAGTCGGATCGTCTTGCCGGAGATGTTGCTGTACGAAGCGCCAGGACCGGTGCTGTCCTGGTCCAGGCCGATGATGATGGGATCACCGGTCGCCGTGCCGGTGCTCGGTGCGTCAGAGCCACTCTTGCTACAGCCCGCGAGCGCCACCAACGCGGCGATCAGCGCGCCGGCAAGCGCCGCCGATCTCCTGGATATGGCCACGTCTACCCCCTGCCTTACTGGGACAAAGTGAAAATGGGCTCAACTGTTACGTCGCTACCGCCACGTCGTTCCTGCATGCGGCGCCTGACGAGGAGTTCTCGGAACCTAACAAGCGCTTGGTTGTGCCCAATATCTCTTCGGGCACAGTCCTGTGTCAAGGGTCTGCAATGGCGAGCGGGTTACAGAACGATCAAGCCGGTCATCATCGCGAGCATGTGGGTGCCGAATACTCCCGTCGGCGGCGACTTCACCGGCCGGCCCGCCGAGCTCGCCTGGATCTTCCGCACCGTCGGCATTCTCGACGACGCCGGCACGCGCCGCGGTCATCTCCGGCGGCGCCGGCCTCGGCAAGACCACCCTCGTTGTACGCGTGGTGCAGGGACTGCGTGACCGGTTCCCCTCGCGGGGTGCATTTCGTGGACGCGCTGGGCATGAACGGGCGTCCGGTCGCCAGCGGCGAGATGCTGGCGCGCGTGCCGCGCGCTGGGCGTGCGCGACCGGCAGCTGCCGCAGGATACGCCCAGCGGGCGCTGTCCTTTGCGCGTACGGTCGGCGACCGGATGCAGGAGGCGTGGGCGCTGCAGTACGCCGCCATCGCCCACTCGCACCTGGACGATCCGGCGGCCGCTATGGTCGCCGCAGACACAGCGGCGGACATGTTTGAGCAGGCCGGCGACATCGATGCCGGATGCCAGACGTGGACCGTGCGCGGCCACATCGCTCGGCGGCTCGGCGATCCGGTCGAGGCGCCGGCCAACTATCGACGGGTACCGGTCGAGGATCCAGCGTCCGGCATGAATCCGGCGATCGCCGAGAGCTGAGCCTGCCGAACGTGGTTGGCTGCATCGGCGACATGCTGGGCCTGCTCGGCCGCGCCGACGAAGCCGGGGCCTGCCCCCTGATCTTGGATCAGGGGCAACTCCCTCTCGCGTTCGTCGGTGAACGTGCGAAGGCCTTGCGGGGTCTCGCGTTTCAGGCGGCGTCGAACGACTCGGCGGCGGCGGCGGAGCTGCCGATCGGGCTCATCGATTGGCGCACGCCGGCGGCCCGGCAGGCGGTGGCGAAGGCCCGGGACGTGTATTGACCGATTTCACATGGTCGTCGCAACACCATTGCCCCTGATGCTTGAGGCTGAATGAGATGGCGGTGGCTGGCAGTGCCCCAGGTTTGCGGGAGGGCATGCCGGGAAGACGGAGGCGTGCTGCTCACGTTGGGCCAGGGCGGATAGGGCCAGGCATGGACATTTTGACCGGCAAGCGGGCGCTGGTGACCGGGGCGGGGCGGGGTATCGGAGCCGCGGTGGCGCGGCGCCTGGCCACTGACGGCGCGGCGGTAGCTGTCAACTACCGCTCCAGTGCCTCCGACGCCGAGGACCTGGTTGCCGAGCTGACCGACGAGGGCCGCCGAGCGGTCGCGCTGCAGGCCGATGTCAGCGACCCGGCTACCTGCCCATCGTTGGTCGAGCGCGCCGTGGACGCGCTCGGCGGGTTGGACGTGCTGGTCAGCAACGCCGGGGTGGAGCACTTCGGCGCGCTGGCGTCAATCACACCGGCGGACTTTGAGCGAGTGTTCGCCACCAACGTGGCCGCCCAGCTGTTCATTACCCAGGCCGCCGCCGCGGTGATGGGCGAGGGCGGGCGAATCGTTCTCACCTCATCAGTCAGCGCCCGGATCGCCGTGTTCGAGCACAGCTTGTACGCCGCCAGCAAGGCGGCAGTCTCCGCGCTGGTGCTCAACCTGGCTCCCGAGCTGGCCCAGCGCGGTATCGCGATCAACGCCATCGCGCCGGGCGGCACACGAACGCGCATGTCCGCCGAGTACGGGATGAAGTACGCCAACCCTGCACTGCACGATCTGCCGGGCCTGCAGCCGGAAATGCTGCCGCGGCTGATCAGCGCGCTCGGGCGCCTGGCCGAACCAGAGGAGATCGCCGCCGCGGTTGCCTTCCTCATTTCGCCGGATGCTTCTTACATCACCGGGTCTACCCTGACTGTCGACGGAGGGCTGCTGTGAACCCGGCCCGGGACTCCGCAATGGTGTCGTCCTTGCCGCCGTCGGCCCTCTCGGCCTGATCTGGGCTTGAGCACCGAGCATCACTACGTGCGCTGAGAAGGTCGCCGCCCTGGCCAGCCGACCCGCGACGATCTGGCGGCGGCTTCGGCATCGGCGACCGGCTGCAGTCAGTCTCGGCCACCTGCCTGTCTCAGGCCGAAGCAGCAGCTAAAGGACTCCGGGGTCGAACGCCCCGATGCCCATGATCTGGTGCAGCTGCCACTCGATCACTTCAACGGTGCTTCCTGGACTCTGCAAAAGCGGATCCGCTTGCGCGATGCGGGTGGCTTCCGCGATGCCGGGCGCCCGCATGATGTAGATCCCTAGGTTAGGTTCGGTGCCCGGCCCGGACATGATGATGGTGCCCGTGTCGTGCCTGTCTTTCAGCCAGGCCAGGTGAGCGGGCAGCAGATCACGCCACGAAGCTGACCGCTCGGTCATGCGGCGGATAGCCAGATACCAGTTCATGGATTTGCCGGGACTCCTATCTTCCCCAAGCCGACGACGCCGGCCGGATCGACGACTCTGCGGGCGAGGCCATCAGGTCAGGAGAAAGTCCGTACGAGAGTGTCTCGCGTTCGAGTCAACCCGGAGCTGATTTACCCCCGGATGCACCCTGAACCGGGAAGAGCTCCGGCGAGCCTGCGGGATCTTGGGCCCGGTGGGCTCAGCGCACTTCGAACCGCATCCCGAGCGCGGTCCTGCCACGCATCAGGGGTGGCCGGATGCGCCTTGGGTGCGTGTTCACTACACAGTGATCGGGGTTTCGGGCTCCATGTCGTAGGAGGCTTGCAGTTGCCCGGGTCGGGTTCCCAGGCCGTCCTTCGTCTTCCGATCCCACGGCACCTGCTGAAGGCTCTTGGTCTCGTCGATCATCGACTTGGGTTCCAGGTTGCGATAGGTGTCTACTTCGCCGGCGGCGACGGCCGTCATCGTGGCGTACACCGGCTCGGGATCGAATTGAGCACGAGGAAAAGCGAGTTTCGAGTAGTCGAAGAGCCGCTCGGACGGGTCGTCCTCCCAACCTTGCCAGGTCTGGAACATTCGGTCGTTGAAGCCGGTCAGGAACGGTCCGGGGTTGACGGTCGCGACCTCGACGCCGAACTCCTGCAACTCCAGGGCCATGGTCTCGGCGATGGCTTCCACCGCGTGCTTGGACGCCGAGTAGATGCCGGTGAAGGGATTGACGTTGAGCCCCTCTCGCGAGGAGACCCACACGATACGTCCCTTTCCGCGCTTGACCATCTGCTTGGCGATGCCCTGGGTCAACAGCAGCGGCCCGATGACGTTCACCTCGAATTCCCGGCGGATGTTGACGGCCGGGATGTCGAGCGTCGAGCCGCCCTCGCCGACGCCGGCGTTGTTCACCAGTACTTCGACGTCCCAGGTCAAAGCCTTCCGGCGATCCCCGTCGTCAGTGACATCGAGCTTCTCCACCTGCAACTTCACTCCGCGCTGCGCGGCTTGCTGCTTCAAGGTCTGCACCTGAGCCCAGATTTCCACGGCGGCGATGACATCGAAGCCTTTCTTCGCCAGCCGCATCGCCACCTCATGTCCAAAGCCAGTGCCGCATCCCGTGATGAGTACCTTGGTCACTTCAGTCTCCTAACCTGACGCTCCCAGCGTCGGCTCCCGGTAAGGCAGCAGTTGACCAGGATTCGCCGCACCGACTCGGAGTAGCTGTTTGCCCGACCACTACGGGCTACCCTGCCGCGATCCCGTCATCCAGCCGAACTCCGAATCGCCCAGCGACCTCATTCGCCGCACACGCCCATGCCGGCTGTTGTCGACGATCTCCACGTGGCTCGGCAAGGCAATGACGATCGCACGGACGGCCGGGGGTGGCGGGAAGTCGGGTTCGGTGATGCGGTGGCACCGGCATAGCGCCGTGTGGTTGTCGGCGGCGATGGCGGGGGCGAGCGCCACAAGTTCGGCGACGCGGGGGTCAGCGACCCGGTAGCAGGCGTATCGGCCGGCGCGGCGGACCCGGACGTGGCCGCAGTCGGCCAGACAACCCAGGTGGGTCGAGACCCGGCTCTGGGCCAGGCCGATGTGGTCGACGCATTCGACAACGGTGAGCTCGGCGTACAGCAGGAAACTCGAGCAGGCGCGGCCGGGTCGGGTCGCCCTTGCACCCCCGGCTTGGCGTTGTCGGCGCCATGTCGCTTGCGCTACTGGACTATCCGCCGCCGGCCGCGCGGGTCCGGCGTGCTGACAGGGCGAAGGCGAGGGCTGCCCCGCCGTACAGCACCGCGGTGATCGCTAACCAGCGGCCGAGGTAGACGTCTTGCGACAGCGCGGTGGCGGCTTCGAAGCCGGGCACCATCCTGAAGACCAGCGGGAACCACACCAGCAGCAGTAGGCCGGAGAGGACTGCCGGTACGCGCAGGTAGTTGATCCACGGGATCGTGTGCAGATCGGCGGCGCGGCGGTGCAGCACCGACCGGGCCGATCGGTCGGCGACCGCGTACAACGGGAACAGGATCAGGTCGTGCGCGATCGCCGCGCCGACCAGCCACACGGCCACGCCGATAGGCTGGACCGCGAACAGTCGCACGGCGGCATAGCCGGCCACCGCGAACGCGCAGATGAGGGCGAGCAGGTGCAACGGGTTCGCGCCGTACCAGCGGATGAAGCGGGCCACGATCACATCCGGAAGGTCAGTGCGCCCACCCACTTGGTGTTGTTCACACCCGGGTTGGCCGGCACGATCACACGAGCGGGATAGCCGTGGTCGAGCGAGAGGTCCGCGCCGTTGACCCGCAGGGCGAGCAGCGACCGCGGGTCGCGGATCTGGTTGTCGCGCAGGACGACGGACCGGAAGGACCCGGTCCGCTGCACGGATTCCACCAGGACGTTCGCCGCGGCGGACAGGCCGACGAGGTCGGCGAGGTCGGCGAGGCGCACCCCGCTCCAGTGTTGATCCTCAGTGGACCACCCTTCGACGCAGGCGATCGGCAGTGCGGCGGCGTGCTGCGGCAGCTTGAGGAGTTGCTCCCGGGTCAGGGTGAGCTCACGGTCGCCACCCCGCACGACGAGTCGCCACGCATCACCGACCTCGGTCGCGGTGATGCCGACGGACGAGGCCGTCTTGTTGATCTGGAAGCCGTTGGGTCCGTCGCCGGGGTTGCGGTTACGGGGGGCCAACAGCGCTGTGTACCGCGCCCAGCCGCCGAGGCTCTGCCCGACCGTCACCGCGAGCAGCAGCAGGGAGCCGGCACCGACCAGCCCTACCGCGCCGCGCCGCGAGATCGTCGGCGCGGCCGGTGCGGGCGACACGAGGCCGTCCGGGTCGGCGGGCTCGGGCCGGGTGTGCGCCAGGTCGGTGCGTAGCTCGTCGCGGAGCCGGCGCGAACGCAGGGCCCGCGTCATCTTGCCGAGTTTCAGGGCGACGTGGGCGGCGAACGCGGCGACGAAGACCCAGGCGCCGTAGAAGTGCAGGCTGTAGAAGGAGCCGGGGAAGACGTAGAACAGCTGGATGTTGAGCAGGCCCGTGACAAACTCGAAGATCGCCCCGCCGACCAGCAGCAGCAGCGACAGCCGTTCCAGGGCCTGTGCGGGGCTGCGAACGGGCGGCCAGTCGAACAGCTTCGGGATGACCGACCACAGCTTGGCCAGCAGTACCGGAATGAGCACGACACCGAGCGTGACGTGCAGGCCTTGGGTGAGCCGGTACAGCCAGGCCGGGTGCGTCGGCCAGTCGAACAGGTAGAAGCCCAGCAGCCCCTTGTCGGGGGTGGTGTCGTTGCCCAGGTCCGGGTTGTAGGCGGCGTAGGACAACAGGCCGGTCACGAACAGTATTGTGACCCCGGCCAGCAGTACCACGCCGAACACCGACGTCAGCCAGGGACCGCGGATCGGGCTACGCCAGAATTCGCGACGCAACGGTCCCGGCGGCCTAGCCGGCTGGCGGCCTGGTGACGCTGCGTCCGGACTCGCCTGATCGTCCGCCACCCCACCGTTGCCTCTCGTGCACGTGCCGTCCAGACCCTGTCGGCTACCCGCCCGCCCACGTGGCAAACCTGAACCCCCGTATCCCCACGGTGATCCGGGGCTCGCTGATGCTTATGGTGCTGGGGTGCCGACGCGGTGCTCACGTATCGACGCCGGGTGTTTGCGGCGTAGGCGCTGTCCTCGACCGGTGTCGGTGGAGCGCGGCGACGATCACGACGGCGAGCGCGGCGGCATAGCCGATCCGCTGCGTGGATGCCGTGGTGAGGTGCAGGTTGGGGGCGTACTGGGCGAGGTAGGCGGCCGCCGCGACGGCCAGCCACTCGGTCCGGCCGCCGAGGGCGACAAGCAGGACGAGCAGCAGTGCGTACCAGGGGTAGCTGGGCGCGGCGACGAGCAGCGCCGTGCCGGTCATGGTGGTAGCGGCCAGCCATGGCCGGTCCGGGTCGGCGGTGCGGACCGAATGCAACGCCACCACGGCGAGGACGGCGACCGCGACCGGCCCGGCCCAGGTCGTCGGCATGAACAGGGTCAGCAGGGGGAACCTGGCGCCGGTGGCGTAGCCCTCTTCGGTGAGGTACCCGGGGATGTAACCGATCACTTGGGTGCCGACGGCGAGCAGGTGGGGCAGGTAGACCGCGGCGAGCGCGGTGGCGATGGCCGTGGCGACGAGGACCGGGCGTCGGCGCAGCACGGCAGGGGTGATCAGCAGCGGGGTGAGCTTCGTGGCGACGGCGAGCCCGAGCAGGGCGCCGCCGAGGGTGCTGGCGCGGCGGGTCCTCGCCCGGGCGAGGACGAGCAGGGCCAGGCCGGTGAGGAACGCGGCGGCGACGTCGACGTGGGCGTTGTTGCCTGCTTCCAGCGCGACCGTGGGACACCACGCCCATAACACCGCCAGCCGGGGGTCGACGCCCGTCGCCCGTAGCCCGATCAGCAGCAGGATCGTGGTGGCCAGCGCGAACCCGGCCATCACCAGCTGCAGTGGCAGCTGCCGGCTGTGCGGCGGCGACACGACGTGTACAGCCGCGAAGAGCGCCTGGGCGACCGGCGGGTAGATGGTGTGTACGGTCGGCCGGTTGATCACCGTGCAGCCTGCCGCGAGTGGACGGCCGCGGTCGGGGTCGACGGCGTCGGCCGGGACGCACCAGTTCGCATTCGGGGGCCACAGGAAGTCGTTGCGCAGGCCGGTCAGCTCGGGTGCGGCCGGGACGTAGCGGTAGGGGTCGATGCCCGCGGCTTGTACCTGGCCGTCCCAGATGTAGCGGTACATGTCGTCGCTGCTGCGGGGCGGCGCGCTTGCGGCCGCCAGCGGCAGCACGGCGCCGCCGAGCAGGATGAGCACTGTGGCCGTGCGGAGCGGGAGCCTGCGCACCAGCCACCCCCCGACGGCGAAGACCAGCCAGGCGGCGCCGACGAAGACGACTGCCCGGGTCGGGCCGGTGAGGCCCGGCGCGACCGCATCAGGCTGGGCTACGAGTACGGCGAGGGTCGCCCCGGTCGCGAGGGCGCCGGCGACGGCGAGTCCGTGTTCGATTGCTCGGCGCCACCGCAGGTGCGGAGTCGGCGGCGCGTTGTCGGTGGCCATGGCGGGTGCGTCGGGCGGCTGGGCGGCGGTCACCGAGGGCCGGGCTCGGTTGGCGCCGCGCCCGGATCCGGCGTTGGCAGGTGCGCCCGTACGGCCGCGGCGAAGCGGCTGTCGGGGCACTGCGCGGCGACGGCGTGGGCGTCTGCGACCGTGTCGACGTCGCGGAGCGTGGGCAGCAGGGTGACGGTGAGGCCCCGTCCGGCCAGCGCTGCGAGGGTGTGCCGGCCGGTGTCCGGGGTGGACATCGGTACGCCGCGCAGCACGGCGGCGTGCGCCGGGTCGGGCAGGCCCAGGGTCCACCAGCCGCCGTCGTGGGCGGGTCCGAGCACGGCGTCGGCGCCGTTGTGGAGCGCCTGCACGGCGGTTGCCAGCAGCGCGGGGGTCAGCTGCGGGGTATCCATACCGAGCAGGAGTGTGGCGGTATCCGGTAGGGCTGTGTCGGCGTAGGCGTGGACCAGCCGCTGTGCGAGGCCGTCGCCGCGCTGGGTCACGGTATGCCAGCCGGCCGGTGCAGGGTACCGCCCGCTGAGCACGATGGTGCGGCGGATCGCGGGGGTGGTGTCGAGGACGTCGATGGTGTCGGCCAGTGCGGCCGCGGCGATCGCGGCCGCCTGCCGGCTGGTGGCGGGCGGGCAGAGCCGGGTCTTGACCTGCCCGGGTGCCGGTGCCTTGGCGAACAGCAGGAGTTGGATGTTCATGTGGACAGGACCTTGGCCATGTCGCGGACGGCCTGTGCGGTGCCCCGAACGGTGCCGGTCACCTTGGATCGGGTTCCGGCCATGCGGGGGGCGTAGTCGACGTCGGTCTCGTGGATGCGCCAGCCGGCCCGGGCAGCCGCGACCACCATTTCGAGGGGGTAGCCGGAGCGCCGGTCGCGCAGGCTCAGGGCGAGCAGGTCAGCGCGGCGGGCGGCGCGCATCGGGCCGAGGTCGTGCAGCGGCACGCCGATCCCGCGGCGAAGCTGCCGGGCGAGTAGGGCGTTGGCGAGCCGGGCGTGCACCGGCCAGGCCCGGCGGGTTGTCGGCCGGCGCCGGCCGAGCACCAGGTCGGCGGTGCCGGCGCGGACGGGGTCGGTCACCCGGGAGAGCTGCTGCGGGTCGAACGAACCGTCGGCGTCGCAGAAGCACACGATGTCGGCAGTGGCGGCCAGCAGCCCGGCGTGCGCGGCCGCGCCGAAGCCGCGTTGCGACACGTGCACGACGATGGCGCCGTGGGCGGCGGCGACCTCGGGTGAGCCGTCGGTGGAGCCGTTGTCGGCGACGATCGGCCGGTATCCGGCGGGCATCCGGGAGAGCAGCCACGGTAGCGCGGGTGCCTCGTTGAGACAGGGCAGCACGACATCCGTCACGATCGGACGGTACCCAACGCCGTGGCAGGCGGATCCATGGTTCGGCGAACCGAGGGTTACGACGTGCGAACGCGGCCGCCGACGGACGCTTCGGCGGGTACAGTCGCCGCTGTGGCCGCTTGCGGCAACCGCCCACCGGGGGGAGGAATCGGCGGATGCGGGTACTGGTCACCGGCGGTGCCGGATTCATCGGTGCGCATGTGGTGGAGCTGCTGATGGCGGCCGGGCACGACGTGGTCGCGTTCGACGTGCTGCACCCGGCCGCGCACCGCGGCCTGCCTGACGCGCCGTCGGATGCGGATGTACCGCTGGTGCGCGGCGACGTTCGCGACCCCGGGGCGGTAGCCGCCGCGCTGCGTGGGGTCGACGCGGTGGTGCACCAGGCCGCGATGGTCGGTATGGGCGTGGACATGGCTGACCTGCCTGACTACGTCGGCTGCAACGACCTGGGCACCGCGGTGCTGCTGGCCGAAATGGCCCGCGCCGGCCTGCGGCGGCTGGTGCTGGCCAGCTCGATGGTGGTCTACGGCGAGGGGGCGTACGCCTGCCCGGTGCACGACGCGGTCCGGCCGGCCCCCCGCGCGGCGGATGACCTGGCGGCCGGCCGGTTCGAGCCGACGTGCCCGCGCTGCGCCGCGCCGCTGGTCCCGGGGTCGGTCGACGAGGATGCGGCGCTGGAGCCGCGCAGCGTCTACGCAGCGACCAAGCTGGCCCAGGAGCACCTGACCGCGGCGTGGGCGCGTGCCGTCAGGGCGAACGCGGTGGCGCTGCGCTACCACAATGTGTACGGGCCGCGGATGCCACGCGACACCCCGTACAGCGGAGTTGCGGCGATCTTCCGCTCCGCGCTGGAGCGCGGCGTGGCGCCGCGAGTGTTCGAGGACGGCGGGCAGCGCCGCGACTTCGTCCACGTCCGCGACGTGGCGATGGCCAACGCGGCCGCGCTGGACGCCACCGGCGGGCCGTCTGGCGGGTTCCGGGCGTACAACATCGCCTCCGGCCAGCCACACACAGTGGGTGAGCTGGCCGCCGCGCTGGCCACGGCCTGTGGCGGTCCACCGCCGGTGGTGACCGGCGAGTTCCGGGCCGGCGACGTACGGCACGTGGTCGCCTCGCCCGAACGGGCCCGTCGAGAACTCGGCTTCAACGCGACGGTCGGCTTCGAAGAGGGCCTCGCCGAATTTGCCCGCGCGGCGCTGCGGGTTTGAGCAGCGACCACCGGATGTGGTTCGCAGCGCCCCTCGAGCAATACCATTCGGTCGTGTGGTGCCGGCCAGCGGTGTGCATTCAGCGACCGGGGCGACGACCGACGACTTGGTCGGCAGGTAGGTGCCGACCTGGTACTCAGTATCCTCGCTGGCGTACTGCCGCCCGTCCGCGGTGTAGCGGGTCGCAGTCGACAGCTGGCGGCCGCCGATTCCGGACCGGGGCATCGTGATCCGAGTGGCGCTTCGACTCCGATCTCACACCTGATCCCGCCGTCAGCGTCCTCAACACATCGGCGGCCGACCCCCCAGCCGATCACCCGATAAGGCGAGGAGCGCATCATGCCGGTGGAAGAAGGCCTGACCGAACAAGGAAACCAGACCAGGACAGGCGGGCCCGCCCGTACCGGTCGACGCAACCGGGTGCGACCCGACGGCGAGATCGTGGCCGATCCGGGGCGGGGGCTGTTCTGGGGGAACCGGGGTTCGTTGCTCGGCGCCGCCGGCCAGCCGACCCGCAGGCCATCGACGCGGGCGTGGATCTGCTGTGTGCTGGAGTTCAAGGGCTGGTGGCGGGTTCAGTGGCAGCCGGGCCGGCTGACGGAACTGTACTTCCTCGACGAGGCCACGGCCTTGGCCGCCGGCCACCGGCCCTGCGGGTTGTGCCGCGCCCCGGACTACCGGCGGTTCCAACAGGACTGGGCTGCCGCTGTGGGAGACGGTCTTCCCAGCGCGCCGGAGATGGACCGCAGACTGCAGGCGGATCGGCGAACGCCCGAGGGGCGACAGCGCACCTTTCAGGCGGCGGCCGGCGACCTGCCAGACGGCGCGTTCATCGGCCTGGACGGCGAGATCGGGCTGGTGCGGCAGGGGCGCTGGCGGCCCTGGTCGATGGCCGGGTACGGCACGGCGCAGGCGATCGCCCCCGATCTTCAGGTGGAAGTGCTCACCCCCGCGGTAACGGTGCAGGTGCTGACGGCCGGGTACGTGCCGGTCCTGCACCCGTCCGTCGAGCGGGAGTAGCCGGCCGGACCGCCGACATGCCGCAGCCGGAAATCGGCCGTGCGCGGCAGGCTTCCCAAGCCGCTACCAACAGTGGAAAACCGCCTGCGAGAAAGACATCCATGGACACCCTGACCAGCCCCCTGCTGGCCCGATCCCCGATGCGCACAGCCGCGTCAAATCGCCGCGCCCACCGTCGCCGGTGACGTCGGCATTCAGTTCTGCTCACCGAGCCCGGCATCGTCCGCCCCCGGGCGGCGCCGCGTATCTATGCCGTTGGAGAATCTGGCCTGGCCGTAGTTCTCCATCGCCCCGCCATCTTGTCCGGCCAGTCACCATCAGGGGGCGCGTCTCACGTTTCAGGGCGCCGGCGCGTCTGCATTACGGACAGGCAGCAGTTGCAGACAGGAGATCACTATGGATGTCCGACACGCCTATGTGGACAGCCCGGTGGGGCGGCTGCTGCTCGTCGCCGGCGATGACGCGCTGGTCGGGCTGTATTTTCCGCGCTACCGGTACACGCCCTCGCCCTCGGCGTGGGGCCGCCGCGCCGACGCATCAGCGGATCCGGTTCTGACACAGGCGCAAAGCGAGCTCGGCGAGTACTTCGCCGGGGACCGGCAGGTATTCGACGTCCCGGCGGCGACGAACGGTGACGAGTTCCAGGAACGGGTCTGGGCGCAGCTGCGGGAGATCCCGTACGGTGAGCGGATCACCTATGGCGACATCGCGGCCGATCTGGGCAGCAAGGGGTTCGCGCAGTCCGTGGGCCAGGCGGTGGGGCGCAACCCGGTGAGTATCGTCATCCCCTGCCATCGGGTGGTGGGCGCGGGCGGCAAACTCACCGGATTCGGCGGCGGGCTCGAGCGCAAGCAGATCCTGCTGGACCTTGAGGAGCCGGCCGAGGCACGGGCCGGGCGGCTGTTTTAGCCGCGACCTCGTTCCGGCCAGGTGGCACGTCTCTCAGGCCGTGAACATGAGACCCCCTTCTGTGCGGCCCGCGCCAGGACGGCCGACGTTGCTCGCCGGTCTGCGCGAGCGCATCCAGCTCGAGCTCGTGGATCGCCATGAGTTCCGGTCGGGGGCGGTCGCCCTGCGATACCGGCCCACGCGAGTAACGGCTTGACCTGATTTGTCCTGGCACGTTGGCCGCTGCCTCGCGACGGAACGACAGTTCTCGCGCCTGATGCGAGGGTTCGGACCGTCCCAAACGTGCGGACAGAACGGCGCAACCTGCATCCCCGATGTGCCGGTAGATGACGGTTCGGGCGGGGTGTCGAGCTACTCAGCATCCGCACGCTGCGTGACGAGATGGCCATGTCCGGGCAGTTTCAGTTGGCCGCCGGCGGGTGGATGCCCAGTTGCCTCGCACAGCTGAGCCCACCGAAATTGGTGTGGTGCGCTGCCCGACGTACAGTGGGCGTGGTGCCGGTGTGTTGCCGATCGGCTTCACGAGGTTGAAGCGGAAGGCGAACACCTGGCCGGCGGAACCCTGTATCCCAGAGCACACAGCTTCTGGAGGTCATCGCCATGAATCTGATCGAGTCCAGCAATCCCGTTGCTCGGAGCAGAGACGACGCCCCCGCACGGTGGCTGCTCGATATCCTGTGGCTGGTCTTGGCCACCGGCGAAGACACCAACGGCAGCTACTCCGTCATCGAACAGTTCATGCCGGTCGGGTCGGGCCCACCTCCTCACATCCACCCGTTCGAGGACGAAGCGTTCTACATCCTTGCCGGGGAGATGACCGCCATCATCGACGGGCAGGAAGTCGTTCTCGGACCGGGCAGCCTGGGCCATCTCCCGCGCAACACCGTGCATGAGTTCACGGTGACCGGGACGGAAGTATGCCACTGCCTCAACTACTACACCCCGGCTGGCTTCGAACAGGCCATTCTGGGATGCTCCCGGCCGGCGGAGCGCCGCGAACTGCCCCCACCCGGGCTGGACGCGCCCGACTCCACGCAAGTCGTGAGATTCTTCAACAACTACTGGGTTGCCCCAGCCATCCTCCCATGGGCCCGGCAGAAGTGGTCGCACGGCTGAAGATCGCCGCTCACAGGTGCGTCCAAGGCTACGCACGAAGCAACGACGCCGGACATCATGGTGCTGCGCTTCGGCTACGCACCAAAGACCTGCTGCACCAACCGGCGCCCGGTCGCCGACGTGGTCGCGTCCTGACCGCGACCCGCGCCCGGTAGCGCTCGGACTCACCATCGCCACCGGTCGGCGTCGCCGGCCGGTGGCGACGCATAGTATCCGCTGATGCGTCAGCTCGCGGTCGACTTCGGTACCAGTAACACCGTTGCGGTGGTCCGGCGCGCCGACCAGGCCCCCCGCGCCCTGGTGTTCGACGGGACGCCGCTGCTGCCGTCCGCGGTGCTCGCCCGCCGCGACGGCACCCTGCTCGTGGGCCAGGACGCGCAGCACGATGCCCGGATCGAGCCGGAGCGTTTCGAGCCGCACCCGAAGCTGCGCATCGACGAGGGCACCGTGCTACTCGGCGACGCGGAGGTCGCGGTCACCGAACTGCTGGCGGCACCGCTGCGGCGAGTGGCGCAGGAGTCCCGGGCCGCCGGCGTCGACCCGGCCGGCGGCGCCGTGATGACGTATCCGGCCGCCTGGAGCGCCCAACGGCGGGCGATCCTGGCCGAGGCGGCCGCCAAGGCCGGTCTCGGCGCGGTCGAGCTCGTGCCCGAGCCGGTCGCGGCGGCGCGGTACTGCACACAGGTGAGCCCGTTGCCGGAGGGTGCCTCGCTGGCCGTGTTCGACTTCGGCGGCGGCACCCTCGACGTCAGTGTCGTGCGCGGCACGGCCCAGGGACTCGAGACCGTGTCGCTGGACGGCCGCGACGATCTGGGCGGTGTCGACATCGACGAGGCGCTGAGCGGCCATCTCGGCGAGCTGATCGGGCGGCGGTGGCCGGACGTGTGGGAGCGGCTGCGCCAGCCGACCAGTGCGCGACTGGAGTTCCTGTCGGAGGTCAGCAAGACCAAGGAGATGCTCTCGCGGACGGCGTCGGCCGCGGTGCGCGTTCCCGGCCTGGCCGAGCCGCTGCACCTGACGCGCGAGGAGCTCGAGCGGGTCGCCGGGCCGCTCGTCGACCGGGCGGTGGAGCTGACCCGCACGGCGCTGACCGGGCTCGACCTCGGCGGGCCGGCGTTCGCCGGTGTCTTCCTGGTCGGCGGATCGAGCCGCCTGCCGCTGGTTGCGACCACGCTGCAGGCGCGGCTGAAGGTCGCGCCGAAGGTACCGGAGCAGAACGAACTGCCGGTGGCGTTCGGCGCCTTCCTCGCGGACCCCGTGCCGCGCTCGCGGGCCGCCGGCGCGGGCTCCGCCGCCGGCCCGCTGCGGGCGCGCTACGTCGCCGAGGCGCTGGCGAAGATCGAGGACCCGGCCGAGCTGGCGCGGCGGCTGAACGAGCTGGCCCCCGCCGGCGCGGCGCAGGTGCTGCCGCTGCTCGGTGCCGCGCAGGTCGTGGCGGCCGTCCCGCGCCTGCACCCGCCGGCCGCCGACGCGATCCTGGGCGCGATGACCGACCTGCCGCGCGCCGAGTTGCTCCGCGACGCGATCGCGGCGGACGAGGCGATCTACGACTGCGGGCGGCGCTGCGCGGACAAGCTGGGCGAGCCGGTGTCGCCGCTGCGGCCCGTGCCCGGTCGGTCGCGCTGGGACGGCGGCATCGGCTTCGTGCGGGAATTCGAGCACTACGGCCTGGTGTACTGGACGCGGGCGACCGGCGCCCAGCCGGTCTGGCACGGAATCCGAGCCCACTTCGAGGCGCAGGGCGGCATCGACGGTCGCCTCGGATACCCGGTGACCGGCGAGATCGTCGTCGACGGCGAACGGGTGCTGCAGCGCTTCCAGGACAAGCAGGACTACGGCCAGGACCTCCTCCAGCGGCTCGGCCTGCGGTGCGGCGCGGCCGTCTACTGGTCGCCTGAGCACGGCGCCCACAGCACCTGGGGCGGCGTCGGCGAGCACTTCGAGCTGCTCGACGGCGGCCGTGGCCGGCTGAGGTTCCCGACGGACGACGAGCATCCGGTCGGTCCGTCGCCCGCGGGCACCACCGGCTGGCGGCAGCACTTCGAGGGCGGCGTCGTGTACTGGAGCGCGAAGACCGGCGGCGTCGCCGTGTTCGACTACCTCGCCGGGTATCACGAGGAGCGCGGCGGCGTCGACGGTCCGCTCGGTTTCCCGGTCGGTCCCAGTCGCGACGCCACGCGGTCCCCGCAGGGCACCAGGGGCACACTGCAGCGGTTCGAGGGGCGGTGGAACTACCCTGACGAGATCCGGCAGTCGTGGCCGGAGACCGGCGGTGCCACCGTCTACCAGCGGGAGATCGGCAAGACGTTGATCCGCCGGCTGGTCAACCACGGCTCGGGCATCCACGCAGTCTCTGGTGGCATCGGCATCGTGCACGAGCGCGAGGGCGGCACTGGCGGCCGGCTGGGCTTCCCGACCTCGGACGAGATCGAGGCCGCGGGCGGGGTGTTCCAGTGCTTCGAGGGCGGAACGGTGTTCTGGACCGAGGAGCACGACGCCTTCGCAGTCGCCGGCGAGTCCGTCGATCCCGAGGCGCTGATCGAGCGGCTCGGATTCCCGACCACGACGGAGTATCACCTCGACGGCCGCCGCGTGCAGTTCTTCCAGCGCGGCGTGCGCTCGGTCGAGAACGAGCACGTCCGGTACTGGACCGAGCAGCACTGGTGAGCCCGGCCAGCCGGTTGATCGTGGCCACCGGCACGTCGCCGACGAGCACGCCGGGCGCGGTCCAGCGACCATGGCCGGGATGGCACCGGTGAAACGCGTGTGGCATCTGGCGGCCGACCCTCGGGGCGGCGAGTACTGGGTGACGACCAGCCAGTAGCCGTACGTGTGCGCGCTGCCAGGCTAGGTCCGTGGCCTGCGGTAGGCGCGCTTACACACGCGAGAGGCCCCACCGCTCGACGCGCCATTCGAGCATCGACATATGTACATTAAGCGTTGACCGCCGTGACGCGGTGTGCTGGGCTGGACGTTGCTACCGAAACGACGACACGGGGGCGTTGTCATGTCGAACGAAGCGCACCAGCCGCTGCGCGGACTTGAGCCGGGTCCAACGCCGTCGCCGCGCGCGCCACAGCCGTCACCGCCCAGGACCGGGCCGCCTGCGCCCTACGGCGCGCCGGCGGCGCCACCGCACGCACCAGGGCCCCCAGCACCGCCCACCGCCCCCGGGCCGCCTACGCCGCCGATGTTTGCCGCTGGCCCGCCAGCGCCAGCAGGACGGCCCTGGTACCGGCGCTGGTGGGTTTTCGCCATCGCTGGCGTCGTGGTGCTGGCGCTGGCCGCCGGTGTCGGCGTCGTCGTGTGGCTGGGCCGGGCGGACCGGACGCCGTTCGACGAGGCGGTCACCGACCTGGCCGCCTCGCCGGTGCTGCACTATCGCGCCGATCTCGGCGGGACCCAGCTCGACGTCCGCGTGACCGGCGGCGGCGACATGATCGGCACCCTGACGCTGCTCGGCGTCAAACTCGACGTGCTGACGATGGCCGGCCGGACGTACGTGAAGGCGCCGGGCCTGCTCCCTGGGGCCGGGACCGCGGCGCGGTGGACGACCGGCGGCCCGTTGAGCGCCGGCGCCACCAGCTGGCAGCAGCTGGGCCCGCTCACCATGGCCGGCCGGCTCTACATCGGACTCACCGAGGCCACCTTCCCGAGCCGCCTCGACCGCGGCGAGCAGATCGACGGCCAGGCGGTGCTAAAAGCAAGCCTGCCCGACGGTGACCTGTACGTCACCAAGGCCGCGCCGCATCGGATCGTGCGGTTCGCGGCGAAGGGCGGGCCGTCGACGCGGCCGTCCGGGCTGCCCAGCCTGCCCAAGATTCCGAGCCTGCCGGCCCGGCCGAGCCGCCGGGCGCTGCCGTCGCTGCTGCGCGACGTGCTGCTGGCCGAGCTGACGGCCCCGCTGCGGGCGCCGGGCGACCCGACCGGCGGCGACCTGTCCTTCGACATGCAGCCGGTGTCGCCGGCCGACTACGACAAGACGTTCACGGACCTGCGCACGGACGCCGGGGAACTGGGCCAGGCGGTCGACGCCACCGTGCAGTTCACGCTGCAGGGCAACGCCAATGTCGCATGCGGTGCGGCGGGTTGCGTCGTCACCGCGAACGTCACCAACCAGGTCCTCGGCACCGGCCAGACGAAGGTCACCGGCGCCCAGGTGAGCGCGACGATGACCGCCTCGGTGGTGCTGAACGGCCAGCCGGCCGGATCGTGCGTGAGCCCGCCGACGCTGGTCCCGGCCGACGGCTCCGGCACGCTGACCTGCACCGTCGTCGAGGCCGGAGCGATCTACGCCGAGATCGTAGCCCAGGCGCAGGCGGCGAAGCAGACGTCGGTGACGATCACGGCCACTGGCTCGGCCGAGGTGACGGCGCAGGCCAACGTCCAGGCCGAGGTGGAGCGGCAGGTCCGCCGGGTTGACGCCGAACGCAACCTCACCATGCGCGGACCGCCGGGCACGCTGCGCACCCCGCGCGTCGGCGACACCGACGGCGGGCCCGGCCGGTGGATAACGGCTACCCCGACGGGCAGCCCCGCCTCGCAGGCATATCAGGAACGGGCCTCCGGCGTCACCCGGGGCCTGGAGTACCTCGTCGGCAACCGCCGTTTCGACGGTTACGAGAACGGCATCCTCCTCGACGGCAAGGACCGGTACAGCCAGTTCATCAACAAGAAGACCGGCGACTGGCAAGGCTGGTGGACAAAGGTCAAGCCCAAGACGCCGAACAAGCCGTCGGGCCTGCAGGGCATCCTCAACGAGGCGAACACGCAGGTCGGCCAGGCGGGTACCACCCCGATCGAGTGGCGCGTGCAGAACCCGCAGGTGGCCGCGCTCATCCAGACGATGTTCGACAACGAAGGCATCCCGATCCGGGTACGGTACTTCCCGTGACCGTCGACCCAGGCCGCCTCGGCAACGTCAACGTTCGAGTCTGCTGGGGGCCACGCGCGGAGACCGCGGCCGCCATCGCCGAGCGCTGGCGCGCCACCATCCAGGGCCTCGCCGCCCTCGAACCGCCGGTCGGCGGCTGGGTCGTCCTCGACGAGGACGACAACGACCGCCCACTCAGCGACGACGACCTGCCGCTGCTGCTCGACGGCCGGGGGCGCGACACAAGCACCCTCGGGCACAAATTCACCATGGTCAACGGCGACCCAAACGCGGCGGTGTTCTTCAGCGCCACGGCGGGGTCGACGGCGGCGGTTCCGGGCCTGCTCAACCTCGCCCGGGTGGAGGGGACCGCCGCGGCACTCGGCGACCTGCAAGCGATCCTGCTGGTTCTGGTCACCGAGTGGGATCCGGACCACGGGGAGATCTACGGAGACCGGTGGATCGAGGCCCAGCGGCCCGGGCGGGGCGAGCCGATCGCCGGCGCGGTCACGTACCTGTCGGCGGCCCGCGCTCGGCAGATCCCTGCCAACCTTCCCGCCGCCGTTCGCCCGATGCCCGGCGACGGCGTACTGCTGTCACTGATCGAGCCGGACGGCGCTATCCCGTCCCTGGACCGCGTCATGGACCTCGCCGACCGCCTGCGCGTCGCGGGAGCCTTCGCTCCAGTCCCCACCGACGCCGCGCACTGGCATCCCGAAATCGTTGAGTAGCCGGCGGATCAACCAGATTCACCCGCCGCGCCGAGGATGGTCCGTTATGCGCCGAACGACGGTGGCGCCGAGGTTGCCAGGGCGATGATGGCCCGGCCGTCGCCGGTGTTGTCGATCTCGAGCAGGTACAGCACGCCCGCGCACGAGGCGCTGGGCCGACCCCCAGCGGCGTGCGTAGATCGAGCCGCCGCTGTCAGTGGCGGTCGCGGAAGGTGCGGCGCAGGTCGTCGATCCAGGCCTGCGGGGCCTCCCACGGGATGAAGTGGCCGCCGTGGTCGTGGGCGGTGACGTTCACCAGGTTGTACCAGCCGGCGCGGTCGCTGGACATGAAGTGCTCGACGCGCCGGTCCGTGGTCACGCCCGGCGGGTTCTCGTAGGCGACGAAGGTCAGGCCGGTCGGGGCCTGCACGGCCGGGGTCCGTTCGTGCGACGGGGACCACGGGTAGCGGTTGTTGTTGGCGTACATCCGCATCGAGGTGCCGATCGTGCCCGTCACCCAGTAGATGGTGGCGTGCGTGAGCAGGTCGTCCTTGCTGAACACGGTCTCGAGGTCGCCGCCGTGGTCGCTCCAGGCCGCCCAGCGCTCCAGGATCCAGGCCAGCAGGCCGGCCGGGGAGTCGGTGAGGCCGAAGGCCAGGGTGTGCGGGGCGAGCACGTGCGCGGCGAGGTGCACCGCGAAGCGCTTCTCAAAGGCGAGGACCTGCCGGTGTACGTCCTGAGGCAGGCCTTCCGGGATCGGGCGCCCGCCGCTGAGGTCCCAGCCCCGGTCGCCGTTGAAGAAGGTGAGCTTCTGGCCGGAGCCGATGTGGATGCCGAGCAGCGACGCGGCGTACTTGTGCCCGAGCTGGCCGGTGACCAGCGCCCCGACGTCGCACCCGGCGGCGGCGTAGCGTGCGTGGCCCAGAACGCCGGTCATGAGCTCGTGCCACAGGTCGGCGGTCTTCCAGTAGTTGAGGTCGGGCCGCGTGCCGGAGAAGCCGAAGCCGGGCAGCGACGGGACGATGACGTCGAACGCGTCGTCGGGGCTGCCACCGTACGACGCCGGGTCCGCCAATGGGTCGATGACCTTCGACCAGTGCCAGAACGTCCACGGCCACCCGTGGCTGAGGATCAGCGGCCGCGGGGCGGGGCCGGTGCCGGGGCGGCGCATGAAGTGGATCGGCACGCCGTCGACGTCGGCCCGGTAGTGCTCGTAGGCGTTCATGGCGGCCTCGGCCTTGCGCCAGTCGAAGCCGTCGCGCCAGTACTCGACGAGTTCGGCCAGCTGCCGGCGGCCGACGCCGTAGTGCGGGTCGTCGTAGCCGGGGCCCTCCGGCAGGCGGGTGTGCCGCAGGCGCCTACGCAGGTCGTCGAGGACCTCGTCGTCCACGCGGATCGGGGCCGGGGTGAGGGATGCCGGCATGGTGGCTCCTATCGCCGCTGTTCGCTATCGCCGCTGTTCATGGAGTTCGGTGATGCGGGTCAGGGCCGGCAACGCGCGGGCGATGGCGGCCCGCTCGTCGTCGCCGAGCCGGTCCACGAGCCCGGCCAGGTGGCCGACGCGGTTGTCCCGCCGCCCGTTGACGATCGCCGCGCCGGCCTCGGTGATGTGCACGAGCACGGCCCGGCCGTCGGTCGGGTCGGGCCGGCGCCCGACGAGCCCGTCGCGCTCGAGCTTGGCCACGATCTGGGTGACCGCGGACTGGGTGACCTGCTCGCTGGCGGTGAGGTCGGTGAGCCGCATCGGCCCGATCCGGGCGAGGGTGTGCAGCACGGACAGGGTGGTGAAGCTCAGCCGGTCCACGGCCGGCAGCCGGATGAACATCCGCACGAAGTTCTCCAGCACGGCCGTCAGCTCGGCCGCGTCCAGCTGCTCCATGGCGAGACTGTAACAGAAACTAATGTAGTTTCTAATGCAAATTCGGCTGGACTTTCATCGAAGCAGGCAAAAGTTCCGTTCATTCGAGCAGTTCGATAGAGTTCGCTGATCGATAGTCGTCACTGGGAGGGTGCATGAACCAACCGTTGAGCCGTCGCAGCCTGCTCGGGACCGCCGCCCTCGCGGCCGCCGGCACCGCCGTCGCCGGCTCCCCCGCCGCCGCGTCGGACGCCGACCGCGGCAACAACCTCCACCGGGTGCCCCGCGAGCGGATCAGCGTGCAGCTGTACACGCTGCGCGACCAGCTCGGCATCGACCTCGACGGCAGCCTCGCCGAGCTGCGCCGGATCGGCTACACCCGCATCGAGCACGCCGGCTTCGTCGGGCGCACCGCCACCCAGTTCCGCGCCGCGCTGGACGCCGCCGGCATCCGCGCCACGTCGGGCCACGTCGCCATCCCCCAGCCGTTCGACGCCGGCGCGTGGGAGCAGGCGCTGGAGGACGCCAACGTGGTCGGCAACACCTACATCGTGCACCCGTTCTTCGGCATCGACTTTGCCACCGGCCAGCCGATCCGCGACGGCGCCACGTACCGCGCGATGGCCCGCGACCTCAACCGCGCCGGCGCCCTGGCCCGCCGGGCCGGCCTGGACTTCGGCTACCACAACCACAACCTGGAGTTCACCCGCCAGGACGGCGGCTCCCGCACCGGCTACGACATCCTCACCGCCGAGACCGACCCGTCCCTGGTCCACCTGGAGGTCGACCTCTTCTGGGCCTGGGTGGGCGCCGCCGACCCGGTCGACCTGATCGCCTCCCACCGCGGCCGCATCCGCCAGGTCCACGTGAAGGACCTCAACACGGCCCGCAGCTTCGAGGACGCCGGCTCCGGCCTGATCGATTTCGGCCGCATCTTCGCGCACGCCCGCGAGGCCGGCATCGCCGAGTTCATCATCGAGCGCGACGACGCGGGCACCCCGCCCCGCACGCCGGCCGACGCCCTGACCACCGCCCGCAACGGCTTCCAGTACCTGGACGCCCTGCGCTTCTGAGCCCCCGGACGCCGCCGCCAGCTCCCGGCTTCCGCCCAGCGGGTCAGCCGGCGGACGCCGCCGCCAGCTACCGGCTTCCGCCCGTGGGTCAGCCGGCAGACGGGCGGCGGCGCCGTGACCACAGCCAGCCCCCGGCGACCGCGAGCAGCACCACCACCGCGCCGGCGATCCACCACGCCGCCGCCGACGAGTCCTGGCCGTTCGAGACCGGCACGGCGTCGACCGGGCTCGCAGTCGCGGCGGCGGCCG
>NZ_BAAARV010000075.1:73580-77101 GCF_039532525.1 Dactylosporangium salmoneum
GACGGACTCGCCGACGGCGACGGGCTGGCCGGCGCCACGATCGCGCTGGTGAACCCAAAGGTGCCCGAGATCGGGTCGCCGTCCGCGGCCGCCGACTTCCACTGCACGGTGATGGCCCCCTGCGGCAGCGGCTTCACGGCCTGCAGCACGTTCTTGTCCACCACCTGGGCCGCCCCGTCGGCGTAGTTCGCGCCGTCGGGGCCGGTGACGGTGACGACGGTCTTGCTCCCCTTGACCATCTCGTTGAAGGTCAGCGTGATCGTGGAAACGGGGGCGGTCACCGTCGAGTCCTTCGCCGGATCGGTACGCAGCAGCGTCGAGTGCGCCCACGCCGGCGCCGCCGGCCCGCCCACCACCGCCGCGGCCGCCACCAGCGCCGCACATCCGGCCGCCAGCAGCCGCCCGAACCGTCCGCTCATCCCGTCAACCCCGATCCGTCGTCGCAGCCGGCGCGCTCGCGCCCGGACGGAGAGTCGCTCGCCGGGCCGGCAAAGTTCCCGCCTCACTAGCGCCAATCAGTTCGTGCGGGAAACTCACGCGTGGTACCCGCCGGCGGTGACCCCCGCCGCCTGCTGGCCGACGCGCGCGACCTCGCGCGCGGGGTCCGCCTCGCCCAGCGGCTGACCCGCGTCGAGACGACGTGAGGTGATGAGCCGGTGCCGCGGCCCATGGCCGCCACGCCCTCGCGAGTCCGCGCCTCACGGGGCGGCCAGCGCCTCGGTCGGCGAGAGCCGGGCGGCCCGGATCGCCGGGTACACGCCGGCCAGGGCGCCGATGACCAGGGTGGCGGCCAGCGCGCCCGCGGACGCCCACGGCGGCACGACCGTCGGCCAGGCCTGGTAGGCGGCGTAGCCGGTCGTGACGGCGACCCCGAGCTGCACCCCGCCGGCACCGCCGAGCGCCGACAGCAGCAGCGACTCGGTGAGGAACTGGGTGCGGACCTGGCCGCGGGTGGCGCCGAGGGAGCGGCGCAGCCCGATCTCGGCCCGCCGCTCCAGCACCGAGATCACCATCGTGTTGGCCACGCCGACGCCGCCCACCAGCAGCGCGACGGCGCCGAGGCCGAGCAGCAGGCCGTCGAGCGTGGCGTCGGCCGCCCGCTGCGCGACGAGGACGTCGGAGGGCTTGGAGACCATCACCGTGCCGGGCGCCTGCGGGTTGGCGGTGCGGGACAGGAGCCCGGCGACCGCCTCGACCTGGTCGTCGCGCGACCGGGCGTACACCGTCGTGGCCCGGCCGTCGAAATGCAGCCGGTCCGTGGCCACGTCCCAGCCGACGAGGACGGCGGTGTCGAGCGCGCGCACGAGCGGCACCGGGTCGAGCACGCCGATCACGGTGAACCGCGCGTCGCCGACCACGATCTCGGTCTGCGGGCTGGGCCGGCCGACGCCGAGCCGGGCGGCGGCCTCGGCGCCGAGCACCGCGGCCGGGTAGCGGCCGGTCAGGCCGTTGAGCCAGGCACCACGGTGGACGGTGGCGCCGACGGTCTGCGGCAGGTTCACCCGGGCGGCCAGCACGGACAGGGAGTTGGTCTCGGCCTTCGGGATGCGGTCCGAGCGGTACACCTTGACGCCGCCGACGGTGGCCGTGGCCGACACGGCGGTGACCGGGCCGATGCGCGCGATCATCGCCTCGGCCTCGGCGGGCAGCCTCGCCTCCGTCCCGTCGACGGTGCGGCCGGGCGCGACGGTGAGCAGGTTCGTGCCGAGCGCGGCGAGCTGCCGGTCGAGCTGCTCGCGCGACGAGGCGGAGATGCCGACCACGGCCACCATCGTGGCGATGCCGATGGCGATGCCGAGCGCCGACAGCAGCGCGCGGGTGGGCCGGGTCCGCAGGCCGGCCGCGCCCACCCGCAGCACGTCGCCGGGGGCCATCCGGGCGGGGGCGAGCGGGGCGTAGGCGAGCGCGGTCACCGGGCCGCCTCCTCGGCCACCCGGCCGTCGCGCATGCTGATCCGCCGATCCAGGCCGGCGGCAAGCTCCCGGTCGTGGGTGATGACCACGACCGTGGTGCCCGCGGCGTGCAGCTGGCGCAGCAGGGCCATCACGCCCGCGCCGGAGGCGGTGTCGAGGTTGCCGGTCGGCTCGTCGGCGAGCAGCAGCGCGGGCTCCCCGACCGCGGCGCGGGCGATCGCGACCCGCTGGCGCTCGCCGCCGGACAGCTCGTGCGGCTCGTGGTCGAGCCGGTGCCCGAGCCCGACGCGCTCCAGCGCGGCCCGTGCCCGCCGCCGGCGCTCGGCTCGCGGTACCCCCGCATACAGCAGCCCGTCGGCCACGTTGTCCACCGCCGCAACACCGGCGGCCAGGTGAAACTGCTGGAACACGAAGCCGATCCGGCGCGCCCGCAGCGCGGACAGCTGCCGGTCGGACAGGCGCGACAGGTCGTGCCCGTCGATCGCGACCCGCCCGGAGCTCGGCCGGTCCAGCGCGCCCAGCAGGTGGAGCATGGTCGACTTGCCCGAGCCGGACGGGCCGACCACGGCGACCAGTTCGCCGGCGGCCACGGTCAGGGTGACGCCGTCCAGCGCGCGGGCCGTTTCGCCGTACACCTTCGTCACGTCCGTCAATTCGATCATCGCGGCATCCCCACCGTCATGCCTTCCCGCAGCCCGTCCCCCGTGACCTCCACCCGGCCGCCGGCGAACAGGCCGGTCTCGACCGGGACGTAGCGGGTGGCCGGGCCCTCGACCACCTCCAGCCCGTAGCCGCCACCGGCCAGCGCCACCAGCGCGGCCACCGGCACGGCGAGCACGTCCTTGCGCTCGCCGGCGGTGAACGTCACGGTGACCACCGCGGCCTCGATCCCGGCGACGGCCGCCGGGTCGGCCAGCGACAGGATGGCCTCGATCCTCGTCTCCGGCGCGGCGCCGGACGCGGTGCCCGCCTCGATCACCGTGTAGGCGCGCTCGACCCGGCCGCCGACCTGCCGGCCGTCGGGCAGCCGGAACCTGACCGCCACCCCGGCGCGGGCCAGGCGCTGCTTCGACACCGCGAGCTGGACCGTCACCAGCCGGCCCGTCCCGGTGTACCGCAGCACCTCCCCGCCGTCGCCGGTGCGCTGGTTCACCCCCGTCGTCACCGCCTCGACCCGCACGTCGGCGGCCGCGAAGAGCACCCGGCCCAGCTCGACCTCGCCGGTCTGCGGCAGCCCGAGCGCCTTCTGCCACCGGCGGACCGCGGCCGCGGTGGCCGCCGTGTAGGTGTCGTCGGCCGCCGCGGTGAAGTAGCCCAGCGCCCGCAGGTTGGTCTCCAGCTGCCGCACGTCGGCGCCCGTCGTGCCCGGGGCGAGCGGCCGGTACGCCGCGACGTCGCCGTACATGAGCAGCACCGGCCGGTCGTCCACCCGGTAGACCTGCTGGCCGCGGCCGATCACGTCGCCGGCGGCGGGGACCCGCGTCACGATGCCGGGCAGCCAGCCGGCCAGGACCCCGGGAGTGCCGTACCCCAGGCTGCCCGGCTCGTCGTCGGTGTCCACCATCGTCTGCCGGGTCACCTGCGCGGTGGCCGGCGGCAGGTCCGCCG
>NZ_BAAARV010000075.1:77142-97098 GCF_039532525.1 Dactylosporangium salmoneum
CCTGGCCGCCGCGGCGGTCGCGGCGCCCACCGCGAACACGCCCGCGCCGACCGCCCCCGCGACGAGGCCCCGCCTTCGGCGGCCCGAGCGTCGTGCGCTCACCGCTTCGCCGCCGCGCTCGGGCTGCGCGTCGTGGTGTGGGCATCGCAGTACGCCTTCGCGGTGTCGTAGTCGGGGTCCGTCTGCTCCTCGGGGAGCTGGATGCGGCCGTTGGCATCGGGGTCGGGGAAGTCCTCCACCCCGCGCTCCCGCATGCACTTGGCGTAGTCGCGCAGGATGCCGATCTTCTCGTCGGCGCCGGGGCCCTGCAGCACCGGCTCGTAGGGCCGGCACGCCTCGATCGCCGCGCCCAGCGTCGCCTGGTCGACCGCGTCCTTGTCGTAGCGCTGGTGCTCGATGCTGCCGTCGGGGTTCTCCTTCGGGTCCTCCTCCGGCACCCCGTGCTCGCGCATGCACTGGGCGTGGCGCCGCGCGAGGTCGATGCCGTGCAGCGAGGCGGTGGCCGCCGGTGCGGCGCCGTTGCCGCCGGTCGGGCCCCCGCAGGCGGACGCTCCCGCGAGCAGCACCATGAGGCAGCCGGTCAGCAGTCTCGTTCTCGTTCGCATGGCCCCAGTCGAGCAGCCGGCCCGCAACGGGGGCATCACAGCGCCTGTAACGCCGGTGTAATGCCCGCACGGCCAGACTTGCCGGGGAGGATGCGACGGTGCGGATACTGCTGATCGAGGACGAGACGCTGCTCGCCGAGCAGGTCGCTGAGGGGCTGCGGGACCGGGGCATGGCCGTCGACCTCGCCGCCGACGGGCTCGACGGGCTGCACAAGGCCGGCACGAACCGCTACGACGTGGTGGTGCTCGACCGCGACCTGCCGCTCGTGCACGGCGACCAGGTGTGCACGGCGCTGGCCGCGGGCGGCGCCGACGCGCGGATCCTCATGCTCACCGCGGCCGGTGAGGCGGCCGACCGGGTGGCCGGGCTGCTGCTCGGCGCCGACGACTACCTGCCCAAGCCGTTCGTCTTCGACGAGCTGGTGCTGCGCATCCGCGCGCTCGCCCGGCGGGCCAACAACGCGCCCCGGGTGCTCCAGCGCCTGGACCTGGCCTTCGACACCGCCCGGCGCGTCGTCACCCGCGGCGGGCGGATCATCCCGCTGACCACGAAGGAGATGTCGGTGCTGGAGATCCTGATGGCCGCCGACGGCGCCGTGGTCAGCGCCGAGGACCTCCTCGAGCGCGCCTGGGACGAGCACGCGGACCCGTTCACCGCGACGGTCCGGGTGACGCTCGCCAGGCTGCGCCGCAAGCTCGGCGATCCCCCGCTGATCGAGACCGTCGTCGGCGCGGGGTACCGGCTGTGAAGGCCTCGATCCGGGTGCGCCTCACCCTCGTCTACGCGGTCGTGCTCGTGGCGACCAGCGCCGCCCTGCTCGCGCTCAACGACGCGCTGCTGTACCGCAGCCTCTACACGAACGTCAAAGGCCCGATCCCGGCCGACATGCGCCCAGGGGACGACGCCCCCAACGAGAAGCTCTCGGCCTACTGGGCCGAGCAGGCCGAGATCCGGCACCTGCGCGCCGACGTCCTGCTGCACTCGGCCGGCACCTCGGCCCTCGCCCTGGTCATCGCCGCCGTCGCCGGCCTGGCGGTGTGCTGGCTGGTCACCGGCCGGATGCTCCGGCCCCTGCGGACCCTCACCGCCGCCACCCGCCGGATCTCGCAGGACCGGCTCGCCGAACGGGTCGCGCTGACCGGGCCGCCCGACGAGCTCAAGGAGCTGGCCGACACGTTCGACGCGATGGTCGGCCGGCTGGAGGCCTCCTTCAACAGCCAGCGCCGCTTCGTCGCCGACGCCGCCCACGAGCTGCGCACCCCGTTGTCGATCGTGCGCACCGGCGCCGAGGTGCAGCTCGCCAAGCGCCACGACGCGCCCGCGGAGTGGCGGGCCATGGCCGACCGCGTGCTCACCGCGACCGCCCGGGCCGAGCGGCTGCTCGACGGCCTGCTCGCCCTGGCCCGCAGCGACAGCGGCGCCCTCACCGCCGAGCCGTGCGACCTGGCCGTGGCCGCCGCCGGCGCCCTCGGGGAGGCCGACCCCGAGGCCGAACGGGCCGGCCTGACCGTCACCACGGACCTGCGCCCGGCCCCGGTCCACGGCGACCCCGTGCTGCTCGACCGCCTGGTGCGCAACCTGGTGGACAACGCGATCCGCCACAACCGCCCGGCCGGCTGGCTGCGCGTGACCACCGGCGCCACGGACCACGGCTGCGTCATCACCGTGGACAACAGTGGCGACCCGGTCCCGGCCGCCGAGGTCGACCGCCTGTTCGAGCCGTTCCAGCGCCTGGCGAGGGACCGCGCCGCCGGACCGCGCTCGACGGGCCTGGGCCTGGCCATCGTCCGCTCGATCGTGCGCGCCCACGCCGGCACCGTGACGGCCGTCCCCCTCGACGAGGGCGGCCTGTCCGTCACCGTCAGCCTGCCGCGGGCCGGCGGTCCCGGGTAGCCGCGGCCGGCGGCGCGCCCGCAAACGATCCGTCACCGTCAGCCTGCCGCGGGCCGGCGGTCCCGCGTAGCCGCGGCCGGCCGGTCACGTTGGGCGCTGCACTATGGTGCGGGGGGGGTGACGAGTACCCCCCGGGAAGCGGAAGTGCGCCTCGGTCCGATCGGCGCGCTGCTGTGCCGGCTGGTGTTCCTGGCCATCTGCCTGCCCGGACCGGTCCTGCTCGCCGGCACCGTGACGATGGACCCGCTGCGCTCGCGCGCAGACTTCTGGGGCCTGCTCGCCGGTGACGTCCTGATGACGATCGTCGGTGCCGGATTCGGCGTCTGGGGCTTGCGGCTGGTTACCCGCTCGCGCCGCGACGCGCACCGGCTGTCCGCCGCCAGTGTCGCCGCGACGGCGGAGATTCTCGCGGTGGCGAACCATCTGGGCGGAGAGGATCCGGGGCTGGATCTCCACCTGCGCATCAGCGGGCCCGGGTTCGCCACGTTCGAGGCGGACACGATCCGCGCCGATGACCCGGCCCTCGTGCCCGGCGCGGTGCTGGCCGCCGTCGTGGACCCCGCTGACCGCCTCTTTCGGATCACGTAGCGGCCGGACGAGCGCGGCGCCCGGCCCGCCGGCTCACTTCGGGGTCGTGGGCGAGTCGAGCCAGGTGTTGATCAGGGCGGTGAAGTCCTTGCCCGTGTGCTGGTTGACGAAGGCGATGAAGGAGGCGCGGTCCTGGGCGGTGCCGCGGTTGGCCTTGGCCCAGTCGGCGCCCAGGGAGAAGAACGCGGCGTCGCCGATCTGCTTGTGGATCTGGTGCAGCATCAGGGCCGGGCAGATGTACACGTTGGACTCGGCGAAGCTGTCGGCGCGCGGCTTGCCGGGCGGGCCGAGCTGCTTGCGCAGGCGGGCGTCGGCGCCGCGGGCCCAGGACTCCCACTGCTGCGCGGTGACCTTGTCGCGCTCGTTGGTGTAGAGGAACTGGCTGTACTCCGCCCAGCCCTCGTTGAGCCAGAGGTCGTTCCAGTTCGTCGGGGAGACCGCGTCGCCGAACCACTGGTGGGCGTACTCGTGCAGCAGGTCGGCGTCGAAGCCGGTCTTGAAGTCGGCGTCGCTGCCGTAGTCGGGCAGGCCCATGGTGATCATCTGCTGGGTCTCCATGCCCGAGGCGGACGGGACCATGAGCACGCCGGCGCTGTCGAACGGGTAGGGGCCGAAGCGCTGCTCCAGCCAGGCGAGGTACTGCGGCGACTTGCGCAGGTACGGCAGCGCCTTGTCGTCGGCCCCCGCGCGGTACCACAGCGTGATCGGGGTGCCGCGCGGCCCGGCCGCCGTCTCCTGCTGGTACTTGCCCACGGCCAGCGTGGTCAGGTAGCTCGCCACCGGCACCGTGGCGCTGTAGGTGAACGTGTTGCCCTCGTGGCCCTTCGGCGTGCCGCCCGCGATCGCCGACCAGCCCGCGGGCACGGTGACCGCGATGTCGTACAGCGCCTTGTCCGACGGCTGGTCGTTGGCCGGATACCAGGTCGACGCCCCGTAGGGCTCCTGCATCGTCCACAGCCCACCGTCGGCGGTGACGGTCAGGCCGAGCGGCTCGACGTCGTTGCGGTGCGACGGCATCGGCACCGTGGCCGGCGTGCCGTGGTACTTCACCACCAGCTCGGCGTCGGCGTCCTTGGCCACGGACCCGGCCACGGTCAGCTTGGTCCCGTCGACCCTGCCGGTGGCCGCCGCCCCGTTGAGCTGGACCCCGTCGATCGCGTAGGCCTTGGAGAAGTCGAGCTTGATCTCGGTGAGCGGCTCCGCGGCCCGCAGCTGGATCGTGGCCATGCCGGTCAGCGTCTTCGTCTCGGGCGCCCAGGCCAGGTCGAGGCCGTAGTGCAGCACGTCGACGGCCGGGTTGCCGTAGCCGGGGTACACCGGGTCCGCCACCGGCGTCGACTTGCCGGCCGACCACTGCCCGTAGCCGGGCCCGTCCGGGGCGGCGCTCGGCGCAACGCTGGGGGCGGACCCGCTCGCGGCGGGCTTGGGCGAGTCGCCGGTGCACGCGCCGGCGAACAGGACGGCACAGACGGTGATCGGGACGAGCCAGCGACGATGCACGTGAGGAAGCTACGACATCGGGCCGCGGCGCGGTGCCCGGCGAGCCCGAGGGTGGCGAACGCCGCACCGGACGGTGACGTTGTGTGACGGGCCGGCGACGAAGAGGGCATGACATGATCGCCGGATGGAGAGCACGCCGTACCTGACGGTCGACGTCGAGGTGCTGGATCGCAACCTCAGCGACGCCGCGGACGCCGCCGCGGCGAGCGGCCTCGCGCTGCGGCCGCACGCCAAGGCGCACAAATGCGTCGAGATCGCCCGCCGCCAGCTCGAGCTCGGGGCTCCCGGGCTGACCGTGGCCACCGTCGGCGAGGCCGAGGTGTTCGCCGGCGGCGGCTGCGCCGACCTGTTCATCGCCTACCCCGTGTGGGCCACTCCGGCCCGCGCGGCCCGCCTGCGGGCGCTCGCCGAGCGGGCCACGGTCCGCGTCGGCGTCGACTCGGCCGAGGCGGCGGCGCTGCTGGCCGGCACCGGAGCCGAGGTCGTGGTCGAGATCGACAGCGGGCACCACCGCAGCGGCGTGCACCCGGCCGGGGCCGGCGAACTGGCCGCCGCCGCGGCGCGGCTGGGCCTGACGGTGGCGGGCGTCTTCACCTTTCCCGGCCACGGCTACGGGCCCGGGCGTCAGGCGCGGGCCGCCGCCGACGAGGCCGCCGCGATGCGGACCGCCGCCGAGGCGATGCGCGCCGCGGGCATCGAGCCGGGCGTCCGCAGCGGCGGCTCGACCCCGACGGCGTCCACATCGGACAGTGGCGCGTTGAACGAGATCCGCCCCGGCGTGTACGCGCTCAACGACGCCCAGCAGGTCGAGCTCGGCACCTGCGGCTGGGGGGACGTCGCCCTGACCGTCGCCGCGACCGTGGTCAGCGTCGCCGGGGACCACCTGATCCTCGACGCCGGCAGCAAGGTCCTCGGCGCCGACCAGCCCGCCTGGGTGACCGGCGGCGGGCGGCTCCCCGACCATCCGGGCGCCCGCGTCACCGCCCTGTCCGAGCACCACGCCACGGTCGTGTTCCCGCCGGGCGCCCCGAGGCCGGCCCGCGGCGAGATCGTGCGGGTCGCGCCGAACCACCTCTGCGCGGCGGTCAACCTGGCCGACGAGCTCGTCGTCGTACGCAACGGCCTCGAGATCGACCGCTGGAGGGTCGCGGCGCGGGGCGCCAACGCATGAAAGGGCCGCCCCCCGGAACCCGGAGGGCGGCCCCTGAACACGGTTACGCGACGGGCTTCCAGGGACCGTACTGGTCGCCGGGGGCCTGGTTGCGGGTCCACCACTGGGCGACGTACTTCTTGCCCTGGTAGAGGACCACGTCACCGGCGTTGAAGATGCGCGACGCCGTCCACAGGGCGGTGCCGTCCGGGCCGGTCGCGATCTCCTGCCACGGGCCGTACGGGTCGCCCGGCGTCTGGTTCTGGGTCCACCACGAGGCGAGGTACGTCTTGCTGTTGTAGGTGACCTTGTCGCCGGAGTTGTAGACCTTCGACTTGTCCCAGGCCGGGAAGGCCGGGCTCACCGGCGGGTTCAGGCCGACCACGACCGGGTCGTGGTCCGACGCGGAGAACGGGTCGGTGCCGTCGAACAGCACGGTGACGTTGTAGTTGTAGCGGCTGTAGCCGAAGGCGATCGCCTCCTGGGCGTTGATCTCCCACACGTCCGCGCCGGTGACGAAGGCGCGGGCGGCCGCGTTGGCCAGGACGTGGTCGAGCGAGCCCTGCAGGCCGTTGTAGCCGTACGTCGTCTCGCCCGGGTCCAGCGCGGAGCCCAGGTCGGTGTACCCGGCACCGTAGAGGACCTGCATCGGGTCCTCCTGGGTGTAGGAGTTGAAGTCCCCGGCCAGGAAGATGCGGTTGGTGCCGATGGCCGCGGCCGCCTGGCCGGCGAACGCCGTGGTGTCCTGGGCCTCGTGGACCCGGGTCGCGTTGAAGGAGCCCTGGTCGACGGCTGGGGACGAGGTGTCCTCGGCGTCGCCCGGGTAGAGCGCCTCGCCGCTGCCCTTGGACTTCCAGTGGTTGGCCACGACCAGGAACGCGTCGGCGTCGGTGGCGCCCACCTTCTTGAAGCCCTGCGCGAGGGGCTCGCGGGCGATCGAGAAGGACTGGCCGGGGCCGGAGGCGCTGGTGAGGATCACCGAGGAGCCCACGAGCGCGACCTCGGCCGGCTTGTAGATGAACGCGGTGCGGATCACGTCCTCGTCGGCCAGCGCCGGCCGCTTGTCAGCGGACGGGGACGGCACGTACGCCCACACGTTCGCGCCGGCCGCGGCGTTGAGCGCGGCGACGAGGCCGGCCAGCGCGGCGTCGCGGTCCTCGCCGAACTTGGCCGAGTTCTCGACCTCCTCCAGCGACACGACGCTGGCGCCGAGCCGGTTGATACCGGTGACGATCTTCGCCTGCTGCCGCTGGAAGCTGGCGTCGTTGGCGGCGCCGCGCGGGCCGGCCTCCTTGTTCGGGCCGGTGCAGGTCTTGTTGGCGATGTGGTTGCCCGCCCGGTCGTCGTAGTAGACGCAGGTGCCGAGGCCCTTGGCGACGTACGCCTCGCCGGTCAGCGGGAAGTAGTTCTGGACGTTGAAGGTGGCCAGGCGGACGGTCCCGCCGACGTTGGCCGGCTGCTGGTTGCCGGTGCGGGTGTCGCTGAAGGTGGCGACCGCGGCGCCGTCGTCGACGACCTGGTGGGTCGGCTGGAAGTTCCAGAGCGAGAAGCGGTACTCGAGGATCACCGGCTGGTGGAAGGTGACCTTCGACCCGACGCGCACCGGGTTGGACGGCGAGAGCCAGGGCAGCGGCGTGCCGGTGTTGGCGGCGCCGCTGTAGTTGACGCTCGCGCCGTCGTCGAGGGTGATCATGCGGGCGGCGTTGTCGGCCACGACGGCCTGGGCCTCGGGGCTGCCGGCCTTCCCGGCGTCGGTGGGCTGGCGCAGCGGCGCGTCACCGGCGGCCAGGGTGAACGAGCCGTACCAGTTGGTGTCGTAGTTGTCCGACACGGTGAAGGTGCCCTGCGGCGCGATCAGCTCGCCCTCGTGCGCCTCCTTCTGGGCGTCGGTGGTGAGCTCGGACCACGGGATGACGGCCGGCTTGACCGCCGGCAGCGGGGTGGCGAGCTTGGTCACCGACGGGAAGGTGATCTCGGTTTCGCCCTGGTACTCCGCGACGGTACCGGTGACCCGCACGCTGTCGCCGACGGTGACCTGACCGGCCGACGTGGCGCCGAAGACGAACACGGCGTCGGAGGCGCCCGGGGTGGCGTCCTCGGCCGGGGTGCCGCCCGTGCCGCCGGTCTGCAGGAAGAAGCCGCTGAACCCGCCGGTGGCGTAGACGGCGGTCACCACGCCCTCGGTGGTGACACCCTTGCCGGCCTGCGGCGACGTGTCGGTGTTGGTGCCCTGGATCGCCGCGATCGGCAGGACCGTCGTCGGCGCGGTGACGTTGTAGGCGAAGGTCGCCGAGCCGGTGGCGCCGGTCGAGTCGGTGGCGGTGACGGTCACCGACGATGTGCCGGCCGCGGTCGGCGTGCCGGTCACGACCCCTTCGGAGGAGGCCGACAGGCCCGCGGGCAGGCCGGTCGCGCTCCAGGTGTACGGCCCGGTGCCCCCCGCCGCCGAGAGGCTGAGCGGCGCGATCGCGGCACCGGTGACGGCGTTCTGGGTGCCGGGGTTCGTCACCGTCACGGCGACGGTGCCGCCGTCGGACGCGGCGTTCTGCGGCGTCGGCGTGGCGGTGCTGAAGTCGGCGGCGTTGTTGTCGGTGTCCACGCCGGCCGCGTCGCGCTGGTAGCTCAGCACGAGCGAGTTGCCGCTGGCCGCGGTGCCCTCCGGGGCGTTGCTCGTGCCCCAGCCGATCCGGTCGATGACGGTCGCGTCGCTCGGCAGCACGCCGGCGGGGCTGGCCGTGATGTACAGCGTGCCGCCGCCCGCGCCCGGGTTGACGCTCGTGCCGGTGTTGAGGTCGGCCGTCGGCAGCGGGGCGCCCGGGTTGGTGGTGGCGCCGTTGCTGGGCAGCTGGATGAGGAAGTGCCCGTGCGCGGCCACCGTCCCGGACAGCGCGAACACCTGCTGGCCGCTGGGCACGACCGTGCTGGTGGGCGCGCGGTACTGCAGCGTGTCCCCGCTCAGCGAGATGGGGCTCGACGTCGGGTTGTACAGCTCGATGAACTTGTTGAGGAAGCTGGCCCCCGACGAGCCGCCGTTGACGTACGCCTCACTGATGACCAGGCCGGTGCCGGCCGGGTTGGCGGCGGCCGGCCCGGCCAGGAACGGCAGGGCGGCACCGACCGTGGACACGGATAACAGGACGAGGAAACCCCGCCGGACGAGCGCGCTGGACATAGATCCGGACCTCCAGATGGTCACGAAATGGCTCCGGTAACCTACGGGCGCCGCACGCCTCGGCTCCTGCCGGTGGGCGGACGAAGGCTGAACGGCGTGTGACACCCTAAGACACGTTCACCTGTTTCGCTGCGACGAGTCGGATCATTCGCCGATGGCGCTCGATTCGATCAAAGTCATTGCATTACGGCCCTACCTCCCCACCCAGCCCCGACCTCCGAGAGGGCTCCGAGGTGGCGTGACGGGCCCGCACCCTGACCGCCGCCATCGACGCCGGCGACCGGGGCACGAGCCCGGTCACGCCCACGCCTCAAGGGCGCCGCCGCCAACCTCGGCGCGGACGCGCTCGCCGGCCTGTGCGCCGAGACGCAGGAGACGGCCGAGACCGCCGGCCCGGAGTCGCTGCGCGAGCACCCGACGCGCCTGGCCGCCGCCCTGACCGCCGCGTCGGAGGACCTGCGCGAGGTCGCCGGCCGGCCGACGCATCCGGCGGGCTGACCCGTCCGATCCGGCGGTTGCCGATCGTCGTGGGGGTATGACCGTCAACGTGCAGCTGGCCGACCGGCCCACCGCGCGCCGCGTGCCGGGCCGGTGGCCCGTCACCGCCGTGTTCCTCCTCAACGGCCTGACCCTGTCGACGTACATCGTGCGGGCGCCCTCGTTCAAGAGCGCCCACAATTTCACCGACGGCCGGTTCGGGCTGACCGGCCTGCTGTTCGCCCTGGCGGCGCTCGCGGCCATGCAGTTCGTGGGGCGGCTGGTGGCCCGGGTCGGCGCCCGGGCGGTGCTGCGGACCAGCCTTGCCGTCATGCCGCCGCTGCTGGCCGGCCTCGCCGTCGCCCCCGGCCCGTGGTGGTTCGCCGCCGGCGCGACCGTGCTCGGCGCGGTCCACGGCACCACCGACGCGGCGATGAACGCCAGCGCCGTCGCCGTCGAGCGGGCGGCCGGACGCCCGATCCTCAACGGCTGCCACGCGGCCTGGAGCGTCAGCGCGGTCGTCGCGTCGCTGTCCACCGCCGCCCTGGCCCACGCCGGCGTCTCCCTCGCCGCCCACCTCGTCACCGCCGGCGCCCTGCTGCTGGCCGCCGGCCTGGTCCTCGGCCCACGCCTGCCCGACACCGGCCGCGCCGAGCCCGCGGACGGCGCGGACGGGCCCGCCGAGGCACCGGGCCCGCGGGCCGGGCGGAGCCGCGCCCTGCTACTGCTCGGCCTGACCGTCACCGCCGTGATGATCTGCGAGGGCGGCGCGCTGGGCTGGGGCGGCATCTTCCTGCACGACGCCCGCCACGCCACGCTGAGCCTGGCCGCGGCCGCCATCACCGCCTACACCGGCGGCCAGACGCTCGGCCGGCTCGCCGGCGACCGCCTGAGCGTCCGCTGGGGCGACACCCGGCTGTTCCGCCTCGGCGCGGCGGTCGCCGCCGCGGGCTTCGCGGTCGCCGTGCTGGTCCCCCGCCCGCCCGTCGCCGTGGCCGGGTTCGCGCTGGCCGGCCTGGGCGCGTCGGTGCTCGTCCCGCTGACCTTCAGCGCCGCCGGCAAGCTGCCCGGCGCCCCGGCCGCGCTGACCGTGTCGCGGCTGACCACGTTCACGTACACCGGCATCCTGCTCGGCCCGGCCCTGATCGGCTGGGCCGCCGACCTGTTCGGGCTGGCCGCCACCATGGCCGCCCTGGTGCCGCTGCTGGCCCTGGTGGCCCTGGCCCCGCGCCCCCGGACCTCCGGACCGGCCGGGTGGTAGCGTGCCGGGCCATGGCAGACGACCCCCGGCGGGCCCTGGTGGTCGGCAACAGCGACGGCATCGGGCTCGCGCTGACCCGCCGGCTGCTGGCCGGCGGCTGGGCGGTGGCCGGCGTGTCCCGCCGCGGCAGCGAGGTCCGCGACGAGCGGTACACCCACGCGATCGCCGACGTCACCGGCCCCGGGTTCCCGGCCGCGCTGGCCGAGGCGGCCCGGCCCGGCGTCGACCTGTGCGTGTACGCGGCCGGCATCGGCGAGTTCCTCGACCTCGAGGACCTCGCGGCGCAGACCCGCACCCTGGAGGTCAACCTCATGGGCCTGGCCCGCACGGTCGAGGCCGTGGTGCCCGGGATGGCCGCCGCCCGCCGCGGGCACCTCGTCGGCCTGTCCAGCCTCGCCGACGCCGCCGCCTCGCCGCAGGCGCCCGCGTACGCGGCGTCGAAGGCCGGCATGACCACGTACCTGCGGGGCCTCGCGCTGGCGCTGCGCCCGCACGGGGTGCACGTGACCACGGTGCGGTTCGGGTTCGTGGACACCAAGATGGCCAAGGCGCCGGTCAAGCCCGGGCTCGTCACCGTCGAGCGGGCCGTGGACGTGCTCATGCGGGCCCTGCGCACCCGGCCGGCCACGGTGTCATACCCGCGCCGCATCTCCGCCGCCGCCCGGCTGCTGTCCGCCGTCCCGGCCGCGCAGCTGCGCTTCGGCCGCGCGCCCAGGTAGGTGTACAACCCTGTGCGCCCCGGCCGATGCCTGTGGTACGTTGCCGCCGTGACGCAGTTCGTGGCGCTGCTCCTCAGCCGCCACGGCGGGGCCTGAATCGACCGGCTCCCCGCCGTGGGGGCTGATCGTGCTGCGCCGGTCGACTTTCCCATCGACCGGCAAGGAGCCGACCGAATGCGTCCTCATCCCACCATCGTCACCCCGGCGGGGCCCGTGCCCGCCGACGCTCCACAGTGGAATCCCCAGCGCGGCAGCGCCATGCCGTTCGGGCGCTACAAGCCCGCGCACCGGCGGGTCGACGTACCGTTGCAGGATCGTCAATGGCCTCGGCGGCGGCTGACCAAGGCGCCGCTGTGGGTCCCCGTCGACCTGCGCGACGGCAACCAGGCGCTGGCCGAGCCGATGGACACCGAGCGGAAGCTGCGCGGCTTCCGGCTCATGGTGGCCATGGGCTTCAAGGAGATCGAGGTCGGCTACCCCTCGGCCAGCACGCTGGACTTCGACTTCGTGCGGCTGCTCGTCAAGGAGGACCTCGTCCCCGACGACGTCACCGTCGTGGTGTTCACCGCCGCCCGCGACGACCTCATCGCCCGCACCGCCGAGGCGATCGACGGGCTCGATCGGGCCGTCGTGCACATGTACACCGCGACCGCGCCCACCTGGCGCGACGTCGTCCTGCGCCAGGACCGCGACGGGCTGCGGCGGCTCATCGTCGGCGCGGCCGGGCGGGTGCTGCACCACACCGACCGGCTGCCCCGCACCCGGACCCGCTTCGAGTTCAGTCCCGAGGTGTTCAACCTGACCGAGCCGGAGTACGTGCTGGACGTCTGCAACGCCGTCACCGAGGTCTGGGACGCGCGGCCCGACCGGCCGGTCATCCACAACCTGCCGGCCACGGTCGAGGTCGCCACGCCCAACGTGTACGCCGACCAGATCGAATGGATGGACCGCCACCTCGACCGCCGCGACGACGTGATCCTGTCCGTCCACCCGCACAACGACCGCGGCACCGGGGTCGCCTGCGCCGAGCTCGCCCTGCTGGCCGGGGCGCAGCGGGTCGAGGGCTGCCTGTTCGGCAACGGCGAGCGCACCGGCAACGTCGACCTGGTCACCCTCGCGCTGAACCTCTACACCCAGGGCGTCGACCCGATGCTGGACTTCTCCGACATCGACGAGATCCGCCGGACCGTCGAGCAGTACAACCGCATGCCGGTGCCGCCGCGCCACCCGTACGCGGGCGATCTGGTGTACACCGCCTTCTCCGGCACCCACCAGGACGCCATCGCCAAGGGCATGGCCCGGCCGCAGGAGGAGGCGTGGGACGTGCCGTACCTGCCGATCGACCCCGCCGACCTCGGCCGCTCCTACGAGGCGGTGATCCGGGTCAACAGCCAGTCCGGCAAGGGCGGCGCCGCCTACCTGCTGCGCACCGGCCACGGCCTGCGGTTACCGCGCGGGCTGCAGGCCGAGGTCGGCGCGCTCGCCCAGCGGGCCAGCGAGGCCGCGGCCGCCGGCGGCGAGGTCACCGCCGACGAGCTGTGGCGGCTCTTCCGCGCCGAGTTCATGCGCGACGGTCCGGCTTCCGACGCGGCGGTACTGCACGCAGAGCACCACGCCGTCGAGGGCCGCCCCGGCATGGTCGCCGCCTACGCCCTCTGCCAGGGCCCGGACCGGCAGTCCTGGGGCGCCGGCATCGCCGCCGACCCGGACGCAGCCCTGACCGCGGCGGTGGCCGCCGCGGCGGCGCGGGGAGGCGCGCGATGACCACCCCCGGGCTGTGGCGGCTGAGCGTGTACACGCTGGCCACCGAGGCGGAGAAGGACGCCATCGCCGAGCGGATCCGCGCCGCGCTGTGCCCCGACCCGGACCACGACGGCCCCTGCCCGAACCCGTGGCTGCTCATCGTCACCGACGGCGAGTCACTGGACGAGGCGGACGCCGCCGACATGACGGAGGCCCTGCGCGACTGAGCGGGGCAGCGGGAGCGCTGACGGTAGGCCATCATGGTCGACCGTGCCCCCTCGAAGCTCCCCCGCCGGCTCCTGGCCCTGAGCGTCGCGGGCTTGCTGGCGGCGTGCTCCTCGTCGGGCACGCCGCCCAAGCCGCCCGCGTCCCAGGCCGCCGCCCCGGCGCCGTGCGACCCGGCCGTGCTCGCCGCCTGGCAGACCAGGGGCCTCGCCGTGCTGTGGCTGACGTGCACCTCGTGCCGCCGGCATCGACCCGTGAGCGGCCCGGGCGCCTACGCGAAGTTCCACCGCGCCGGCAGGTCGCCGTCGCAGAGTGCGCAGGTGAAGTCGCCGTCCCGCACGACGTTGCGCTCGCCGCAGGCGGGGCAGCGACGGAAGACGACCTTGGCGAGCGCGCCGGGCGCGTCGACGGCGACGGCGTCCACCGTGGCCGGCAGGTCGCGCAGCTCGGCCGGGCCGACGTAGCGGTACCGCCTGGTCTGCGTCACCGGCCGACCGTATCCAGCGTGTCAACAGATCGGCGAGCTCCGGTAGTCAGTAGGGCGTGACGTTCGAGGAGTACGTGCTCGCCCGGGGGCCGGGGCTGCTGCGGCTCGCGCGGCTGCTCGTTGACGATGTCCACCGGGCCGACGATCTCGTCCAGGACACGCTCGTGCGGGTGTACCCGCGGTGGGCGAGGATCCTGCGCACCGACCAGCCGGACCTGTACGTGCGGCGCGTCCTCGTCAACGTCAACGCCTCCTGGTGGCGGCGGCGCTCCAGCCGGGAGATGCCCGCGGAGCTCGACGCCGACGCGTGGCCCGGCGCGGACGATCACGGGCCGCCGACCGCCGAGCGGCTCGACATTTGGCAGCGGGTCCGGGCCCTGCCGCGCCGGCAGCGGGCGGTGATCGCGCTGCGCTACTACGAAGACCTGGACGACGACCGCATCAGCCAGATCCTCGGCTGCTCGCGGGCCACCGTCCGCACCCACGCCATGCGCGCGCTCGCCGCGATGCGCGTCGAGCTGCACGACCTCGAGGAGCTGCACCGATGACCACGGACCTCAAGGCCCTGCGCGGCACGCTGCGGGCCCGCGCGGAGGCCGGAACCGACGCCGAGGCGCTGCTGGCGCGGATCGGCCCGGCGTACCGCCGCCGCCGCGGACGCCGGGTCGCCGTCGCGGCGAGCGCCGTGGTGGCGGTGGGCGCGCTGGTGGCCATGCTCGTGCCGCGCCTGCTGCTCGGCGGGTACGCCCCGCCCGCCCCGCCGGCCGTCCCGATCGCCAGCCCCGCCGCGTCCGCGATCGGCGCCGACCCGCAGATGGTCCACTTCGACGTGGGCCAGTTCCCGTACCGCGGGATGGCCGTCACCTGGGCGGTGCAGGACGGCGCCGAGCGGCTGTCGATGTGGGGCAACGTCAGCAAAAACGAGGAGTTCTTCCTCGAGCTGACCCTCGCGCCGCAGACCTACTCACCCGCCCCGAACCCCACCGGTCCGCCGGAGGCGCCGCAGCCGCCGCACACCGCGCCCGCGACCGTCGGCGGGCAGCCGGCCCTCGTCGCGACCGGCAATGGCACCACGCGCGTCACCTGGCAGCCGATCGGCGGCGTCCGCGCCGAACTGTCCGTGCGCGGCCCGGTGGCCGCGGACAAGACCCTCGCGTTCGCCGGCACGGTGAGCCTCGACCGGGGCCATCCGTGCACCCCACGCCTGCACCCCACCGTCCTGCCCGCCGGCGCCCAGATCACGGGCTGCTCCGTCGTGCCCGACGCCGGCGTCGGGGAGTACGTCATCCGCGGCCCCGGCGGCACGATCACCGTCTCGATGGCCAGCGGCGTCTTCGCCTACGGCATCAGCCCGGGCCGCTACGCCGGTCGCCCGCCGACGCTGGCCAACGGCTGGCCCTACGAGGAGCTCGACACCTCGGCGAGCACCCAGCACCTGACGGCGTACATCCGCGTCCCGGACCCGTACGTGACCATCCGGGCGCAGGGCACGTACGGCCTGCCGGACGTGCTCCTGGTCGGCGGCGGCCTGCAGCCGTCATGACGGAAACCGGCGCCGGTGGTCCACCATGGTCGCGTGGATATCCTGCTGACCGTCCTCTACATCGTGTTGCTCGTGACCGCCGGCATCGCCGGTGCCTCGCTGCGCGGAGTGCGGGAGCCCGGAGTGGCGCGGCGCCCGCCGGTGGCGACCATGGCGACGTTCGCGGTCGTCGCGGTGTGCTCGCTGCTGCAGCTCACGGTCGCGCCGGGGCTGTTCGAGGCGCTGCGGCGGGACCGGGCGGCCATCGCGGGCGGGGAGGTCTGGCGGCTGGTGACGTCGGTCGTCGTGCAGGACGGCGGGTGGTCCGGGACAATCTTCAACCTGGTCGCGCTGGCCGTGCTGGGCACGTTCGCCGAGCGGCTCTGGGGGACGGGCCGGTGGCTCGGGGTCGCGCTCGTCGTGCAGGTGCTGGGCGGCCTGTGGGGGCTCGTGGTGCAGCCGGTCGGCGCGGGCACCTCGCTCGTCGACTTCGGGCTCGGCGCGTCGCTCGCGGCGGGGGCGGTCGTGCTCGGCGCGGGGCCGCGCAGCCGCGGGCCGGCCGCCGTGAGCCTCGCCGCCGCGCTCGCCCTGCTCGTCCTCGGCGACATCCACGGCGGCGCGGCCCTGGTCGGCGCGGCGGCCGGCGCGGCCCTCGCGATCAGGCAGCGGAGAAGGGCGCTCGCCTTCCCAGGATGATGGCAGGGCTCAGGGCTTGCGGGCGTGGATGCGTTCCACGGTGCCGGCCTTGTGCCGCGACGCCTCGACGATCTCGAAGCCGGCCGCCCGGACCAGCGGCAGCTGGCGGCGGGTGAAGTGCTCCCCGGCGGCGCGGATGGTGAGCCGCTCCACCAGCCACTGCGCGGCGTAGAGGGGCGGCCACGAGCTGCCGATGTGGTCGAGCAGCAGCAGCCGTCCACCGGGCACCAGCACCCGGCGCATCTCGGCGAGCGCGGTGGCCGGTCGCGGGATCGTGCACAGCGCCAGGGCGCAGACCACGGTGTCGAAGGTGCCGTCCTCGTACGGCAACGCCTCGGCATCACCCTGGCGCAGATCGGCGTCGAGGCCGAGGCCGGCGGCGCGCTCGCGGGCGATGGCCAGCATCCGCGGGCTCAGCTCGATGCCGCTCACGGTGACACCGTCGGGATAGTGCGGCAGGTTGAGCCCGGTGCCGACGGCGACCTCGAGCACCCGGCCGCGGGCCCGCGCACCCAGCCACTCCCGGCCCCCGCCGAACTGGATCCGTTCGAAAAGCGCGATCTGCCTGTCGTACGCCGCTGCCTGCTTGTCCCAGACGCGAAGGACCTTGGCGGTCTCGTCGTTCGTACTCGTCACGGCTTCAACGGTACAAAGCCCGGCCCATCCGGCAGGGCAAGGCCTCGTCACGGCTTCAACGGCACAAAGCCCGGCCCATCCGGCAGGGCAAGGCGGATGCCAGAATCGCGGGCATGGACGCCACAAGGCTCATGGTCGATGCCGTCGCCCTGCTCTGGCCCGAGCTGCCGGACGAGCCCGACGGGTTCGCCGACGCCGCGCTGGTCGCCCTGCGGGAGCTCGACCGGGCCCGGCGGGAGGACACGGCGGCGGAGCCCGCGGCCCGGCAGGGCGTGCTGGACGCCTTCGCGACCAGGCCGGCCGCGCTGGCCCGGCTGCGGGAGGTCTCCGACCGGCTCGTCGAGGCGGAGCTCGGGCGCGGGCTGGAGAGCACGATCCCGGGGGCGGTCGAGCACGAGCGGTACGTCGAGATCCCCGTCTATTACGCCACCGACCGGGCGCCGACGGGCAAGACCGAGCCCGGCGAGCGGTACGGCGGCGAGCGGGGCGAGCTCACCTTCGGCGTCGCCCGGGTCAGCATCCCTGACGACCACCGGATGGGCGCGCTGGAGAAGCCCCGGCTGTGGCGGCTGGAGTTCCGGCAGAACCCGGACAAGCACGTGGTGCTGCTCGGCCTGGAGGAGCTCGACGACCTCGGCTTCGCCGCCCGGGCCAAGGCGGCCACGGACGGCGGCGACGTGCTGCTGTTCGTGCACGGCTACAACGTCGGGTTCGCCGACGCGGCGCGGCGGGCCGCCCAGCTCGCCTACGACCTGAACTTCGCCGGGGTGCCGATGCTCTACAGCTGGCCGTCGCGGGCGCAGACGGCGGCGTACCTCGTCGACCAGAACAACTCGATGTGGACCCACGGCCACTTCATGCGGTTCCTGCGGCTGGTGCTCGACGGGCTCGGGGCGGCGCGGGTGCATACGCTGGCGCACAGCATGGGCAACCGGGTCCTCACCGACGGCCTCGCCGCGCTGGGCCCGGACCCGATGACACCGGTAGGGCAGGTCGTGTTCGCCGCGCCGGACGTCGACGCGGGCGTGTTCGAGCAGCTCGCGGCCGCGTTCGCCGGGCTGGCGGCGCGCTGCACGCTGTACGCCTCGGACAACGACCGGGCGCTGTGGGCCTCGAAGGGGCTCGTGGACGCGCCGCGGGCCGGGCAGGCCGGGGCGGGCATCCTGGTCGTCGACGGGGTGGACACGGTCGACGCGTCCGAGCTGGACACCGGGCTGCTGGGGCACTCGTACTACGGCGACCGCACCCGGGTGCTGTCCGACGTCTTCTCGCTCATCCGCCACGGCCTCCCGCCGGGTGAGCGGTTCGGGATGCGCGGGCGCACCAACGCCGCCGGCCGCGGCTACTGGCTGTTCAGCCCGCAGGCGGACTGAGCTCCGCCCCGCGCAGCGCGGCGGCCAGGCTCGCCGCGGCCGACCCGGCCCGTGCGGTCATCGGCGCCGGCCGGCCGGGTGGGCCAGGATCAGCAGCAGCAGCCCGGCCCCGCACAGGGCGGTGGCCATGCCGTACGCCGAGCGGTACCCGATCTGCGCGGCCACCCCCAGCAGCGGGCCGGCCACCACCGCCCCGATCGGGAAGGTGTTGGTGAACATCGTCGTGGCCCGCCCGGGCTCGCCGGGCAGCAGGTCCTGCATGTAGGAGATGCCGACGCCGGAGACCGCGGCGATGAACAGCGCGTTGGCCACCTGCGCGACGCCGAGCACCCAGATGTTGGGCGTGACCAGCGCGGCGGCGTAGTACGCGACCCCGCACGCGCCGCCGGCCAGCACCAGGGTGCGCAGCCGGAAGCGGGTGGTGAGCGCGCCGAGCCCGAGCATGATCGGGATCTCCAGGGCGGCGCACAGGCCGAGGATGACGCCGGCGTCGGAGGCGGACCGGTGCAGGTTCCGGTCCACGAACAGCGGCAGGGCCTGCACCGCGAGGGTCATCGGGACCTGCAGCAGCACGAACGCGAGCGCGGTGAGCCGCAGCACACCCCGGGTCGCGGGCGCGGGCGGGGCGGCCGGGCCGGCGTCGGGTTCGACGGCGGCGGGCGCCGGTGCGGCGACGTTCTCCAGCCCCAGCGCCGCGATCAGTGCGGCCAGCGCGTACATCACCGCGGCCAGGCCGTACACCAGCCGGAATCCGCCGAAGTCCAGCACGAACGCGCCGATCGGCGGGCCGGCCACCCAGGCCAGGGAGAACACCGTGCGCATCGCGCTGATGCCGATGGCGGACCGGCCCGGGCTGTCCCGCTCGAGCACCTGCCGGGCGTAGGCGAACGTCTGCGGGAACAGCGCGTTGGCCAGCGCCGTGGCGGTCACGGCCAGGCCGAGCAGGACCCAGTAGTCCCGCACGACCGCGGTCAACGCGGTGCCGGCCACCCCGGCGAGGGCGGCGCCGCACAGGATCCACCGCCGGATCGGCCACCGGTCGGACAGCCGCCCGACCAGCGACGACGACAGCACGCCGGCCAGTGGCGCCGCGACCAGGAACACGGTGACCTTCACCGGCCCGGCGTGGACCTCGGTGCTCAGGAACAGCGACAGGAACGGCAGGACCAGCGCCGTCGAGAGCCCGACGGCGAGGAACACCAGCCCGAGCGGGATCAGGGCCCGGCTGATGCTGCGGGGACGGGCCGGGGCGACGGCGGTCAAGGTCATGGGCGTACTGTACCGGTAAACCTGTACCGATACAGTCGGCTGTGCGTCTCGTCCCAGCGAGGCCGGAGTTGCATCCGGTACCCGGGTACAGCCTTACCTTGAGCCGGTGATGGCATTCCAGGTACCTGAAACGTGCACGCTTCCGACCGCCGACCGGCCGCTGCGGCTGGCCGAGTTCGACGCCCTGTTCCGCACCGCCGTCCGCGAGGTCGAGACGCTGAGCCCGACCCACGCCCGGCTGCGGCTGGCCGGCCCGGACGGCCTCGAGGCCACGGTCCGCGACCTGGCCGCCCGTGAGACGCGGTGCTGCTCGTTCTTCACCTTCACCGTCACGCCGCGGCCGGCGGGACTGCTCCTCGACGTCGAGGTCCCCGCCGCGTACGCCGGCGTGCTCGCCTCCCTCGTGGGCCGCGCGCGATGACCGGCGTCCCGCTCCGCTCCCGCGTCAGCGGCCTGCTCGCCGCGCTCGCCTGCGCCGCCTGCTGCGCCCTGCCGCCGCTCATCGCGGCCGGCGTGCTCACCACGGCCGGCGCCGCGATCCTGCAGCGGACCCCGGTGGCGGTGGCGGCGGGCCTGGCCGCCGGGGCGCTGGGCATGTGGTGGCTGCACCGCCGCCGCGCCGCCCGCCCCCCGGCCCCG
>NZ_BAAARV010000075.1:97127-97629 GCF_039532525.1 Dactylosporangium salmoneum
CGGCGCCCGCCGCCCGGCCGCGTGCGCCTACGGCGGCGCAGGATGCGGCTGCTGAGCACCCGCGGCGCCCGCCGCCCGGCCGCGTGCGCCTACGGCGGCGCAGGATGCGGCTGCTGAGCACCCGCGGCGGTGTGCTGCGATGGTGACCGTGACGATCATCCGCTCCATCGCCCTGTTCGTGCTCGCCGCGATCGCCGAGATCGGGGGCGCCTGGCTGATCTGGCAGGGCGTCCGCGAGCACCGGGGCCTGCTGTGGATCGGCGCCGGCGTCGCCGCCCTGGGCGCCTACGGCTTCGTCGCCACCCTGCAGCCCGACGCCAACTTCGGTCGCATCCTCGCCGCCTACGGCGGTGTCTTCGTCGCCGGCTCGCTCGCCTGGGCCATGGCCGTCGACAAGTTCCGCCCCGACCGCTACGACGTCATCGGCGCCGCCGTCTGTCTCGTCGGCGTCGCCGTCATCATGTACGCGCCCCGGCACTGAACGGGCCCGCCGCGCGCCCCG
>NZ_BAAARV010000075.1:97669-110227 GCF_039532525.1 Dactylosporangium salmoneum
GACCTGGAACTCCCACAGCGAGTAGCCCCACTGGGTGGCGCGCTGGGTGCCGTTCACCCGCACGTACCGCCCGGTGCCGCTGACCGCGATGGTCTGCACCCCGCCCGTGCCGGTGGTCGTGGAGTACACGTTGGTCCACGTGGTGCCGTCGGCGGACGTCTGGATCTGGAAGGCGGTGGCGTACGCCGCCTCCCAGTTCAGCACGACCTGGCTGATCGCGTGGCTGGCCCCGAGGTCGACCTGGATCCACTGCGGATCGGAGAACGCGCTTGACCACCGGGTGCCGGCGTTGCCGTCGACGGCCATCGGCGCGGTGAAGCTGGCGTTCTCCGACGACGAGGCGGTCGCCGGATGGCCCTGGGACAGCAGCGTCGCCGCGGGCGGCGGGCTGGTCGTGCCGCCGGTGCTGAACACCGCCAGCTCATAGATGGAGTACCCCCACTGCGACGCCCGCGCCGTGCCGTTCACGCGCACGTACCGCGCGTTCGCCGACAGGCCGACGTCGTAGTAGTCGCTGGTGGCGTTGGTGTTCGTGTACACCGTCGTCCACGCCGAGCCGTCGGTCGACGTCTGGATCGTGAAGCTCCGCGCGCACGCCGCCTCCCACGACACTGTGATGTGGTTGACGGCGTACGTCGAGCCGAGGTCGACCTGCACCCACTGCGGATCGGCGAAGGCGCTCGACCACCGGGTCGTCTCGTCCCCGTCAACCACATTGGACGCCGGGAACTGGGCCTGCTCGACCGACGACGCCGTGGCCGTCTTCCCGCGGGCGACGTTGGTGCCGAAGTTCCCCGCCGGCGGCTTGTTGTACACGGCGATGTAGTCGATGTCCATGTGCCCGCCGGAGACCGTCGCCGCCGTGGGGCCGCCGCCGTACGCCGCCGGGAACTGCCCGCCGATGGCCAGGTCGAAAATGGGCGTGAACGTGTGATGGAACGCGTTGCTCCAGGTGGTCGCGTCCACCTGCGACGAGTTCACCGTGAAGAAGTTGTTCCCGTCGAAGTAGAACCGCACCTGCTCGGGCGACACGGACCGGTCGATCTGCACGCCGTACGTGTGGAACCCGGTCTTGCAGCCGGAACAGGCCCGCTCCCCGCTGCCGATCCCGGTGTACTCGTTGCAGGGCCCGGTCGGCAGAGTTCCACAGTGGACGGTGGAGAACAGCGAGTCGTGCCCGTTGATGTTCTCCATCATGTCGATCTCGCCGGACCCGGGCCACGGCACGCCGATGCGCAACGGCGACCCGACCATCCAGAACGCCGGCCAGTAGCCCAGGCCGTTCCCGGTGTTCACGTCCGGCTGCTTGATCGAGGCCTGGATCGCCACCACGCCGCCGGCCTGCGCCCCGAACCCGTCGGCCTGGGTCTCGACCCGCCCGGAGGTCCACCCGGCGTTGGGGTCGGTCCCGGTGTGCAGCGCCTTGAGGACCAGGTGCCCGGCCCCGTCCTGGTACACGTTGGCGGTGCTCGTCGTGGTGGTCTCGATCTCGCCGGTCCCGAAGGCCGACCCGGCCCCGGCGTCGTAGCGCCACACGTTGGTGTCGAGCCCGGTGTTCGCGGCCCCGTTGAAGTCGTCGCTCCAGGTGGTGGTGAACCCGGCGGGCGCCGCGGGCACGGCGGCAACCGCGGGGGTCGCGGACCCGATCACGACCTGAACAGCCCCGGCCCCGGCGAGCGCGAGCGCCACGAGGCCGGCCTTGACGCGGACACGTCTGCTTCGGGTGTTGGACATACGTAGCCCCATCCATGACACATGGTTGAAGGGAGGAAACCGCAGGCGGACGGCTTCCCCAATGCGAGCGCAGCCGGGAGAGGGCGGCCCAGAGAGCGCTCTCTCGCTACTGTTAACCACCCTTTCACTCCTGTCAATGCCTTCGGCCCAAGTCCGAGGTCCTCGAACTCGCCCCCGAGATCGACGGAGTTGACCGGCCACGGGATGCTGAGGCTGAGCGGGCGGCGAGTGGCGGGAGGGCGGTTGTGGCGAACGATCGGGCTCGGCGATGGTGGGGCCGCGCGGCCGGGTCCCTGACCGGCCTGGCCGCCGCCGGCGGCGCGGCCTCAGGCACGAACTACATCCACAGCCCGCTGATCGGCGTGTCGGTCGCGGCCGCCGGCGCGCTGGTTGGCTTTCCCGCCGGGCTGGCCTGGGACCGGCGGGCCGAGCGCCTCGCCCGCCAGCGGCAGTGGGACAACCTGTTCACCGACGGCCCCGGTCCCGGCCCGGGCGGCCACGGCTCACCGGACAGCGCGTGGTACTGGCTGGCCCCGTGGCTCGCGGTGGTGCCGTTCGAGACGCGCCGCCGCCGGTACGCAGCCGCGGTACACCAGTGGTGCGCCGCCCGGCTGCCGGGCCGGGTGTGGCGGCTCTCCGGCGGCCCCGGCTCGGGCAAGACGCGGCTCGCCATCGAGATCGCCCGCGCGCTGCGCGAGGACGAGCGGCAGCCGTGGACCGTCGGCTGGGCCCGCCCCGGCCGCGGCGCCGCCGGGGTCGAGCTGGCCGCCGGCTGGGACCGCCCGACGCTGATCGTGGTCGACGACGCCGACGCCCGCGACGATCTGGGCGAGCTGCTCGCCGCCCTGGACCGCGCCGCCGGCCCGCAGACCGTCCGGCTCCTGCTCGTCGCCCGCGACTTCGGGGACTGGTGGACCGCCGTACAACAGCCGCTCCCAACCGCCGTCGACCTCGCCGGCCACGGCACCCGGCTCGGGCCGATCGCCGAGGACGCCCCCGGCCAGCGCGTCGCGGCCAAGCAGGCCCTGGCGTGGTACGCCGCGAAGCTCGGCACCGACCCGTCCGGGCCCCGGCTGACCGGCATCACCGCCGGCACGCCCCTGATCCTCCTGCACGCCGCGGCCCTGGCCGCCGCGCACCGCCCCGGCCCGATCGACGTCACCGACGCCGTCGCCGAGCTGCTCGCCGAGGAGCGGGCCGTGTGGCGCACGCACGCCGCCCGGCAGGGCCTCGACGAGTACCCGCAGGTCACGACCGACGTCCTGCGCGACCTGCTCGCCTTCACCATGCTCACCGGCGCCCGCACCGCCGCCGACACCCACCGGCTCGTCCCGCTCGTCCCCGGCCTGCACGACGCCGGCCCAGAGCTCGTCGACCGGCTGAACGCCTGGCTGCATCTCTACGACCGGTTCACGGGCTACTGGACCCGCCCGCGCCTGCCCGGGGTCATCGCCGAGCACCTCACCGCCGACGCCCTCGCGGGCAACACCGACCTGGCCGCCGCGGTCGCCCTGACCGCCGCCACCGACGAGCACGCCACCCGGATCCTCACGTTCCTCGGCCACGCCGCCACCCACGCCACCACGGCGGCCGCGGCCACGACCACCCTCCTGGACGCCGACCCCGAGCGCCTGATCCCGCTCGCCGTTCGCACCGCCCGGCGCGGCCACCACCACATGGACCGCGCCATCGCCGACGCCGTCGACCGTCACGCCCCCGGCTGGAGCGCCGCGCAAGGCCTGCGGGACCTGCTGCCGCAGGAGCTCAACGTGCTCACCCACACCCAGATCGCCACCGCTCGGGCGTGCGCCCGCACCGCACCCACCGACGCCGACCGTGCGACCGCCCTCACCTTGCTCGCGGATCTGCACAGCCGCTCCGGTCGCAGCGACGAGGCGATCACCAACGCCGCCGAAGCCGTGGCCACTTGGCGCAACCTCGCCGAGGCGGACCCCGCTACCCATCGGCCGAACCTTGCCGGCGCGTTGATCGCGCTGTCCGAGGCGCGTCGCCAGGCCGGCCACTTCACCGAGTCCGTCACCATTGCCGTGCAGGCGGTTGCCGCCTGGCGAACCCTTGCCGAGGCCGAGCCCGCCGTCCATCGGCAACACCTTGCCAAGGCACTGAGCTCGCTGGCCGGGGCGTATCGCCAGGCCGGCCGGATCGACGATGCGATCACCACCGGCGCCGAGGCCGTCGCCCTTCGCAGAGACCTGGCCACCACCGGCTCCGGCGTGCATCGGGCCCACCTCGCGGAGGCGCTGGTCACCCTGGCCGAAGCTTCGCGCCTGGCCGGACGCTTCGCCGAAGCGATCTCCAGCGCCGGCGAGGCCGCATCCATCCACCGCGATCTGGCCGTCACGAACCCGGCCCCTCATCGGCCGTCCCTCGCCAATGCCCTGACCACGGTCGCTGACGCGATGCGCCTGGCCGGCATGCACGGTGAAGCGGTCGCCAACGCCAACGAGGCGGTCATCATCTGGCGCCCCATCGCCGCCGCCGACCCGGCGGTACACCGGTCCCATCTCGCCAACGCGCTGACCGCCCTGGCCGATGCACAGACCGCCGCCGGCCGCTACGGCGAGGCGGTGATCAATGCCACCGAGGCCGCCACCGCCTGGCGCGACCTCGCCGCCCTGGGCTCGATCGCCCACCAAGCTGCCCTTGCCAACGGACTGACCTCGCTTGCCCACGCACAGAGCCTGGCCCACCGCCTCCCCGAGGCCGTCGCGAGCGCGACCGACGCCGTCGCCGCTTGGCGGCCGCTCGCGGCTGCCGACCCCACCGCGTACGAGACCCACTTCGCCACCGCGCTGGTGATGCTCGCCCACACCCGGCGCCTGGTCGGTCGCCACGAGGAGGCGATCGCCGCCGCCACCGAGGCCGTCGACCTCTACGACAGTCACCCCGAATGGGACCAGGCCAACAAGACGGCCGCCGAAGAGATCATCAGGCTCTGCAGCTGACCTCGCCGGTGGCCTGACACGTCGCCCGGGCCACCCTCGCGCGGACGGCCCGGGCACTGCGGGAGATCAAGGGTGCAGCAGCACCTTCGTCCAGCCGGCGTCGCGGTCGTCGAAGTGGCGGTAGCCATCGGGGGCCTGATCCAGCGGCAGCTCGTGGGAGACCAGGAACGACGGCGAGGCCCGGCCGGTGATGATCAGGTCGCGCAGGTGGCGGTTGTACCGCATGACCGGGCACTGCCCGGTGCCCATCTGCTGGCCCTTGCTGAAGAACGTGCCGTAGTCGAACGCGACCCGGCCATGCTTCGCCGCGTCCGTCGCGGCGCCCGGGTCCTGCGGCACGTAGACCCCGACGACGCCGATGCCGCCGGTGGACCGGACCGAGCGCACGAGATTGTCCAGTACCAGTTCCGGGTGCTCCTGACCCGACGGGTCGTGCGCCTGGTAGCCGACGGCCTCCACGCCGCAGTCCGCGCCCCGCCCGTCGGTGACGTCGAGGATCTGCTCGACCGGGTCGCCCTTGGAGAAGTCGACCGGCGTCGCACCGATCTTGCCGGCCAGGTCGAGGCGGTCGCGCTCCTTGTCGACCACGAACACCTCGGACGCGCCGCGAATCATCGCGCTGTGCGCGGCCATGAGGCCGACCGGGCCGGCGCCGAAGACGGCCACCCGGTCGCCGGGGCGCATCCCGGCCAGTTCCGTGCCGTGCCAGCCGGTCGGGAAGATGTCGGACAGCATGGTGAAGTCGTGCTCGTGCGCGTCGCCGGGCGGCAGCTCGAGCAGGTTGAAGTCGGCGTAGGGCACGCGCAGCAGCTCGGCCTGGCCACCGTCGTACGGCCCCATGTCGGCGTAGCCGTACGCGGCCCCGTCCACCCCGTCGATCGGATTGGTGCGCAGGCAGAAGCTCGTCCAGCCCTCGACGCAGTTGCGGCACGTGCCGCACGCGATGTTGAACGGCACGGACACGCGGTCGCCGGGCTTCACGCGGCTCACTCCGGAGCCGACCTCCTCGACGATGCCCATGTTCTCGTGTCCGAGGACCTTGCCCCGCTCGACCGTGGAGCGGCCCTCGTACATGTGCAGGTCTGATCCGCAGATGTTCGTGGTCGTGATCCGTACGATCGCGTCGGTCGGCGCCTTGATCTTCGGGTCGGGCACGTTCGCCACGGTGACATCGCGCGGGCCCTGATAGACCACAGCCTTCATGGCGACCTCCTCCAGAGGTTGACTGCCCAACCCCTGCCCGCCCGGCCCGGCCTCAAACGATCGTGATGGCGGCGTCGGCCACCGCCGGGGTAATCGGCGCGATTGGCCGGACCGCAGCTGGGTAGTCGTCTTGAACATGGGTGGCATTACGGCCGAGGTGCTGATCTCCCGGTTGGCCGAATGGGGTGTGGACACCGTGTTCGGACTGCCCGGCAACGGGATCATGGAGGGGCTGCGCCGCAACAGCGACACGGTGCGGTTCGTGCTCGTGCACCACGATCGCCCGGTCGTGCCTGCCCAGGCTCGCGCGAAGCGCGGAAGCGGGCCGGCGATGCGCTGCGGCGGCGTTCATGGCCACCGCCTACGCCAAGACCACCGGCCGCACAAGGCTTCGATCGCCACGACCCTGTTCCAGGACAAGATCCAGCAGCTGAAGGGCTGATGCGCGATGGCGGTCATCTCCCTGCCCACGCCCACCGCCCGCCGCGCCGCCCCGGACCGGGACATCGCCGGTCTCGAGGCGGCGCTGCGCGCGGCGGTGCGCGGCGACGTGCGCTTCGACGCGGGCGCCCGGGCCGCGTACTCCACCGACGCCTCCAACTACCGGCAGGTGCCGATCGCCGTGGTCTGCCCGCGCGATGTCGAGGACGCCGTCGCCGCCGTGCGGGTCTGCCACGAGTTCGGCGCGCCGATCGTCTGCCGGGGCGGGGGCACCAGCCTCGGCGGGCAGTGCTGCAACGTCGCGGTCGTGCTGGACTTCACGAAGTACGTCCACGGCGTCGAGTCCGTCGACCCGCACGCGCGCACCGCCGTGATCCTGCCGGGCACCCCGCTGGACGACGCCAACGCCGTCTTCGCGAAGGACGGCCTCATCATCGGCCCGAAGCCGGCGACCCACTCGCACTGCACGATCGGCGGCATGGTCGGCAACAACTCGTGCGGGGCCACCGCGCAGTGGTCCGGCACCACGGCCGCCAACGTGGAGCGGCTGGAGGTGCTCACCTACGACGGCGAGCGCATGTGGGTCGGCCCGACGGACGACGCCGAGCTCGACCGCATCGTGGCCGCCGGCGGCCGCCGCGCCGAGATCTACCGCTCGCTGCGGGAGCTGCGGCAGCGCTACCGCGAGCAGATCGCCACCCGGTTCCCGGACATCCCGCGCCGCATCTCCGGCTACAACCTCCCCGACCTCGACGAGCAGCACGGCTTCAACGTGGCCCGCGCGCTGGTCGGCACCGAGTCCACCTGCGTCGTGGTGCTGCGCGCCGAGCTGCGGCTGCTGCCGAAGCCCAAGCACCAGGTGACGGTGCTGCTCGGGTTCCCGGACATCGCCGCGGCGGGGGACGCCGCGCCGCGGGTCGCCCGGCACTCCCCCATCCAGCTGGAGGGGCTGGACGAGAAGCTCCTGCGGTACGAGCGGGAGGAACACCGCCCGACCGAGATCCTCGACGTGCTGCCCGACGGCCACGCCTGGCTCACGGTCGATCTCCCCGGCGACACCGAGGACGAGGCCCGCGGCCGGGCCGACGCGCTCATCGCCGAGTTCGGCGGCGCGGCCTGCCTGCTGGAGGACGACGACATGCGGCAGCGGCTCTCCGCCGTGCGCGAGGCCGGCCTGGCCACCACGGCCCGCACCCCGAACGGCCCCGACGCCTGGCCCGGCTTCGAGGACTCCGCCGTCGACCCTGAGCAGCTCGGCGACTACCTGCGCGAGTTCGGCGAGCTGCTGGAGGAGTTCGGGTACGGCGCCACCAGCCTCTACGGCCACTTCGGCCAGGGTTGCGTGCACTGCAGCATCCCCTTCGACCTGACCAGCGCCCCCGGCATCGCCGCCTACCGCGCGTTCGCCGAGCGCGCCGCGAGGCTCTGCGTCGCGCACCGCGGCTCCCTGTCCGCCGAGCACGGCGACGGCCAGGCCCGCGGCGAGCTGCTGCGCATCATGTACGGCGACGAGCTGGTCCACGCCTTCGAGGAGTTCAAGGCGATCTTCGACCCGACCGGCCGGATGAACCCGGGCAAGGTCGTCCACGCCAACCCGCTCGACGCCGACCTGCGCCTCGGCGCCGACTACGCGCCCGCCCAGCCGGCCACCCGCTTCCGCTTCTCCTCCGACGACGGCAGCTTCGCCCGGGCCGCCCTGCGTTGCGCCGGCGTCGGCGACTGCCGCCGCAGCCACCCCGACGGCGGCGTGATGTGCCCCAGCTACCAGGTCACCCGGGCCGAGGAGCACTCCACCCGCGGCCGGGCCCGGCTGCTCTTCGAGATGGTCAACGGCGGGGTCATCGACGACGGCTGGCGCAGCGAGGCGGTGCGCGACTCCCTCGACCTGTGCCTGGCCTGCAAGGGCTGCCACAGCGACTGCCCGGTCCAGGTCGACATGGCCACCTACAAGGCCGAGTTCCTGCACCACCACTACGCCGGCCGGCTGCGCCCGCGGGAGCACTACTCGCTGGGCTGGCTGCCCGTCCTCGCCCGCGCCGCCGCGCTCGCCCCCGACCTGGCCAACGCGTTGACCGCCACGGCGGTCGGCAAACGCCTCGCCGGCCTCGACCCGCAGCGCAGCCTGCCCCGCTTCGCCCCGGCCCGCATCGACCGCTGGCTGCGCCGCCGCCGGCCGGGCGGCACCGGCGAGCGCGGCCGCGTGCTGCTCTTCACCGACTCGTTCACCACCGCGTTCGCCCCGCGCATCGCCGCCGCGGCCGTGGGGGTGCTGGAGGCGGCCGGCTTCGACGTCCTGGTGCCGCCGCGCACCGTGTGCTGCGGCCTGACCTGGATCTCCACCGGCCAGCTCGGGGTGGCGACCCGGGTGCTGCGGCACACCGTCGACACGCTCGCGCCGTACATCCGCGCCGGCCTCCCCCTCGTCGGCCTCGAGCCGTCGTGCACCGCCGTGTTCCGCTCCGACCTGCCCGACCTCTTCGGCCGCGACCAGGACGCCGAGCGGCTCACCCGGCAGACCGTCACCCTGGCCGAGCTGCTCACCGAGCGGGCCCCGGACTTCGCCCCCAAGGTGCCCGAGGGCACCCGGGCGATCGTGCAGCGGCACTGTCACCAGCACGCCGTCCTCGGCGCCGACGCGGACCGCCGCCTCATGGAGGCGATCGGGCTGCAGGCCGAGGAGCTGGACTCCGGCTGCTGCGGACTGGCCGGCGACTTCGGCCTGACCCCGGCGCACCGGGAGGTGTCGCTGGCCTGCGCCGAGCAGGGCCTGCTGCCGGCGGTCCGCGACGCCGGCCCGGACACCGTGGTGCTGGCCGACGGGTTCTCCTGCCGCACGCAGGTCGCCGACGCCGGTCCGGGGCGGCCGGCCGTCCACCTGGCCGAGGTTCTCAACGCCGCGGTCCGTGCTCGCCGTGCCGGCTGAGGTCGGCGGGGTGCGCTGGGCGGCGTACCGGATCCCGACCGACGGCCCGGAGGCGGACGGCACGCTGGAGTGGGACGCCACCACCATCGTGGTCGTACACGTGCAGGCCGGCGGCGCCACCGGCCTGGGCTGGACCTACGCCCCGGCCGCGGCCGGCCACCTGATCGGCGAGATGCTGAGCCCGCACGTGCTCGGCCGCTCGGCCTGGGACGTGCCGGCCGCCAACGCCGTCATGGCCCGCGCGGTGCGCAACGCCGGCCGCCCGGGCGTCGCCGCGACCGCGATCTCCGCCGTCGACACCGCCCTGTGGGATCTCAAGGCGCGCCTGCTCGGCGTGCGCCTGGCCACGTTGCTCGGCCCCGTGCGCGACGAGGTCCCCGCCTACGCCAGCGGGGGCTTCGTCAACTGGCCCGACAACGTGCTGGAGTCCTGGCTGGAGGCCCACGCCGGGTTCGGCCGAGCCAAGATCAAGATCGGCGGCGGCCCGGAGGAGGCCGACCATCGCCGCATCGACCTGGCCCGCCGCGTCCTGGGGCCCGACCGGGAGCTGTACGTCGACGCGAACGGCGCCTACACCGCGAAGCAGGCCATCCGCATGGCCACCGGGTTCCCGGACGTGCGCTGGTTCGAGGAGCCCGTCTCCTCCGACGACGTGCACGGCCTGCGACGCGTCCGGGAGTCGGTCGCCGCGGACGTCGCCGCCGGCGAGTACGGCTACGACCTGCGCTACTTCGCCCGCCTGGCGGGTTCGGTCGACTGCCTGCAGGCCGACGTGACCCGCTGCGGCGGCATCACCGACTTCATGCGGGTCGCCGCCCTGGCCGCGGCCGAGGGCCTGGAGCTCTCCGGCCACTGCGCCCCGGCCCTGCACGTCGACGTGAGCCTGGCCACGCCGAATCTGCGCCACCTGGAGTACTTCCACGACCACGCCCGCATCGAGTCCCGCTTCTTCGACGGGGTCGCCACCGTCGTGGCCGGCGGCCTGCTGCACCCGGACCTGACGGCCCCCGGCAACGGCCTGACCTTCAAGACCGGGGACGCCGAGCCGCACCTGGTCGCCGCCGGCTGACCACTTTCGTCAGACCCGCGCGGCTTTCGTCAGACCGGCCCGGGTTTCGTCAGGCCGGCTCAGGCTTCGTCGGACCGGCTCGGGTTGTTTGGCCGGCCGGGTTTCGTCAGGCCGGCCCGGTTTCGTCAGGCCGGCTCGGGCAGGGCCGGCACGATGGTGAACACCCGGTCGAGCGCGGTCAGCCGGAAGATGCGCAGCAGCCGCTCGTGCGGGCTGACCAGGGTGAGCGCCTGCCCCCGCCCGGCGAGCCGCTTGAACACGCTGACCAGCACCCCGAGCCCGGTCGAGTCGATGAACTGCACCGCCGTCAGATCCACCACCAGCGGCGTGTCGTGCTCGTCGAGGACCGCGTGCAGGAACTGCCGCAGCTGCGGCGTGGTCGCGATGTCCAGTTCGCCGGTCGCGGTCACCACCGCCGCGGACGCCTCGGACCGCACCGACAACTCCACAGCCCCGAACCTCCACGTCCCACGGCCCGTCCCCGCGGCCGTGGCGCCGATCGTAGCCCCTGCCGGTCCCCCGCGGGCCCGGGCCGCGCCGGGCGGCGGCCCCGGATCGGCGCCGACCGTGCGGGACGGGTACGCCCGGGTTACGCTGGCGCCTCACCGCCGACCAACGGGGAACAGCACATGGCCGAGGCCAACCGATCCGAATCATCGCCACCGAGCCGAGCGGGCCTGAGGATCACGGCATCCGACGACCCCTCCGGCGGAGTGCTGCTGACCGCGATCGGCGCCCTCGACTACTACTCGGCGAACGGCCTCGTCGCCGCCGTGCAGCGGGCCTTCGACGCCGGCGCCCCGGGCGTGACCGCCGATCTGGCGGGCATCGGCTTCAGCGACTCCTCGGGCCTCGCCGCTCTGATCCGCGCCCACAAGTCGGCCCTCAACGGCGGCCGGAGGTTCACGGTCCGTAACCCGGACCGCAACCTCAGCCGCATCTTCGCCCTCACCGGCCTGCACACCGTGCTCGACATCACCCACCTGCCGCCGCCCTGACCTGGGGCCGGGCCCTCGACCCTGGGAGCCGCCATGCCCGCCGACCCGGCCGGCCTGCTCGCCCGGACGCGCGCCGTCTGCCTGGCGTTCCCCTCCGTGACCGAGCGCCCGAGCCACGGCGCCCCGGCCTGGTTCGTGGGCGGGAGGTCCACCTTCGCCCAGCTCTGGGAAGACGGGCATCACGACAACGACTTCCCCCACCTGTGGTGCGCCGCCGCTCCCGGCGCCCAGGAGGAGCTGCTCGCCGCCCGGCCCGGCCTGATCTTCCGCCCGCCGTACGTCGGCCACCGCGGCTGGATCGGCATCCGCCTCGACGGCGACGCCGACTGGACCGAGATCGCCGAGCTGTGCGAGGACGCCTACCGCGCCGTGGCCCCGAAGCGCCTCCTCGCCGAGCTCGACGCCCGCCGGAGCTAGGAAACGGCCGGCGTCGGGCCCGGTGACGCCACAGGGGCAGCGAGGTGCGGCAACCGGCCCGCGTCGGGCGCGGCGGCGCCACGGGGCGGCGAGGTGCGGCAACCAGCGCGCGTCGGGCGCGGTGGCGCTACAGCGGCGGCAGGTGCGGCAGCCAGCCGGCGTAGCGGTCGAGGGTGGCCAGCGCGACCGGCACGAGGAGCAGGGCCGCGCCGGTGGCGGCCAGCAGCGCCCGCGCCGCGCGGGGCAGCGGTGGTGGCGGCGCGAGCAGCCGCTGCAGCCGTTCCATGCTGTCGCCGCCATGCAGGGCCAGCAGCCCATCAGGCGGCGCCGAGCCCGGCTGGGCCATGCTGACCAGGGCGCGGGCGAGATCGATGCGGGAGATGCGCCGGGCGGCGTGCTCGTCGGCGCAGAGCTCGACGAGCCGGTCCAGCTGACGGCGGCCGAGCCGGAAGCAGCGCGCCCATGGGAACGCCTGGGTCAGCAGCCGCATCCAGTGCGTGATGGCGTAGTGCCGGCCGGCGTGGTGGGCCCGCTCGTGCGCGAGCACCGCCGACAGCTCACCGGTGTGGAGCCGGTCGACCGCGGCCGAGGTGATGATGATGTCGGCGCCGCCCGGCATGAGGTAGGCGGCGGCCTCGTGGTGCCGCACGACGGTCGCCCCCGGCACCGCGCCGGGCACGGCGGCCAGCCGCACCAGCAGCCGCAGCTGGGCGCGGCGGGCCCGCTGGGCGCCGATCATCCGCGCCGCGCTGCTCGCCAGCCGCCCGCCCAGCAGGCCCACGCCCAGCAGCCCGGCGGCCGCGGCGG
>NZ_BAAARV010000075.1:110270-163314 GCF_039532525.1 Dactylosporangium salmoneum
CACGCTGCCCAGCAGCGCGTCGAGGCACACGTGCCAGGCGCCGCCGACCAGCTCGTGGGTGCGGTCCCAGTACAGGGCCAGGCCCAGTCCCGCCAGGGCCGCACTGCCGACGGTCGCACCGGACAGCGCCAGCCAGAGCAGGACCGCCAGGCGCGGCGCCCGCACCGGCCAGCCGGCCGCGGCGAGCCGGGGCGCGGCGGGCGCCGTCGCGGCGGCGAAGCACAGCAGCAGCAGGGGGCTCACCGGCCGCCGATCCGGCGCTCGTAGGTGCTCAGCGCGGCCCGCAGCGCCGCCGCCTCGTCGAGGGTCATCTTGCCGACGAAGGCCGTCAGCGCCTCCAGCCGGTCGCCGCTGTCGACGAGGGCGTCGTGCATGGTCTGGGCCACGTACTGGTCGCGGGTCATCGCCGGGGTGTAGCGGTAGGCGCGGCCGGCCGACTCGCGGGTCAGCCAGCCCTTGCGGTGCAGGTTGTCGAACACGGTCATGACGGTCGTGTACGCCAGTTCCCGGTGCCAGCGCAGCTCGGCCAGCGCCTCCCGGACCGTCGTGGCGGTCCCGCGCCGCCACAGCAGCTCCATGAGCGCCGCCTCCAGGTCGCCGAAGCCCTGCACGAATGCCTCCTCCCCACACCGCCTCGCACTGCTATGGACGATAGTAGTACGGTGCCAGCAGCTCACCCCTGGGCCACGAGGAGGGTCACCATGCCGACACGCCGTCTGCGGCCAGCGGTTGCGTACCCGGTCGCGATCGCGACCGGCGCGGCGGCCGTCCTGCTCACCGCCACACCCGCCGCCGCGCACGTGAAGGTCGCCGCCGACAAGGCGCAGGCGGGCGCCCGGGACGTGACGATCACGTTCACCGGCGAGGGCGAGTCCTCGCGGGCCGGCATCGAGGCCGAGCGGGTGGTGCTGCCGGCCGGCATCGCCGTCGCCGACGTGGAGCTGGTGTCGGCGCCGCCGGGATGGACGTTCACCGCGGCGGAGGACGGCTACACCGTTTCCGGGCCGGCCCTGCGGCCGCGCGCCGACGCCGTGCACACGATCCGCGTCGCCCGGCTGCCCGCCACGGCGCGGGCGCTGGCCTTCAAGACCCTGGAGACCTACAGCGACGGCAGCGTCGCGCGCTGGATCGACCTGCCCGAGGCCGGCAACCCGGAGCCCGAGCACCCGGCGCCGGTGCTGGCGCTGCGCCCGGCGGCCGCGCAGAGCGTCACCGGCGCCCCGGCGGCCGGGCCGAGCGCCACGGGCGGCGCGCCCGACATCGCGGGCCCGGACATCGCCCAGCCGGCGCCCACCGAAGGGAACACCACCGGCACGCTCGCCGCGATCGGGCTCATGACCGTCGCGCTGCTGCTCGTCGCCGGCGTGCTCGTGCTCGTGGTGGTCGTCCGGCGGCGATCGACGACCCGCTGACCCCGTAGCGAAGCCCGCGCGGACCGCACGCCCCGGCGCGCGGCCCGGGTCAGGTCGCCGCGGGGCGGTACATCGCGCCGTGCGGGTCGGTGCAGTGCGGGTCGGCCCCGTCGAGGCCGGCCTCGCCGCCGGATGGCACCGCCGGGTCGCCGCCGGCGTGGTCGACCTGCAGCGTGCTGTGCGTGATGCGGTACTCCCGGCGCAGCAGCTGCTCGATCGCCTGCCGCACGGCGTGGCAGTCGCCGCCCTCGGCCACCAGCACGTGCGCCGACAGCGCCGGCTCGCCCGAGGTGATCTCCCACACGTGCAGGTCGTGCACCTCGACCACGTCCGGGAGGCCGGCCAGCCGGGTGCCCAGCGCGGACGGCTCGATGCCCGGCGGGGCCGCCTCCAGGAAGATCCGGCCCGAGGCCCGGACCAGCGCCAGCCCGGCCTTGATCATGAGTACGACCACGACCAGCGTGGCGATCGGGTCGGCCCGGGTGAACCCGGTCGTCACCATGATCACGCCGGCCACCGCGGTGGCGATGAACGCGAACAGGTCGTTGAGGACGTGCTGGAAGGCGCCCTCCACGTTGAGGCTCGAGCGGTTGGCCCGCGACATCGCCCACGCGGCGGCCACGTTCACCAAAATGCCGGCCAACGCGGTCACGAGCACCGGCCAGCCGGTGACCGCGGGCGGGTGCACCAGCCGCTGCACCGCCTCGACGCCCAGCCACACCGCGAGCAGGAGCATCGTCAGCCCGTTGGCCTGCGCCGACAGGATCTCGGCCCGCTTGAGCCCGAAGGTGTAGCCGCCCCGCGGGGGGCGCGCGGCCAGCCGCATCGCGACCAGCGCCAGGACGATCGCCCCGGCGTCGGTGAGCATGTGGGCGGCGTCGGACAGCAGTGCCAGCGACCCGGCCAGCAGCCCGACCACGACCTCCGCGGCCATGAACACCGCGATCAGGCCGAGCGCCAAGCCCAGCCAGCGCCGGTCCGCGTCCGCGGCGACGCCGTGGCTGTGGCCGTCGTCGTGGCTGTGGCCGTCGTCGTGGCTGTGGCCGTCGTCGTGGTCCTCGTGGTGGTGATCCAAGGTGTCAGCTCCATGCCCCGGCAGACTCATGCGAAAGTCCGCATATGTTGTCAGCGTATCCGCCCGCGCAAGGGCCCGGGAACGGGCATGACCGGAAACCGGCCCGGCCATGCCCGCCGCGGTCAGGCCGAGGCGATCGACAGCCCGGCGTCGCCGCCGCTGAGCTGCGTACCCTCGGCGAAACTCGTGTCGAACTGGGCCCGCAGCGCGTCGAGGCCGGAGAACTCGGCGAAGTGCGAGGACTCGCTGCCCTCGGCGGCGAACACCGAGTCGGACTCCGTCGAGTCGTTGGAGTAGCTGGTGTAGTCGGTCGACTCGAAGTGGCTGCCGTCCGCGCCGGTGAACTCGACGTGCCGGCCGGTCTCGAAGTCGGTCGACTCGGCCGCGCTGTGGTCCTGGCCGAAGACGCCGAACTGCGAGTTGTAGTCCTGCTCGCTGCCGGCCTCCTGGTGCAGCTGCTCCAGCCCGCCGGACTCGTGACCCATGCTGAAGTCGCCGTACTCGCTCATGTGCGGATTCCTTTCGGGGATGGTGGCGTGCCGTGCCGGCCGCATGCCAAACACTACTATCGGTCGTAGTAGCTAAGACTCCCCAGTTCGTGCCACCAGCCTATCCGTGTCAGAGGACTACGAATCCAGGCCGTAGTGAGGCTCAGGCGACCTCGAGGACCTGCTTGAGCCGGGCCAGGTCGCCGCTGACCAGGCCGGTGTCGCGGTCGAACTCGTCGTCGGTCATGCCCGGCAGGCGGCGCAGCGAGAAGACCACCTCGCAGCCGGTGCCGTCGGCGATGGCCCGCAGCGGCACGTACACGACGTCCCCGGACGGGGTCAGCACCTCGTGGTCGAGCACGCCGTACTCGTTCGGCGGCGCGAACGTCACCCGGACCCGGCCCTCGGGCGTCTCCACGAACCAGGCGCCGTCCTCCCGCACCACCGAGCTGCCCAGCCCGGGCGCCCAGCGGGGCAGGTTGGCGGGGTCGGACGCGAACGCGTAGACCTCGGCGACGGGGCGGTCGATGTACACACTCAGATGACGCGTCTGTCTGGTCATCCAGCCGATGTTGCCACTCCGGTCCGCGCCCCGCGTGCCGAAGAACCCCGTGGGGACGTCGGACTGCGGACGTGTTCGAGCCGGCCGGCGGCTCCGTGTTCGCCGTGGACCTCGAGGCCGCCTGAGGCCGGGACTTTCGGCACTGTTGCGCGGGCGTACGGCACGAGCACAGTGACCTCATGTCGCAGACAGTGGAGACGGCGGCCCGGGCGATGATCACCGCGGTGGTGGGCCGCCACGGCGGCGCCGGCGGCCCCGAGGTCCGGGTGAGCGCCGCCGCCTGTCCTGACGGCCCGACGCTCATCCAGGTCAACCTCAGGGTCTGCGGCGCGCCGGCCCGCATCCAGGTGGCCGGCCCCTCCCCCGCGGCCGCGCTGGCCGCCGCCACGGTGCGCCTGGACCGCCAGATCCGCCGCCTCACCACCGCCTGGGACCCCTGGCCGTGGCCCGACCCGGAGCGGCGCCCCCTCGCGGTCCCCGGCCGCGCCGAGTTCACCCGCCACAAGCCGGTCCGCCTGCGCCGCCAGCGCTCCTGCCAGGCCGGCGCCCACCTGGCCGCCATGGACTACGACGCCCACCTGTTCACCGACGCCGAGACGGGCGAGGACGCGCTGGTACACCGGGCGGGGCCGACCGGCCTGCAGCTCTCCCGGCAGTACAGCCGCCACCCGGCCGGCCGCAACGGCACCCCGACTCCGACCGTGAACCCCCGCCCGACCCCGGTGCTCGCCCCGGCGGAGGCCGCCGCCTACCTGGCCGAGGGCTGGCTGCCGTTCCTCTTCTTCACCGACCCCGCCACCGGCCGGGGCAACCTGGCCTACCGCCGCTACGACGGCGGCTGCGCCCTGATCACCCCCGCCTGACGCGGCACCCGGCCGTCGTCGTGGCGGTTCGCTGCCACCACAGTGCGGCGGTCTCCCGGCCGTTCGGCGGCGTGTGCATCACGCATCCGCGGTGCCAGCCGCCAGTGGTGTTGTCGCGAGCGGCTGCACTGCTGGTTCGAGTAGGGACAATGTCAGCTGCTGCGCATCAAGGCCGACGCGGATGCCGACCGGCATCGGCAGATTCGGGCCGGCATGACCGAACTCCACGTTACCCAGGACCGGGATGTCACGGTCGCCGAGGACGTCCAGGACTATCTCGGCGAGCGTCGGGGACGCGTCGGGCGCCTCGAGTCCGGCGATCTCGCGCGGAACGCCCACGACCATGCCGGAGATCCGATCGAGAATGCCGCAGTGCCGCAGCACCTGCAGATAGCTCCACACGTAGGAAGCCTGGCCGCCCATCTCCTCCCAGAACAGCACCGCACCGTCGAACCATTCGAGCGGTACCGCGAACCGCGTAGCCTGCACCAGCGCGATGCGATTGATCACCCCGCCGATCAGCCGGCCCTCGGCACGACCGGCGCGCCAGCACTCCCACGACGGGCTCGCCGGCAGCGCACCGATCGCCTCGGTGCCGGTCAGCAACCTGGAGTAGAGCTTCTCGAATTCCGCTCGGCGTGTCGTCGGCACGGCCTGCCAGTGCCCGCCGAAGCCGGGGACGGCCATGTCAGCATGGAACCCGACCAGACCCGTGCGCGCGTAGAGCACCAGATGCAGCAGCGAGATGTCGCTGTAGCCGAGGATCGGCTTGGGGTCGGCCTTGATCGCCTCCATGTCGATCAGGTCGAGGTAGCCGAACGCCGTCTGGCCGCCGTCATTCGCGATGATCGCGCGCACCTCGGCATCACGCAGCAGACCGTTGAGCTCCGCGGCGATCTCCGCCGGCGTAGCCGCGCTCCACCAATGGTGGCGCCCTACTTCGAGGAGCGGTGCCCGACGCACGCGGAATCCCATCCGCTCGAGCACCACCACCGCCTGCTCGACATTGGGCTCGTAAGCGGCAGGGAGTGGCCCGGAAAGCGCTGCGATAGCGACGAGATCACCGGGCCTCAGGGCACGAGGTCGAAGCAGTTGAGGCAGTGCAGAACCGGTCATCGAGGCAGTGTCCCCACACGCGCACCAACTCGCTACGTATTTGCCGATCGACCAGCCAGCAGGCCCAGTCCGAACCTCGGCGGGCCTGCCGGGGGCTGGGGTCCAGGTCCGGCCGAGGCGCGGTCCGCAGGCCCGCCGAAGTCCGGGTCCGGCCGCGGCGCAGTCTGCAGGCCCGGCTCCGGCTGGTCACCTGCCGCACTGACGGTGGCGGCGCACCGACGGCAGGGAGCCGGATGGGCGAGCCAACGCGGTGCGGTTCACCGGGGTGCGGAGCGTGGGCTCAGGGCGAGCCGCAGTGCTCGACCATCAGACCGCTCGAACTTCGGCGAGCCGCTTGACTGCGTACTCGTCGTCCCAGCAGACCGCGGCCTCCCAAGCGGCCGACGCTTGCGCGGCGATGTCGTACACACCGTCGTCGAGCCCGGCGGCGTTGCCGGGCAGCACGAGATCCAGGTCGGGGACGTCGACGTGCGCCTCGTCCCAGTCGATCAGCCCGACGTGACCCGCCGTCATGCGGACATTGCCAGGGTTAGGGTCGCCGTGCACGACACAGGTCTGACGTCCGGCGAGCCGCGCCCACGCTGCCCGGCAGCGAGCAACGCCCTCAACAGGCATCGCACCGAGGTCGATCTTCGTCCCGGTCTCGGCGTGCAGGAGGTCGGTCGACGACCGCCAGCCTGGGCGCTGCGGCCAGCCCCGCGTCAACCGATGCAGCTCGCGGAGCGTGTCGGCCACGCGACGCCAGTCGGCCTGCGTCTCGGGCGGTCCGCCCTCCAGGTAGGTCATCACCACCAGACCGCCGGCGAACAACCGGCCGTCCGTGGTTGGGATCGGCACCGGCACGGTCAGACCTTCACGATCGAGATATTGGAGAAGCTCGGTCTCCCACGCGAGATCAGCATCGCTCCTGCCGCCGAGACGACCGACCGCGAGGTGCCCGTTGACGCGCACACTCCACACGTCGTTGGCGACTCCACCAGCGAGCGGCTCGATCCGAGCGACGTCCTCACCCCACTGCCCGAGCGCCTCCCACCCCATTCGCCACACCTTACGGGCTTCGAACATCACTGATGGATCTTTACCGAGCGTGCGATCTTCCGCTGAAGGGCCCGAAGGATCTTGATGGTCTCCTCGTCCGAGAGGCCGCAAGTTATTGACCAGTCCCAACCGGAGCCGAACACATCGCTGGCGAACGCGAGTTCGGTCGCGATGAGCACGCGTCGCCAGTCCCGGCGGCTGAGCGGCTGCCCGGCGCGGACCAGGGGCTTGAGGCGGCGGGCCTCTTCGAGCAACCCGTCGGCGTCGCCGAAGTCCATGGCGGCAGCCAGGGCGTCGGTGCAGTGGGCCGGTCCGCCCCATTCCGCAAGGCCGCGAAACAGCACGTACCGCTCATCGTCCGTGAGGTCAATCGTGAGCAGTGCTTCGCCGGTCACGGTGTTGATGATGACGTAGCCGTGAGGATCGGTGCGCGTCAGCCCACATCGGACAGGTCGAGCACGAAGCGGTACCGCACGTCGCGACGCCGAGCGCGGCGAGCAGCGTGTCCTGGGCGCGGTCGTCGCGGCGGGCGCCGCGGTACACCACGGCCCCGATCGCGAGCCCGGCGACCACCACCGCGCCGCCGATGCCGGCCGGCACCGGCGGGAACAGCAGCTGCGCCGCGAGCCACCAGGCGGCTGCGGCGAGCGAGGCGGCCGCCCCGGTGCCCAGCGCCGGGCCGCGGGCGCCGGCACGGCGGGCGGCCAGGGCAAGCAACCCCACCGGCGACTGGACCAGCACCACCCGCACGCAGCCCAGCACGTAGCCCCACCGCGGCAGGCCGGGTTCGATCGCCGTGGCCTCGGCCCGCATGGCCCGGCCCCACTCGGCGCGCCCCGGCGGCAGCAGCCGCACCACCAGGGCCAGCAGCCGGTCGGCGCCGCCCGCGCTCACCACGCGGCCCGCAGATCAGGACGCGCCGCCCGGGCCGGAGCCGGCGGGGCCGCTACCAGCTCGGCGGCGAGCGCGCGGCCCGCGCCCGTCAGCCGGTACAGGTGCCGCGGCGGCCGCCCCGGTGGCGGGCCGGACTCCCAGGAGGCGTCGAGCAGGCCGCGGTCGCAGAGCCGGATCAGGATCGGATACAGCGAGCCGGCCCGCAGCCCGACCTCGCGCCCCAGGTCGTAGCCGTAGCGCCACCGGTCGGGCGCTGCGGCCAGCGCCCGCAGCACGGCCGCGGCCTGCGGGGAGGGCCGCCTCGCTCGCGTCATGCCATAACTCTATATACATAGAGAACCGGCGTGGGAATATCCTGGCTGCAACACGGGACCTTGGACCCGGGCGAGAGTGGACGAATTCAGGTAGGAAGGAACCTATGATCCGCGTCTTTCTGCTCGACGACCACGAGGTGGTCCGCTTCGGTCTCCGCGAGATGCTCGAGCGCGAAGGGGACATCGAGGTCGTCGGGGAGTCCGGCTCGGCCGTCGAGGCCGCACACCGCATCCCCGCGCTGCGACCCGACGTCGCCGTCCTCGACGGGCGGCTGCCCGACGGCAGCGGGATCGACGTGTGCCGGGAGATCCGGTCCGTCGACCCGACGATCAACGCGCTGATCCTCACGTCGTACGACGACGACGAGGCCCTGTTCGCGGCGATCATGGCCGGGGCGGCCGGGTACGTGCTCAAGCAGATCCACGGGACCGACCTCGTCGACGCCGTGCGGCGGGTGGCCGCCGGGCAGTCGCTGCTCGACCCCGCGGTCACGGCGCGGGTGCTGGAGCGGATCCGGCGCGGGCCCGAGCAGCCCGACGAGTTCAAGGACCTCACCGAGCAGGAGCGCAAGATCCTGCTGCTGGTGGCCGAGGGGCTGACCAACCGCGAGATCGCCGAGCGGATGTTCCTGGCCGAGAAGACGGTCAAGAACTACGTCTCCAGCCTGCTGGCCAAGCTTGGGCTGGAGCGGCGGACGCAGGCGGCGGTGCTCGCCTCGCGCTTGATACAAAAGAAGCCGTGACGTCGCTGCCGCTCCCCGAACTCTCGCGCGTCGACCTCGACGCCCTGCTGCAGGAGCTCCTCGCCCGCGTCGGCGAGGTCATGACGAGCCGAGAGCGGCTCAGCGCCCTGCTCGACGCCGTCGTGGCCGTCGGGTCCGACCTCGACCTGCACAGCACGCTGCAGCGCATCGTGCAGGCCGCGTGCCGGCTGGCCGACGCGCGGTACGGCGCGCTCGGCGTCATCGGCGCGGACCGGATGCTCGTCGAGTTCATCAACCACGGGGTCAGCGACGAGGAGCGGGCGGCGATCGGGGACCTGCCCCGCGGGCACGGTGTGCTCGGGCTGCTCATCGACGAGCCCCGCGCGATCCGGCTCGACGACATCACCAAGCACCCGCGCGCCTACGGGTTCCCGCCCAACCACCCGCCCATGCACAGCTTCCTCGGCGTGCCGGTGCGCATCCGGGACCATGTGTTCGGGAATCTGTACCTCGCCGAGAAGCGCGGCGGGGAGTCGTTCACGCAGGACGACGAGGACCTGATGTCGGCCCTGTCGGTGGCGGCCGGCGCGGCGATCGACAACGCCCGCCTCTACGCGCAGGCCGAGCGGCGCCAGCGCTGGCTGCTGGCGGCGGCCGAGATCACCGCGGTGCTGCTCGGGGAGGTGCGCCGCACCGAGGCCCTGGCGCTGGTCGCCACCCGGGCCCGCGAGGTGGCGGGGGCCCAGCTGGCCATGGTGCTGCTGGCCGACGAGTACGGCGAGCGGCTCACCGTCGAGGTCGCCGCCGGCGGCCCGGAGGGCTCGACCGGCTGGTCGATCCCGGTCGCCGGCAGCGAGTTCGCCGAGGTGCTGCAGCATCGGCGGCTGGCCGTGAGCGCGGACCTCGGCTCGGCGGCGAACTGGCCGATCCTGCTGCCGACCGGCACCGCGCTGCTCGTGCCGCTGGCCGTGGGCGGGGTGGCGCTGGGCGCGCTGGTCGTCGCGTTCGGGCGAAACGGCACGCCGATCACCGAGGGCGACGAGCTCGCGATGGTCGAGTCGTTCGCCGGGCAGGCGGCGCTGGCCCTGGAGCGGGCCCGGGCCCAGGACGAGCGGGAGATGCTGGCCGTGGTCGGCGACCGCGAGCGCATCGCCCGCGACCTGCACGACGTGGTCATCCAGCGGCTGTTCGCGGCCGGCATGCAGCTGCAGGGGGCCGCGTACCGCACCACGCAGGACGACGTGCGCGAGCGCATCGGCCGGGTCACCGAGGACCTCGACACGACGATCCGCGACATCCGCGGGGCGATCTTCGAGCTGCGCGGGGCCTCCCAGCACAGCCTGCGCAAGGAGATCCGGGACCTGCTCGACGAGGCCGGCGAGTCGCTGGGCTTCCGGCCCACGCTGCACCTCGACGGGCCGATCGACACCGCGGTGCCGGACCACTGCCGCACGGCGCTGCTGGCGGTGCTGCGGGAGTCGCTGAGCAACGTGGCCAAGCACGCCCAGGCCGGATCGGCCAAGGTGACCATCGCCGTCGGCGGCGGGCGCCTCGGCCTCACCGTCGAGGACGACGGGCGGGGCCTCGGCGACCCGGCCAAGGGCGGCAACGGCCTGCCGAACATGAGCGCCCGCGCCACCGACCTCGGCGGTGAGTGCACCGTCGGGCCGGCGGACGCGGGCGGCACGCAGGTCCGCTGGCAGATCCCTATCTAAACGATCTCGATGACCTGCTCGGCCGACAGACGCGGGGTGTGCGGTGGACCGGCGTGGTCCGGGTCCGCCGTGCCCAGGCGCAGGACCAGGAACGGGTAGCCGGTCTCGCCGAGCATCCGCCGCAGCGCCTGCCGCGTGAAGCCCATCTCCACGGGGCTGCTCAGCGGCAGTACCGCGGCGCCGTGCTCGGTGGCGGCCAGCCACAGCTCCGACAGCGCCTCGCCGGCCCGCAGCCAGTCCGCGGGGTCGTCGCCGTCGCCGTGCAGGATCGCGTACTGCGCCGCCGTGTCGTGCCCGGTCCCGGCGTCCAGCTTGCCGGTGCTGACCCCGAAGTCGCGCTCGGCGACCGTGGTGAGGGGCAGCTCGGCCGGGATGACGGTGTCGGGCAGGCCGGTGCCCTCGGACCGCTCGCCGCCCACCCACTCGGCGGTCTCGGCGCGCATCCGCTCGTCGTGCTGCTGGGCCTCCCCGGAGTGCTCGATCATCACCGCCAGCTGGAGGACCTGGTCGCGGTTCAGCACGGCCAGCCGCGCCCCGGCGCGCCGGGCGGCTTCGGTGAGCTCATGCAGTACCTCCGCGGAAATCGGCTCCTCGGAGGCCACCCGGCGGTCCGTGTGCCGCACGCGCAGCAGCTGCAGGCGCCGCATCGCCGCGGGGTCGGCCGGGCCGTGGGGCTCGGCGTGCACGACCGCGAGGGGCGTCGCGGCGGGACGTTCCACCCGCGCGGCGAAGCCCTCGGCGGTCAGCGCCACCAGGGCGTGGTGCAGCGCTGCGCCGCAGCTCAGGGTCAGCAGGCGGCCGTCCGGATCCTGCTCGCGCAGCTGCCGGCCGGGCTCCGCGTAGAGCTCCAGCTGGTCCTCGCGCACCACCCAGCGCCACGGCTGGGTGTTGTGCACCGAGGGGGCCAGCCGGGCGGCATCCGCCGCCGCGGCCAGCCGATCGGTCGTGCCGGTCGTCATCACAGACTCCAGTCCCGCACGTCCGGCATGTCCTCGAGGTGCTCGACGACGTACTCGGCGTGCTCGGCCAGCTTACGCTCGCACCACTCCTTGAGCTCGGTGGCGCCGGGCGGGAGCCGCTTGGCGTTGTTGATGGCATCCATGACCAGGTGGTACCGCGAGACCCGGTTCCGCACGGTCATGTCGAACGGCGTGGTGGTCGTGCCCTCCTCGATGAACCCGCGCACCCGGAACCGGTCGGCGTCCGGCCGGCCGTGCACGAGCTGGTGGATGGCGCCCGGGTAGCCGTGGAAGGCGAACACGACGTCCACGGTGTCGGTGAACAGCTCGGTGAACATCGTCTCGCTCATGCCGTGCGGGTGGTCCTTGCGCCGCGGCAGGGTCATGAGGTCCACGACGTTGACGACCCGGACCCGGAACTTGGGCAGCCGCTCCCGCAGGATCTGCGCGGCCGCCACGGTCTCCATGGTCACCACGTCGCCGGCGCAGGCCAGCACGACGTCCGGGTCGGTGCTGCCGTCGTCGGTGCCGGCCCAGGACCAGATCCCCGCGCCGCGGGCGCAGTGCTCGGCGGCGGCGTCCATGTCGAGGTACTGCAGCTGCGGCTGCTTGTCGATGACGATGCAGTTGATGTACGAGCGCGACCGCAGGCAGTGATCGGCCACCGACAGCAGGCAGTTGGCGTCCGGCGGGAGGTACACCCGGGCGATGTCGCCGCGCTGGGTGAGCACGACCTGGATCAGCCCGGGCCCCTGGTGCGAGAAGCCGTTGTGGTCGTTGCGCCAGGCGGTGGAGGTGAGCAGGATGTTGAAGCTGGGCACCTTGGCCCGCCACGGCAGCCGGTCACCCTCCTGCAGCCACTTGCCGTGCTGCACGGTCTGCGACGCCGAGACCATCGCGAAGGCCTCGTACGTGGCGAACATGCCGTGCCGGCCGGTGAGGTTGTAGCCCTCCAGCCAGCCGTGGCAGTTGTGCTCCGAGAGCACCTCCATGACCCGCCCGTCGTGGGAGATGGACACGTCGGCGTCGGTGACCCGCTCGGCGAACGCCCGGTCCGAGACGTCGAACACGGCGCCGAGGCGGTTGCTGTTGGTCTCGTCGGGACAGAAGAGGCGGAAGCTGTCGGGGTTGTCGCGGTACACGTCGCGCAGCATCTCGCCGAGGCGGCGGGTCGACTCGGCCCGCTCGGTCGCCGGGGCCGGGACGTCGATCGCGTACTTGCGGAAGTCGGGCAGCACCAGGTCGCGGGTGAGCAGGCCGCCGTTGGCGTGCGGGTTGGCGCTCATGCGCAGCTCGCCGGCCGGGGCCAGGGAGCGGACCAGCTCGACCGGGGTGCCGCTGTCGTCGAAGAGCTCCTCGGGGCGGTACGAGCGCAGCCACTGCTCCAGCAGCGCCAGGTGCTCCGGGTTCTCCTTCACGCCGGCGAGGGGCACCTGGTGGGAGCGCCAGGTGCCGGTCACCTGGATGCCGTCGACCTGTTCGGGGCCGGTCCAGCCCTTCGGGGTGCGCAGGACGATGAGCGGCCAGCGCGGGCGGGCGCCGGTCCAGCCGGCCTCCTTGATCGCGCGGATCTTGCCGTGCGCCTCCTCCAGGGTGGCCGCGAAGCGGTGGTGCATGCCGGGCACGTCGGAGCCCGAGACCTCCAGCACCTCGTAGCCGTGCCCCTCCAGCAGCGAGCGCACCTCGGCCGGGTCCTTGCGGCCCAGCACCGTCGGGCCGGCGATCTTGGCCCCGTTGAGGTGCAGGATCGGCAGGACCGCGCCGTCGCGGGCCGGGTTCAGGAACGAGATGCCCTTCCACGAGCCCTCGAGCGGGCCGGTCTCCGCCTCGCCGTCGCCGACGACGGCCACGGCCAGCAGGTCCGGGTTGTCCATCACCGCGCCGAACGCGTGGACCAGGACGTACCCGAGCTCGCCGCCCTCGTGGATGGAGCCGGGGGTGGTGACGGAGACGTGGCTGGGGATGCCGCCGGGGCTGGAGAACTGCCGGAACAGCCGCAGCATGCCGGCCTCGTCGAGGCTGACCTTCGGGTAGATCTCGCTGTACGTGCCCTCCAGGTAGCCGGCCGCGACCAGCGCCGGGCCACCGTGTCCGGGGCCGGCCAGGTAGATCGCCTGCTGCCCGGTGCGCCCGATGAGGCGCGACACGTGGGCGTAGATGAACGACAGGCCCGGACTCGTCCCCCAGTGCCCCAGGAGCCTCGGCTTGATGTCCTCCGGCGTGAGCGGCCGGCGCAGCAGCGGGTTGTCCTTGAGGTAGATCTGGCCGATGGTGAGGTAGTTGTTGGCCCGCCACCAGGCGTCGAGCCGTGCGACTTCCTCGTCGCCGAGAGTGTTCACCTCAGGGTTCCTTCCTTTGGATTCGGTACTGCATGAGCCTGGCTTCCTGTCACGCCAGCCCGACCATCTCGGTGCCGGAACGCCGGGCGCTGGGCGGCACTGCCTCGCTACCCGGCAGGGGGATCCCGATGCGCATGGCGATCGCCGGACGCCCGACGCCGCCGATCAGCCGGCGCAGCGCCTCGCGCACCCCCGGCACCTCCACCACCTCGCTGATCGGCGAGGCGGCCAGCCCGCTCGCGGTGAGGGTCAGCCAGACGTCGGAGAGCGCCTCGCCGGCGGCCAGCCAGTCGCGGGGCTCGTCGGCCTCGGTGGCCAGCACCGCGTACACGGTCCCCCGGTCCGTCCCCTCCCCTGCGGCCAGCCCGGCCGGCCACGCCTGGGCGAAGTCCCGCCGCGCGACCGTGCGCCCGCCGGCCGCCACGACAGTGCGCGCCGACACGCCGTCGCGCTGGAACCCCGCGCGGGTCGTCCAGGCCAGCAGGTCGTCGCGGAACCGCGGGTCGCCGTGCTCGACCGTCCCGGCGTGCGCCACGGCGGCCGCGAACGCCGGCACCTGATCGTCCCGCACGAGCCGCAGCTGTACGCCGTGCCGCCGGGCGACGGCCCGCAGCTCGTCGAGCACGGCCGCGCCGGGCCGCTCGTCGCCGAACGGCCGCCGGTCGGTGCGCCGCTGGTAGATCGCCCGGAACAGCCGCTCGTCGCGCTCCACCCGCTCCCCGGTCCGCAGCCAGGCGACCAGGTCGGGCCGCTCGGGGTCGGGCAGCCGGTCGACGGCGGCGGCGTATCCGGCCGCGCGCAGCGCCACGGTCGCGTGGTGCAGGGCCGCGCCGCAGCTGAGGAGCAGCAGGTGGCCCTCCGGATCGAGCCCGGACAGCTGGCGCGAGCGGTCGGCCCACAGCTCCCCGCGGTCGCCGGCCAGCCGCCAGCGCCAGGGCTGCGTGTTGAACACGGACGGGGCACGCAGGGCCGCGATCGAGGCCTCGGCGACCTGGTCGATGCCGGCGCGGGCTGCCTGCGTCATGGCCATGCTCCCCTCTTCGGTGTCTGCGTCGATCCTGCTTCCACCTTCGCCCGCCACGCCGCCACGCACTAGGGCCGGTGGTCCCGACCCGCCCGGGACCCTTCCGGCATTCATCCCCACTGAGCTTCACCGGAAACGCGCTCCGCCGCCACGTCCATACCTCCACGTCCATAGTGGAGCGGCCCGGCACCCCCGCTCAGGACGTTACCAAGGTTGCGCTCGACGTGGACGTGATCGCCGCGCGGCGGCCCGGTGACGAGGGCGTGTCCGGCGTCCCAATGCCCGCGGGCCCTTGGTCCCGGCGGTTCGGGAGGTTCGGCACACGCGTCGATGCCTGCCCCGGGCGAAGCTGAACCCGTCACCAGGACGAACCGGCACCAGGAGGCCGACCATGAGCACCGCGCACATCCACCGCACCCCGGCCCACCACCTCGAAACGGTCGAAGCCCCCGGCGCCATGCTCACCCGCACCGCCGCCAAAACCCTCGCCGTCCTGCGCTACGCCACCGGCTTCGTCTTCCTCTGGGCCTTCGCCGACAAACTCCTCGGCCTCGGCTACAGCACCCCCACCGCCAAAGCCTGGATCCACGGCGGCAACCCCACCAAAGGCTTCCTCGCCAGCGTCCACGCCGGCCCCCTCCAAAACTTCTTCCACACCATCGCCGGCACCTGGTACGCCAACTGGCTCTTCATGGCCGGCCTCCTCGGCATCGGCCTCGCCCTCACCGCCGGCATCGCCCTGCGCATCACCGCCGCCGCCGGCACCCTCATGATGACCATGATGTGGCTCGCCGAGTTCCCGCCCACCACCACCGCCTCCACCAACCCGATCACCGACTACCACGTCATCTACGCCGCCGTCATGATCGCCCTCGCCACCGCCTACGCCGGCCACACCTGGGGCCTCGGCCGCCGCTGGGCCAAGCTCCCCATCGTCCAGCGCAACCGCTGGCTCATCTGACCTCAATCCCTTCCCCCGAGGCCCGGGTGGCGCCCCAGCGCCACCCGGGCCCTTACTCGTGCTTCGATGTTCCCGTGTCCCACGCGAGGTACGACGGCCACGCCGACTGGTACGACGCGACGTTCCACCGCTACGGCGCCCCGACCGGCTCCGCCGGCCTGCTGGCCGAGCTGCTGGGCCCGCCCGCCCCGGACGACCCGGCCTGCCTGGACGTCGGCTGCGGCACGGGCCTGCACTTCGCCGCCGTCCGCGCCCGCGGCCACCGCGTCGTGGGCGTGGACCTCTCCGCCGACCAGCTGCGCCTCGCCGCCGCCCGCACGGATCTGGTCATCCGCGCCGACGCGCGCCGGCTCCCGTTCCCCGCCGGGCACTTCCCGTCCGTCTGCATGACGTTCGTCCACACGGACGTCGACGACTTTCCCGCCGCGGTGTCCGAGGTCGTACGGGTTCTCCGCCCGGGCGGGCGCCTGGTGTACCTCGGCCTGCACCCGGCCTTCGTGGGCGCCTTCCTGCCCCGCCAGACCGAGCCGGAGGATCAGGAGTTGCGCCTGTCCCCCGGCTACGGAGACGAGGGCCTGCGCCACGACCCGACGGGCCGCTTTCCCGTCCACAGCCGGGTGGGCTCGCGCAACCTGACCCTGGCCACGTTCCTCAACGCCTTCCTGTCCCAGCCCGCCCTGCGCCTGGAGTCCCTGCAGGAGCTGGACACCACCATGCGCCCGTGGCAGCCGGCCCCGGCCGACGGCCGCATCGTCCCCTGGAACCTCGCCCTGACGGCCCGCGCCCTCCCCTGACACCCGGGCGTCCCCGACACCCCGACACTCGCCCCGGCGCCCCAACGGTCGCTCCGGCGTCCCCGACGCCCCGACGCTCGCCCCGACACCCCGACGCTCGCCCCGGCGTCCCCGGCGCCCCAACGGTCGCTCCGGCGTCCCCGACACCCCCACGCTCGCCCCTGTGTCCCCGACGCCCCGGCAGCCCGCGGCGGGCGTCATGCGGCGGCGGCAGGCCTGCTCTGCTCCAGCACGACGACGTCGTCGACCCGGTCCGCCACATCGGTACGGTGCGTGATCAGCACCACGGTCCGCCCCACGGTCGCGTCGAGCAGATCGTCCAGCAGCTCCCCGGCGGTCTGCTCGTCCAGGTGCTCGGTGGGCTCGTCGAGCACCAGCACCGGGAACCCGGCCAGCAGTACCCGGGCCAGCGCGAGCCGCCGCCGCTGCCCGCCGGACACCGCGGCCCCGTGCTCCCCGACGAGCGTCCCCAGCCCGTCCGGCAACGACCGCACCCACCCGTCGATCCGGGCCGCGCGCAGCGCCGCGAACAGCTCCTCCTCGGTGGCCTCGGCCCGCCCCACCCGGAGGTTCGCCTCGATGGTGGTGTCGAACAGGTACGCATCGTCGGACAGCAGCCCCACCACCCGCCGCACGTCGTCCCCGCTCAGCTCGCGCAGGTCCACCCCGCCGAGCGTGACCCGCCCGGCCGCCGGGTCCAGCCACCGCAACAGCAACGCCGCGACGGTGGTCTTCCCCGCCCCGCTCGGCCCGACGAGCGCGACCCGCCGCCCCGCCCCGACCTCGAACGACAGGTCCCGCACCACGGGCCTGCCTTCGACCCACCCGGCCGTGACGTTCTCCAGCCGCAGCACCGCGCCAGACGCCGTCCCCGGCCCGTCGGTGCCCGCCGTCCGGGGCTGAGCATTCCCGCCGAGATGCGCCGCCCCGCCGGCCCGGGACGCCTCTGCATCGCTTGCGCTGTCCTGTGCGATCCGGTCCCGCTTCGGCCCAGCGGCTTCGCCGGACGGCTTCGACGGGTCGGCGGCGCGGGCCGGGACCGGCCGCAGGGCCACGACCGGCCGCAGGGCCGCGGCGATCGGGGGCGGCAGGCCGGCCGGGCTCGCCGGGTCCGGGGTCGGGTCGGCGAGGTTCGTGAGCTCGGCGAGCCGGGCCAGGGCCGCCCGCGCGGCCGCGAGACCCTGGGCCGCCACGGGCACGACGGCGACGGTCTCGAACACCGCCAGCGGCGTGAGCACGACGACCGCCAGCAGCTCCCCCGGCAGTGACCCGGCCCGCACCGCGATCGCGCCCGCGACCAGCCCGGCCAGCACGCTCAGCCCGACGCAGAGCGCGGTGACCGCGGCCGACACCCCGGTCAGCGCCGCGGACCGCCGGTTCGCCGCGACCAGCTCCCGGTCGGTACGCTCCAGCTCCTCCAGCGCCGCGTCCACCGCTCCCGCCGCGATGAGGTCCGGCAGCCCGTGCACCAGGTCGGTGGCCCCGGCCGCGAGTGCTCCCCGCAGCGGCGCCAGCCGAGCGTCCGCCCGGCGGGCGAGCGCGGCCTGCAGCAGCGGTACCCCGACGCCGGCCACGACCAGTCCCACGGCGAGCGCGGCCCCGGCGGCCGGCACGAGGGCGCCGACCAGCAGCACCGCCGCCAGCCCGGTCACCGCCGCCACGGCGATCGGCAGGAAGACCCGGACCACCAGGTCCACCACGGCGTCCACGTCCGCGGCGAGCCGGACCGCCACGTCCCCGCGCCGGAACCCGCGCAGCCCGGCCGGCGCCAGCGGCACCAGTCGCCGGAACACCCGTACCCGCAGCGCCCCGAGCATCCGCAGCGCGGCGTCGTGGCCGGCCAGCCGCTCCGCGTACCGCAGCACGCCCCGCCCGATCCCGAACGCCCGCACGGCGACGATCGCCACCATGAGGTGCAGCACCGGCGGATGCTGCGCCGCCCGCGAGATCAGCCACGCCGACGTGGCCATGAGCCCGACCGCCGCCCCCGCCGCGGCGATCCCGGCCACGAGCGCGACGCCGAGCCGCCCCGCCGCCGGCCGCACCAGCCCCGCCGCCTCCGCCCAACCCCGCCGCCTGCGCCCCGCGCGCCGCTCAGCAGCCTCCGGACCGTCCCCGCGCGACCCGTCACCCGCTGCGACACCGCCGCGCTCGGCCTCGGCCGGCCTGTTCGCGCGAGAGTAGCGGGCCATCGGGGCGTCCCCGTGCGGAAGGCCGGACGCCGCGGCGCCAGAACGGGCAGCATCGCCCGTCGCAGCGTTCACCGCGGGGTGGGCGGGCCGGGAAGGGCGGCCGCGCAGGAGGTCGGTCATCAGGACACCGCCGAAGGGGTCAGGGGGATCTCGCGGTCGGCCAGGGTCAGCAGCGACGGGCGGTGGGCGACCATGATGACGGTGCGGGACGCGGCGTGCTCGCGGATGGCGGACATCACGGCCGCCTCGGTGGCGGCGTCCAGGCCCGCGGTGGGCTCGTCGAGCAGGACCAGCGGCGCGTCGCGGAGGAAGACGCGGGCCAGGCCGATGCGCTGGCGCTGGCCGGCGGACAGGCCCGCGCCGTCGTCGCCGAGGCGGGTTGCCAGGCCGTCGGGCAGGTCGTCGATGAACTCCAGCGCGCCGGCCCGGCGGGCCGCCTCGCGGACCGCGGCGTCGTCGGCGTCGGCCAGGCCGAGGCGGATGTTGTCGGCGATCGTGCCGCTGAAGAGCCACGGGCGCTGCGGCAGCCACGCGACCCGGCGGCGCCAGGCGTCGGCGTCCACCGTGGACAGGTCGAGGCCGTCGACGGTGACGCGGCCGGACGCGGGCGTGGTGAACCCCATCAGCACCGACAGGGCGCTGGACTTGCCGCAGCCGGTCGGGCCGGTCAGCGCGACCAGCTCGCCGGGCCGGACGACCGCGCTGAACGGCGGAAGGGCCGGCCGCCCCGGGTGGCGGACGACCAGGTCCTCGAAGCGGATCTCGCCGACCGGCGGCGGCACGGCACCGGCGGCCGGGGACGCGGGCTCGGTCTCCAGGATGGTGAAGACGTCCGTGGCGGCGGCCAGGCCCTCCGCGCTGGCGTGGTAGTTGGCGCCGACCTGGCGCAGCGGGAGGTACACCTCCGGAGCCAGGATCAGCACCAGCAGGGCGGTGGCCAGGGACAGGCGGCCGTCGACCAGACGCAGGCCGATGCCCACGGCGACCAGGGCGACCGACAGGGTGCCCAGCAGCTCCAGGACAAGCGAGGACAGGAAGGCCAGGCGCAGCGTGCGCATGGTGACGCGGCGCTGGTCGGCGCTGATCTGGGCGATCACCTCGGCCTGGCGGCGGGCACGGCCGAAGACGCGCAGCGTGGGCAGGCCGGCGATCACGTCCAGGAAGTGGTGGGACAGGCGGCTCAGCAGCCGGAACTGGCGCCGGTTGGCGGCCTCGGTCTGCAGGCCGACCAGGGCCATGAAGACCGGGATGAGCGGCAGCGTCAGCGCCATGGTGCCGGCCGCGATCAGGTCGGCGGGGGCGATGCGGGCCAGCAGGATCAGCGGGACCAGGGCGGCCAGGACGAGCTGCGGCAGGTACCGCGCGAAGTACGCGTCCAGCGCGTCCAGCCCCCGCGTGGCCAGCGTCGCGACCTCGCCGCTCGGCGGGGCCGCGGCCGGGCCGAGCGCGGCGACGTGGGCGAGCAGTCGGGAGCGCAGCTGGCGCTTGACCGCGGCCGCGGCGCGGGTGGCCGCCGCCTCCTGGGCCCAGGCGACCGCGGCCCGGGCGGCGGTCACCGCGGCCAGCGCCCCGAGCGCGGGACCGATGCGCCGCAGGTCGGCGCCGTGCAGGTACACGTCGGCGATCGCGCCGGCCAGCAGCGTCGCCTGCGCGACCAGCAGACCGGCCAGGGCGGCGCCGAGCACGACCGACAGCGCCAGGTAGGAGCGGGCCGCCCGGGCATGGCGCAACAGCCTCGGGTCCAGCGGCTTCACCGCCCCACCGCCGGTGCCGCGCCCGGCGGGCCGGGCCGCACCGCCCGGCGGACCGGGCGGGCGGACGGCCGGGTCACTGGTGTGCCGCCGGGATGTGCTCGACGCGCAGGCGGCGGCGGAAGACCCAGTAGCTCCAGGACTGGTAGCCCAGCACGACCGGGGTGAAGCACGCGGCGACCCAGGTCATGACCTTCAAGGTGTACGGCGAGGACGACGCGTTGGTCACCGTCAGGCTCGCGCCCCCGGCGAGCGTGGTCGGCATGACGTCCGGGAACAGCGTCACGAACAGTGCCGCCACGGCCAGAACCAGAGTGGCACCGGTGGCCACGAAGGCCCAGCCCTCGCGGCGGGCCCGCACGGCGGGGACCGCGGCCAGCAGGGCGGCGGCGGCCGCGGCGGACAGCGCCCAGCCCCACGCGTCGTGATGGGTCAGCTGGGTCCACAGCAGGAAGGCGGCGGCCAGCGCGACGGCCGGGGCGGTCAGGCGCCAGGCCAGGGCGCCCGCGCGGTGCCGGATCTCGCCGTCGGTCTTCAGGGCCAGGAACACCGCGCCGTGCAGGGCGAACAGCGACAGCGTGGTCAGGCCGCCGAGCAGGGCGTAGGGGTTGAGCAGGGTGAGGAGGGTGCCGGTGTACTCGTGCTGGGCGTTGAGCGGTACCCCGCGCACGATGTTGGCGAACGCCACGCCCCACAGGATCGACGGGACCAGGCTGCCGCCGATGATGGCGGCGTCCCACCGGCGCCTCCACTGTGGACTGTCAATCTTGCCGCGGTATTCGAACGCCAGCCCCCGCAGGATCAGCGCCACGAGGATGAGCAGCAGCGGGAGGTAGAAGCCGGAGAAGAGTGTGGCGTACCACTCCGGGAAGGCCGCGAACGTGGCGCCGCCAGCGACGAGCAGCCACACCTCGTTGCCGTCCCAGACGGGCCCGATGGTGTTGATGAGCAGGCGGCGCTCGCGCTCGTCCCGGCCGAGGACGGGCAGCAGGAGGCCGACGCCGAAGTCGAAGCCCTCGAGGAGGAAGTAGCCGCACCAGAGCACGGCGATGAGCGCGAACCAGACGGTGGTGAGTGCCATGACGAAATCCCTCCTCAGTAAGCGAATGCCAGTGGACGGTCGGCCTCATCTTCGTCCGGGGGTACGACAATTTCGGGGGCGCCGGCCTTGGCGTACTTGACCATGAGCATCAGTTCGATGACGGCGAGCCCGCCGTACAGCAGCGTGAACACGATCAGCGAGGTCGCCACCGTCGCCGCGGAGACCGACGGCGACACGCTCTGGGAGGTCTTGAACAGGCCGAAGACGGTCCAGGGCTGGCGGCCGACCTCGGTGAAGATCCAGCCGAAGGAGTTGGCCAGCAGCGGCATCGCGACGGTGGACAGGGCGGCCAGCCAGAGCCAGCGGTTGCGGGGCGCGCGGCCCTTGCGCGTGAACCACAGGGCCATCGCGGCCACGGCCATGGCGAGCGCGCCGAAGCCGATCATCAGGCGGAACGACCAGTAGGTGATCGGCACGTACGGCACGTAGTCGCCGTCGCCGTACCGCTGCTCGTACTGCTTCTGGATGTCGTTGATGCCCTCGACCTCGCCCTGCGGGTCGGCCGTGGCCATGAACGACAGCAGCGACGGGATGCGCACGCTGGCGACCTCCTCGCGGCCGTCCAGCGAGCCGATGGTGAACACCGAGAACGACGCGGGCTTGCTGGTGTTGTAGAGCGCCTCGGCGGCGGCCATCTTCATCGGCTGCTGCTCGGTCATGATGCGCGCCTGCAGGTCGCCGGTGATGAGCACCCCGACGCCGGCCACGAGCACCACCCAGGCGCCCAGGCGCAGGCCGGGGCGGAACACGTCGGTCTGGTTGCCGCGGCGCAGGTGCCAGGAGCTGATCGCGAGCAGCACGGCGCCGGCGGTGAGGAAGCAGGCGGTGATCGTGTGCGGGAAGGTGACCAGCGCGGTGCTGTTGGTGAGCACGGCCCAGATGTCGGTGAGCTCGGCGCGGCCGCGCTCGGCGTCGACGGTGTAGCCGACGGGGTGCTGCATCCAGGAGTTCGCGGCCAGGATGAAGTACGCCGACAGCTGTGTGCCGATCGCGGCCAGCCAGATCGTGGCCAGGTGCACCCGCTTGGGCAGGCGGTCCCAGCCGAAGATCCACAGGCCGAGGAAGGTCGACTCCAGGAAGAAGGCGAGCAGGCCCTCGATCGCGAGCGGGGCGCCGAAGATGTCGCCGACGAAGCGCGAGTACGCGCTCCAGTTCATGCCGAACTGGAACTCCTGCACGATGCCGGTGACGACGCCCATGGCGAAGTTGATCAGGAACAGCTTGCCCCAGAACTTCGTCGCCCTGAGGTACTTCTCCTTCCCCGTGCGCACCCACGCGGTCTGCAAACCGGCGACCAACGCGGACATGCCGATGGTGATGGGCACGAAGATGAAGTGGTACACGGTGGTGATCGCGAACTGCCACCGCGCGAGATCGAGGGCGCTCATGTCAGCGATTCTGTTGCCGAGCCGAATGAGACAGCAGGGCCGAAAGTCCTATCAGGCCCGGGCCCTCAGGACCCGGAAGGCCGCGGGAGAGGCCAGAAGGTCGGCAACGTGGTCGGCAGCGCGGTCGGCAACAACGTAGGCCGGACCGTAGGCCGAGCGGTAGGGCTCACGGTAGGCCGGGCCGTCGGGGTCACGGTGGGCCGAGGCGTCGGCCGGGAAGTCGGGATGGGAATCGGCAGCGGCATCGGCGTGGCGCAGTCCAGCCCGCGCAGGTTCCGGGCCGCGTCCGCCCGGTGCTCGCGCAACGTCGGCAGCGTGTCCGAGGCGAACTGCCGCAGCGCGGGGTTGCGCCCGTCGGCCGCCTCCCGCTCGAACGCCCCGATCGCCGCGACGTGATCGGCGTAGGCGGCCGGCGCGTAGGAGCAGTCGAACGCGGGCCCCCGCACCGACCCCCACACGTCGAGGATCGTCCGCTGCGTGGCGTCCGGCCGCGACGGGACGTCGAGCCCGAGCGCGGCGGCCAGGTCGGCGAGCGCCGCCGCGCCCTGCGTGTGATCGGTCACCATGCGGATCCCGAACGCCCGCAGCCGCGGATCGGCGGCCCGGGTCGCCGCGAGCCGGCCGCCCGCGATCTCGTACGCCCCGGCGCGCCCGGCGTCCTCGACGAACGCGCGGTCCTGCGCGGAGGCGGGGGTTGGCGCGGCGTGGGCCGCCATTGGGGGCACGGTGACGAGGAGTGCGGTGGCCAGGGTCCCGACCTTGAGCGCGGCGCGCATGGCGCGACCTCCAATCATGCGAACGAGAGCTACATCACCCTCAGTATCCGCAAGATTGCGCACCGTAATGCCCAAACGGCTAGGGCACGGGGTCGTGCGTCCCCCGCGGCGTTGACGGGTTGCAGCGGCGGATCCGCGCCGCCGTCAGCCGCGAACCGGTCACCAGCCCGTAGCGGCGCACCGCCTCGAGGCCGTAGTTGCTGCACGAGGGCACCTGCCGGCACCGCGTCGGCAGGTGCGGCGAGAGGAAGCGCTGGTAGCCGCGGATGGCCGCCATCCCGGCCCGCCCGGGCCCGCTGGCCGAGCGCCGCGGCGGCCGGGTCGGCGCCGCGACCGCCATCGCCGAGAGCAGCGAGGTGAACATCAGGAAGTTGCAGTCGCAGCCGGGCACGTCACAGCCGTCGCAGCCGTCACACCCGCTGACATCACAGCCGCTGACATCACAGCCGGACCAGTCGCTCCACCACCGCCGGCGCCCCGGCGCCGCCTCGCCCATTTCCACGCAGCGCATTTTGCAGAGGTACCGCGGGACAGATCAATGCTGCTGTCGAGGATCAGGCAGCTGAGGACCCGCAGTGTTTGCCTTAAGTGGTGCGTTCAACCGCCGAGTTGCCTGCTGGGTTGAGGAGGTTCCCTTGACGGTTGAGGCAAGAGGCGCGGTCTCGCGCCGGACACTGCTCGCGGGCGCGGCCGGGGTGCCGTTGCTGGGCGCCGCGGCGGCGTGCGACAGCGCGAACACGGCGGAGGCGGCGGTCGACCCGTTCGGGATCACGGCCGACCGGTCCCTGGAGGTCGTGATCTTCCCGGGCGGCTTCGGCGACGACTACGCCAAGGCCCACGAGGCGATGTACCGCAAGGAGTACCCGAAGGCCAAGGTCGTGCACGAGGCGACGAAGACCATCGCCACCGACATGAAGCCGCGGTTCGACTCCGGCGAGCCGCCGGACGTGCTCAACAACGACGGGGCCGACCAGTTCACCATCGGCGAGCTGGTCAACGACGGCGCCATGCTCGACCTGACCGAGCTGCTGGACAGCCCCAGCTACGACGACAGGAACGTGAAGGTCCGCGACACGCTGCTGCCCGGCACGGTCGAGTCCGGGACGTTCAACGGCAAGGTGTACGCGCTCAACTACATGTACACCGTCTTCGGCCTCTTCTACGACGCGGCCCGCTGGCAGAGCAACGGCTGGGAGCCGCCGCAGACGTGGGACCAGTTCCTGGCCCTGGCCCCGAAGATCAAGGCGGCCGGGATCGCGCCCTTCGCACACGCGGGCAAGTACCCGTACTACATGGGCTGGGCCTTGGCCGACTGGATCCACAAGATCGGCGGCTCCTCCGTGGCGATGGCCATCGACAACCTGGAGCCCGGGGCCTGGCGGCACCAGGCGGTGCTCGACGCCGCCGGCATGGTCATCGACCTCGTCGGCCGCGGGTTCGTCATGCCCGGCAGCGAGACGATGTCGCACACGGTGTCGCAGCAGGCGCTCATCGACGGCAAGTGCGCGATGATCCCGTGCGGCACCTGGCTGGAGAACGAGATGAAGGCCACGCTGCCGCAGTCGGCCAAGCTGACCATCGTGCCGGTGTGGAGCGCCGGGGCGAAGGACGCCATGCCCTACGGGTCGGCCCGGGCGGGGGCCAGCGGCGCGTTCGTCGTGCCGACCATGGCCAAGAACAAGGCCGGCGGGCTGGAGTACCTGCGCGTCATGCTCTCCAAGGCGGGCGCGTCGAAGTTCTCGGCGCTGACCAACTCGCTGGCCAGCCGCAAGGACTCGGCCGAAGGGGTGTCGGGCTCGTCGGGGCTCGCCTCGGCCGCGAACGTGGTGAAGGCCGCCGGGAACAACCTCATGACCTGGAAGTTCAGCGACTGGTACGGGGCGCTGGAGAAGGCGTGGGAGGCCGCCATCGCCGACGTCATGTCCGGCAGGACCAAGCGGGCGGCCGACTTCGCCGCCGCGATGCAGGCCGCCGCCGACGGGGTGGCCCGCGACTCCTCCATCACCAAGTTCCACCGGAACGCCTGATGGGCGCCCTTCGCGACATCCGGTGGACGGTCGGCCGCCGGCTGCTGGCCGGCTTCGGCGTGGCCCTGCTGCTCATCGTCGCCGTCGGCGCGGTCGCGTACCGCAACACGGTCCGGCTGACCTCCAACGACCGGCAGATGGAGCAGGCCCACGCGCGCATGAGCGACCTCGACTCGCTCATGCGCACCCTGCAGTCCGCCCAGTACAGCGCCCAGTCGTACGTGATCTCCGGCGGCGCCGCCGACCTGGCCGCGTACGCCAAGGCCAGGCAGGCCACGATCGACGGCGTGGCCACGGTCGGCAAGACCGTGTACGCCGACGTGCACCAGCGCGACCTGATCCGCGAGCTCAACCCGCTCGTCGACGCGAGCTTCGCCCTCATGGACCGGATGACCGAGGCCCGCAAGAGCAGCGGCATCGACGCGGCCAGCAAGGTCGCCGACGCCGACCGGTCCCAGCGGCTCATCTCCGGCGTGCAGCGCGTCACCGGGCAGCTGCTCGACGCGCAGCAGCGGCACATCGCCGACATGACGGCCACGTCGAACACGCTGGCCGGCACCACGAAGGGCGTGGTGCTCGGCGGCACGGCGGTGGCCGCGGTCCTGCTGCTGATCATCTCGCTGTGGCTGGCCCGCAGCATCGTGCGCCCGATCAACGTGCTCGCCGACCGCATCGCCGAGATCGCCGACGGCGACGGCGACCTGACCCGCCGGGTGGACGAGTCCCGCCGCGACGAGGTCGGCGACCTGGCCCGCCGGTTCAACCGGTTCGCCGACAACATCGCCCGGCTGGTGCGCGACATCGCCGAGGCGGGCGGGTCGGCGGCGGCCGCGGCCCATGAACTGTCGGCGATCAGCGCCGACATGACCCGCAACGCCGAGCGCACCCACACCGAGGCGCAGGCCGCCGCGGGGGCGGCCGAGAGCGTCTCGCACAGCGTGCAGACGGTCGCCGCCGGCGCCCAGGAGATGGGCAGCTCGATCCACGAGATCGCGCAGAGCGCCGCCTCGGCCAGCACCGCCGGCACCGACGCCGTGGCCCGGGCCGAGGAGGCCAACGCCACCGTCGAGCGGCTCGGCGCCTCCTCGGCGGCCATCAACGACGTGCTCGCCATGATCGGCGCGATCGCCAAGCAGACGAACCTGCTGGCCCTCAACGCGACCATCGAGTCGGCCCGCGCCGGGGAGGCCGGCAAGGGCTTCGGCGTGGTCGCCGACGAGGTGCGCAGCCTGGCCCAGCAGACCGCCGAGGCGACGGAGAACATCACCGCCCGCATCGCCGCCATCCAGCAGGACGTGTCCCAGGCGGTCTCGGCGATCTCGGCCACCGGCGACGTGATCGGCGACGTGAACAGCTACCAGAGCAGCATCGCCAGCGCCGTCGAGGAGCAGTCGGCCAGCACGGCGAGCATCGGCCAGCACATCGGCAGGGCCGCCGACAGCGCCGCGTCGATCGCCGGCAGCGTGCGCAGCATCGTCGACATCGCCCAGGTGACCGCGAACGGCATCGGCCAGGTCACCAACGCCGCCGACGAGCTCAGCGCGGTCTCGAACCGCCTCACCGCCCTGGTCGGCCGCTTCCGCACCTGACCCGGCGGGCCGCCCGCACAACCGAGCGGGACGGCGCAGGCTGTGCCACGCTCAGTGGCGTGACGGGACCCATGCTCAGCCCCCATGGGCCGACGGCGGTGCGGGGCGCGGTGGCGGCCGCGCTCGGCCTGATCGCCGCCTTCGCGATCGGCCCCGCCTTCGGCTGGCCCTACGCGCCGGTGGCCGGCTGGAGCGTGGCCGTCCTGGTGTACGCCGGGCACACCTGGTTGGTCATCGGCCGCATGTCGGCGCACGAGACCGCCGCGCACGCCACCCGCGAGGACCCCGGCCGGCGGGTCACCGACCTCGTCGTCGTGCTGGCCAGCCTGGCCAGCCTCGCGGGCGTCCTCTACGTCCTCGCGGCCGGCGCGTCCAAGGGCGTGGGCGCGGACGTCTCGGCCGCCCTGGGCATCGCCGACGTGGTCGCGTCCTGGCTGCTGCTGCACACGGTGTTCACCCTGCGCTACGCCGAGCTGTACTACACCGGCACCCCGGGCGGCGTCAGCTTCAACCAGGACGAGGACCCCTCGTACGCCGACTTCGCCTACCTGGCGTTCACGCTCGGCATGACGTACCAGGTCTCGGACACCAACCTGCAGACCCGCGCCATCCGGGCGACCGCGCTGCGGCACAGCCTGCTGTCGTACCTCTTCGGCGCGATCATCCTGGCGACCACCATCAACCTGGTCGCCGGCCTGGGCCACTCCGGGGGCTGAGCCGCCGGCTCGCGGGCTCCCGCCGGGGCGGGACAACGTTCCCGGGCGGCCAGGACAGGTGGACCCTGCGGCCCGGGGCGGCCCCGCCGGACAGTGCCGGCATGACTTCTTCGAGAACATGGGCGTTCGCCGGGGCCCTCGGCGGGCTCACCGGGCTGATCGGCCTCTTCATCTGCAGCAACCTCACCGCGCAGGTCGGCGACGGGATCAAGGACAACGCGCTGGTGGTGGCGGCCATCAGCGGCCAGCGCGGGTACGTCTGGGCCACCCAGGTGATCTGCTTCGTGGTGGCGGCGCTGCTGGTCGTCTTCGCGGCCGGCCTGCGGCGGCACCTCGCGGCGCAGGAGCCGGCCGGCGGGCTGGTGCCGGCGGTGGCGGCGGGCGGCGTCGGGCTGGTCGCCGTGCTGCTGCTCGTCGGGGGCGGCATCTCCACCGAGCTGTACTGGGCCCTCGGCGAGCCGCAGCGCTGGGACCCCGACACGATCGCGGCGCTGGTCGAGGTCTACAACACGCTGCCGTGGCTGTGGGCCGGGGCCGGGATCGCGGCCGCCGCGGTGGCCGTGGGCGGGCTGCGGCACGGGTCGGCGAGCCGGTGGCTCGGCGCGGTCAGCGGGGTCTGCGCGGTGCTCGTCCTGGCCACCCAGGCGTTCCCGGTGCAGTACGCCGCCCTCTTCCCCGGCGCCCTGTGGGTGTTCGTCGCCGGGCTGGGCTTCGCCTTCGGCGGGCGCGGACGGGCGGCGGTCGTCTAACGTGCAGCCGATGAGGGCGTGGCCGCTGGGCGCCGCGGGGCTGGTGCTGGCCGGGGTGGCCGTATGGCTCGCGGTGCGCAACGGCGCGCCCGCGGGCGAGGTCGCGTACCTGCCGGCGGTCGCGGCGTGCGCGGTCGCCGGGGCGCTCATCGCCGCCCGGCGGCCCGGGAACCCGGTCGGCTGGCTGCTGCTCACCAGCGGCCTGTCGTTCGCGTTGCTGGAGTGCTGCGGGCAGGCCGCGGTGGCCGGGGTCCGGGCGCTCGCGTGGCCGCAGACGTGGCTGTGGGTGCCGGCCAACCTCGGGCTCGCGCTGCTGCCCGTCTACTTCCCGGACGGGCGGCCGGCCCGGTGGTGGCGATGGCCGGTGCGCGGGCTGCTCGGGCTGGCAGCGGTGGCCGCGGTCACCGGGGCGCTGCGGCCGGGGGTCAACGGCCAGGTGCGGCCCGCGGCGCCGGCCAACCCGCTCGGCGTGGCCGCGATGGCCGGGGTCACGCCGGTGGCCGAGAAGGCGTTCACGCTCGCCGCCGCCCTCGTGTTCGTGGCCGGGGCGGCCGGCGTGGTGCTGCGCGCCCGGGGGCTCGACCGGGTGCCCCGGCAGCAGGCGCGCTGGCTGGCGTACACCTGCGGGATCGTCGCCCTCGTCGTGCTGGCGCGGCTGGCCGCCGGGCTGCTCGACGGCCATCCGGAGCGGGTCTGGCCGGACGAGGGGGCGGCCTGGGACGTGGCCGACGGGCTCGCCATCGCGCTCATCCCGGCCGGCGTCGGGGTGGCCGTGCTGCGCCACCGGCTCTTCGACATCGATCTGCTCATCAGCCGTACCGCGGTCTTCGCCGTCCTCACCGCCGCGGTGAGCGGCGCCTACCTGCTGGCCGTCGGGGCGCTCGGCGCGTCGTCGGTGCTCGCCGCCGTGGCCGCCGCGCTGGTCCTCGGCGGGCTGCGGGAGTGGGTGCAGCGCCGGGTCAATCTCCTGGTGTACGGCGAGCGCGACGACCCGTACACGGTGCTGACCCGGCTCGGCGAGCGCCTGGCCGCCGTGCCCGACCCGGGGGCGATCCTGGCCACGGCGACCGGCACGGTCCGGGAGGCGCTGCGGCTGTCCTACGTCGGCGTCGAGGTCGACGGCGGCCCGCTCTACGAGCTCGGCACCCGGCCGGCCGAGCCGGTCACGCTGCCGCTCGTGGCCGGGGGCGAGCCGGTCGGCACGCTGCGGCTCAGCCCGCGGCCCGGGGAGGCGGCCCTGGGGCGGCGCGACCGTCGGCTGCTGGCCGACCTGGCCGGGCCGATCGGCGTCGCCGTGCAGGCGGTGCGCTACTCCGCGGCCCTGCAGCGCTCCCGCGAGCAGCTCGTCGTGGCCCGCGAGGAGGAGCGCCGGCGGCTGCGCCGCGACCTGCACGACGGGCTCGGGCCGACGCTCGCCGGCCTCACCATGCGGGCCGAGGCGGCCCAGGAGGTGGGCGGCGAGGAGGCGCGGCAGCTGCTGGAGGAGATCGTGGCCGACGCCCAGACCGCGGTCGCCGACGTGCGGCGGCTCGTCGAGGGGCTGCGCCCGCCGGCCCTGGACACGCTCGGGCTCGTCGGCGCGCTGCGGGCGCACCTGGCCGGCTGGCCCGCCGGGCCGCGGGTCCGGCTCGACGCACCCGACGACCTGGGGCCGCTGCCGGCGGCGACCGAGGTGGCGGCGTACCGGATCGCGATCGAGGCCCTCGCGAACGCCCGCCGGCACGCCGGGGCCGGTGCGGTACACCTGCGGCTCGGTCTGGGCGAGGATGGGCTCCGGCTGACAGTCAGCGACGACGGGCGCGGCACGCGGCCGGGAACGGACGGGGTGGGGATGCACTCGATGCGTGAGCGGGCCGCCGAGCTGGGCGGCGAGCTGACCGTCACGTCCACGCGGGGCGGCACCACCGTGTCCGCCCGCCTGCCGATGGCGGCGCAGGCATGACCGAGCCGGTGCGGGTCCTCGTCGTCGACGACCACGAGCAGTTCCGGGCCGGGCTGCGCGCCCTGCTGGCCACCAGCGCCGAGGTCGAGCTGTGCGGCGAGGCGGCCAGCGCCGAGGAGGCCCTGGCCGCGCTGCCCCGGCTGCAACCCGACGTGGTCCTGCTCGACCTGGTCATGCCCGGGATGGGCGGCATCGCGGCGGCCGCGCGGATCGCCGCCGACATGCCGCACGTGCGGGTCCTGGTGCTGAGCATGGCCGACGACGACGATTCGGTCTTCGCCGCCGTGCGCGCCGGCGCCCGCGGCTACATCCTCAAGGGCGCCCGCCGGTCGGAGATCATCCGCTCGATCCGGGTGGTCGCCGACGGCGAGGCGATCTTCGGGCCGGCCATCGCGACCCGGCTCATGGGGTACTTCGCCTCCCTGGACCGCACCGCCCCCGACCCGTTCCCGGAGCTCACCCAGCGGGAACGGCAGATCCTGGCCCACATCGCCCGGCACCTGACCAACCCGCAGATCGCCGAGCGGCTCGGGGTGAGCCAGAAGACCGTGCGCAACCACGTGTCGAACATCTTCACCAAGCTGCAGGTGGCCGACCGCGCCCAGGCCATCGTCCTGGCCCGCGAGGCCGGGCTCACCGGCGACTGAGCCGGCTCATGACGGCTTCGCGATGACCTGGAACTTGTTCTCGGCCCGGCGGGCGAACTTCACGAAGCCGCGCAGCCCCGACAGCCCCTCCATCAGGCCGAAGACCGGGATCAGCGCGATCACGGCGAAGGGCTCCCACCAGCGGCGGCGCCCGTTCTCGGAGACCGCGGCGTTGACCCGCAGGCCCTCCCAGTACATCCAGATGACGTACGCCATGTTCAGCGCCCACAGCGGGATGACGATGTTCGTCACCGGGGAGGTGTTGCGGTCCGCGACGAGGAAGGCCAGGAGCATGACCACGGCCACGTTCTGGAACGGGCCGATCACCCACGAGATGACCGAGTAGCCCAGCAGCAGCCGGTTGCGCAGCTGCAGGGAGCGGTTGAAGACCAGCCCGGCCAGCCCCCACGACCAGCGCTCCCGCTGCTTGACGAAGTCGCGCAGGCTGGCCGGGGAGGCGCCGTAGCAGCGGCCCCCGAACCAGGCGCTGCGCCCCTCGTAGCGGGCGCTGAACAGCAACGCGAACTGGGCGTCCTCGACGAGGCTGCGGGGGCCGAAGTCCCAGCCGATGCTCGCCTCGATCGAGGCCCGCACCAGCAGCAGCTCACCGTGCACGCCGGCCCGTGGCGTGCCGCCGCCGGTCCACGCGGAGAAGCGCCCGACGTCCTCCGCCGGGCGGGCCGAGTCGGCGAGCCAGGTCAGGCGGTTCGCCGCATATTCGCGGGGGTACGTCAGGATCCCCTGCGCCAGGTGCTTGCGCTCGGGCCCGGCCTGCGCCTGCTCCGCCACGAACCGGGCCATTGCCTGGGCCGTGTCCGGGCCGACCCCGGTGTCGTCGTCCATGTGCAGCACCCACACGTCGTCGCGCGCCTCCCCCTCCCGGCTGCGCTGCTCCGCCAGGTAGTGGGTGGCGCGCGCCTTGAACCGCGTGCCGTTCGGGGTGCGGTAGCTGTCCGGCACGGTCACCACGCGGACCTTGTCGCTGCCCGCGGCGAGGTCGGCGATGGGCCCGGCGGCCTCGCAGCCCTCGTCGACGACGACGTCGACCCGCAGCCGCGGGAAACGGTCCGGCAGGTGGCTCAGGTACGAGCGCACCGAGCGCTCCAGCGCCGGGTAGGTGTCGTGCCGCCCGACGGTGGGCACCGCGACGATGAGCTGTTCGCCGCTTTGCTCCAGGGCGCGGCCGGACCAGCGCTCGTGCGACTCGCGCAGGGCCCGGCGGGTTCTTCGGATGCCGACGATGCCGGTCAGCGTGGTGAAGAGCGGCCACGTCCAGACGACGGTCAGCGGCCAGCCGAGCCGCCCGGAGTACGACCCGGTGAGCCACAGGTCGCCCGCCACGACGACGACGAAGGACAGGATCAGGGGCAGGTACGTCGGTCTCCACCGTGCCAGCCGGCGGTGCAGCTCCTCCGATCGCTCCACGCCGCGGTGTCTACCCGGCCTGGGCGGCGTACACCTCAGCCTCCCGCGCCGTGGCCCGGATACCGTCCGGGCCGTCGAACAGCCGCTTGCCCCACTGCGTCAGGCTGGACGCGTCGAAGCCGGTGGCCACGTCGAGGTACTCCACGCCGCCGGTGTTGCCGCTCCACGACCACCCGAGGTAGCCGATCCCGCGGGCACCGGCCTCGCGCATGATGGTGTCGGCGTCAACGGCGCCGTCGGTGTGCTTCCACCCGAACTCGCCGACCACCAGGGGCAGGCCGGCCCGTTCGAAGGCGTCGTAGTAGCCGGTCACCTTGGCGGCGGTGTCGTACACGCCGTACATGTGCACAGAGAACGCGACGTTGTGCCGCGGGTCGCTCGCGAGCACGGCCGGTGCGTTGCCGCGCATGACGCCCTGCCAGTCCTGGCCCCAGCCGGGCGCGTCGACCATGAGCAGGTTGCCGAGTCCGGCGGCGCGCACCCGGGCGATCGCCGCCTTCGTGGCGCCGGTCCACGCCTCGTTGCCGGCGTTGCCGTACGGCTCGTTGCCGAGGTTGACCACGACGTAGTCCTCCTGGCCCTGCAGCACCGGCCGGAGCCCGGCCCAGAATTCGGCGGCCGCGTCCAGGCCGACGGATCCGGCCTGTTCCCCGTGTCCGGTGGTGTCGTGGTACTCCAGCACGCAGATCAGCCGGTTGGCCTTGCAGTGTGCGACGATATCCGCCACCTCGCTCGCCGTGACCTGGCCGTCGAGGACCACGCGCAGCGTGTTGGCCCCGAGCCGCTTGACGTCGGCGTACACCTGGTTCTGGGCCTTGTACCAGGCGTACGGGTGGCTGACCCCGCGCATCACGAACGGACTGCCGTCTCCCTCGACGATCTGCGAGCCCTTCACGTGCAGCCCTTTGTGCGTGGCGGGCGTGGCCAAGCCCTTCGACACGGGCCGGCTGTGCAGCGCAAGGGCCACGAGCACGGCGACAACCACCAGACCCACGATAACCGCTGATTTCCGCATGAATCCCCATTCGTCGGGCGTCGGCGGCGGCCAGAGTACCTGGCGGCGGTAGCGTGGCAACCGTGGCGATGAACCTCGCACAGAAGCTCATCCACGCCCACCTGGCAGGCGGCGACCCGGCGCCCGGCGAGGAGATCGCGCTGCGGGTCGACCAGACGCTCACCCAGGACGCGACCGGCACGATGGTCATGCTGGAGCTCGAGGCGCTGGGGATCGACCGGGTGCGGACCGAGTCGGTGCAGTATGTCGACCACAACCTGCTGCAGGCCGACGAGCGCAACATGGCCGACCACCTGTTCCTGCGCTCCGCCTGCCGGCGTTTCGGCGTGTGGTACTCCAAGCCCGGCAACGGCGTGTCCCACCCCACCCACATGCAGCGCTTCGGCGTGCCGGGGAAGCTGCTCGCCGGCTCCGACTCGCACACCTGCGCCGCCGGCTCGCTGGGCATGCTGGCCATCGGCGTCGGCGGCCTGGACGTGGCGATGGCCATGGCCGGCGAGCCGCTGTACCTGGTCATGCCCGAGATCTGGGGTGTGCGCCTGACCGGCGAGCTGCCGCCGTGGGTGAGCGCCAAGGACGTGATCCTGGAGATGCTGCGCCGCCACGGGGTGGCCGGCGGGGTGCACCGCATCATCGAGTACCACGGCCCCGGCCTGGCCTGCCTGTCCGCCATGGACCGCCACGTCATCGCCAACATGGGCGCCGAGCTGGGCGCCACGACGAGCGTCTTGCCCGCCGACGACCGCGTCCGCGAGTTCCTCGAGGCCGAGGACCGGGCGGACGACTTCACGCGGCTCGTGGCGGACGACGGCGCCGGCTACGACGTGACCGACGAGATCGATCTTTCCGCACTGGTACCGCTGATCGCCCGCCCGGGATCGCCCGGCGACGTGGTGCCGGTGCAGGAGGTCGCCGGGGCCGACGTACACCAGGCGGTCATTGGCTCGTCGGCCAATCCGGGCCTGCGCGACTTCGCCGTCGTGGCCGCGATCCTGGAGGGCCGGCAGTCCCACCCGCAGGTGTCGCTGGACGTCAACCCGTCCTCGCGGCAGATTCTCGCCGACCTGACCGCGATGGGCGCGACGACGGCCCTCATCCAGTCCGGCGCCCGGCTGCACCAGACCGGCTGCCTGGGCTGCATCGGCATGGGCCAGGCCCCGGCGATCGGCCACAACAGCCTCCGCACGATGCCGCGCAACTTCCCCGGCCGCTCCGGCACCGCCGACGACCGGGTCTGGCTGTGCTCCCCGGAGACCGCCGCGGCGGCCGCCCTCACCGGCCGCATCACCGACCCGCGCACCCTGGACATGGACTACCCGACGCTGTCGCTGCCGTCGCGCTCGGCGGTGAACCGGGCGATGCTGGAGCCGCCCACCGACGAGCCGGCCGAGCTGGAGAAGGCGCCGAGCATCGGCTCCATGCCCGACCTGGACCCGATGCCGGCCGACCTCGCGGCGACCGTCGCCATCACGGTCGGCGACGACATCTCGACCGACGAGATCCTGCAGGCGGGCGCATCAGCGTTGCCCTTCCGCAGCAATATCGAGAAGCTCGCCGAGTTCACCTTCCGCCGCGTCGACGCCGGCTACGTCGAGCGCGCCGAGCACCCCCACGCGATCGTCGCCGGCCGCAACTACGGCCAGGGCTCCTCCCGCGAGCACGCCGTGCTGGCCCCGCGCTTCCTCGGCCTGCGGCTGGTGCTGGCCCGCTCCTACGCCCGCATCCACTGGCAGAACCTGGTCAACTTCGGGGTGCTGCCGCTGGAGTACGGCGACGACTCCGATATCCCCGCCGCCGGCGACCGCCTGGAGGTGTCCGGCGTGCCCGACGCCCTGCGCGACGGCCACGACGTCGAGGTCCGCAACGCGACCCGCGGCAGCACCATCCGCTGCCGCCACCGCCTCTCCGCCCGCCAGGTCGGCCTGATCCTGGCCGGCGGCCGCATCCCCGCCTTCCGCGCCGCCGCGTAGGTGCACAGCTCGCCGCCCGCGGCCCCACGCCGCGTGGGCATCACGACTACCCTCGTCGATCAAGCTTGCTGGCGGAGGGCAGGGAGTGACAATGACGTTGTTCGACGAGCACGAACGCTCACGGTGGACGGGACGCGCAGCGGCGTACCAACGCAGCTTCGCAGCCCTGTGTGCCTACCCTGCAGAGGCCCTGCTGGATGCGGCCGGGGTCGAGGGCGGCCATCGGATGCTGGACGCCGGTACCGGCCCCGGCACCGTCGCCGCTCTGGCACGCGCACGCGGTGCTGCCGTCGTGGCGGTCGACGCGGAACCGAGCATGGTGGACACCGCACGCCTACGGGTTCCCGATGCCGAAGTGCACCAGGCGATGCTGCCGCACCTGCCGTTCACCGACGGGTGCTTCGACGCGGCCGTGGCCAACTTTGTGATCAACCATGTCGGCGACCCTGCGGCCGCGGTTGCCGAACTCTGCCGCGTGGTGCGTCCCGGCGGGCGGGTTGCCGTGACGGTGTGGCCCCACCCCCAGCCGCCCCTGCAACAACTCTGGGGCCAGATCTTCGATGCCTCCGGCGCCCGACGCCCGGCCGCCATGCCCAGACTGGACGCCGACAAGGACTTTCCCCGCAACCCCGCGGGCCTCTCGGCGCTACTGGCCGGCGCTGGACTCTCCGATGTGCGTTGCCGCACGATCGCCTGGACGCATCACGCTGATCCAGAGGACTGGTGGAGCGGACCCGCCAACGGCATCGGCGCCCTGGGCCTGCTGATGGAGCACCAGCCACCGAGCATGATCACCCGCATTCGGCACGAGTACGAGCGGCTCACCGCCGCCTACCGCAGCGACGACGGACTGCTGGCATTGCCGACCGCCGCCCTGCTGGCGTCCGCGGCCGTGTGCTGACGACCTTCGCTCAGGACAGGCGACCACCGTGCTGCGGGCCGGCGGCCTCCGCCGACCCGGCCCTCGTCCGCCCGCTATGCCTCTTGCTCCTCGGGCAGGACCGGCCGGGCGAGGCCCGAGCCGTCGTGGCCGAGATCGTCGCCGCTGGCCGGGCCCTTTCCCTCGAGCTCAACGACTCACCGGAAGTGCACATGGAATACATCGATCTCTCGCCATACACGTACTACACGTTCCCGCTCGGAATGCGGAACATCGGCTGGCTGGGCCGCACGCATGGGTTGCAGAGCGCGGACGCACCTCCGATGACGAACGCCGATCTCGAGCGACTCCGCGCTGCTTCCCAGCGGGTGGCCAGCGAGATGCTCGGCCGACATCAATGCGAGTGGTGTCCGAGTCATGCGCGGTACGAGGGGAACGGCGAGTACCACTACTACGCCCCGGACGGGGAGGTATACGCCGCTCCCGAGATGATCCTGCACTACGTCACGGAGCACGGGTACCGCCCGCCCGAGGTATTCCTGGAGTCGCTGCGAGTGAGCGATGAACCGGCATGGGACTGGCGTGCCGAGCGTCTCGCGACATTGCTGCACGACGAGTCGGAGGATCTGGAGTTCCGAGCCATCGGCCTCATCGACCTCGCGCACTGGAAGCATCCACACGCGCTCGACGCGTTGCTGCGGGCCGCCCGCGACCCAGAACTCGCCGATGTCGTGGGTGACTACATCGGCCGGGCCCTCGAGCCATTCCTGTCGTACGACTTCGCGCCGGATCTTCGCACCGAGGACTTTCCCGAACTCGTTCGGTGGGGAATCGACCAGGCGCAGCAACGGCGGTGATGCACGGCAGAGGTAGCGCACGAAACCGCGATGCATTTCAGCGCCGGTCGCGTGCGGGGGTCAGCCGGAACGCAAGGACGATGGCGATGCCGGCGACGGCGGTGCCGATGGAGAAGAGCAGCGATGCGTCGACGCCGGCCACGAAGGCGGTGCGCACGGTGTCGGCGAGGGCCGCCGACCCGGTCCGCTCCGCCAGGGCCACGCCCTGGTAGACGTTCTGCCACACCTGCTCGGCGGCGTCCGGAGCGACCAGGTACCAGCGGCCGCCGAGCGCGACAAGGCGGTGCGGTTCGACCTCCCGCTCGGTGTCGGGGTCGCCGCGCGCGGTGTCACGAAATCGCAGCCGTTCCTTGTCCCGGCACGCTTGGGCGATCACCGTGAGCACCTCGGCGGGCACGACCGGTCCCGCGGCCATGGGCGAGACGGTCATCGCGCGCAATGCGTTCACCCGGGCACGCAGACGCGGCGGGAGGCCAGCGGCCTTGCGAGCGGCGCGGAGCGGGGCGGCAGGTCGCCGTGATCGCTTGGTGTAGACGGCGGGAGACGCTGGCCTGCTTCCAGGGTCATCTCGTCCAGCTGATCCTGGTGTCAGGCCCCGCGGGAACGCATCGAGGCCGGCTGGCTGGCGCCGCCCCGGGAACCGTAGACAGCGAACGTCAGCGCGCAGCGTAGTCATCAGCTATACACAAACGCTTACGACGGCCCACCATCGTTCGCCGCTTACTCAACAGTCCCCCATTTCATTTCCGGGCCGGGCGGCCACGGCTGCGAGAAGTCGAATAGTGACGGCTCATCCACATCTCGGAGAGCCTCTCGCCACGACGGGTTCCCCGATATCACAAAGATAAGCGGCGGGCCATCATCAACAACAAATGCATAGTCAATCAAGATCCGCTTCGATCCCATAGCGATCACGGATCAGTTCTCGCTCCGCAGCAGAGGCTGGCCTGACGTTGACACCACGGAGAAGTGGGCGCAAGGCCATGTATTCGACGTTGCCGAAATAGAGCTCAGCCTCAAGGTGCAGATCTTCGTGAAGCCCCCTACCGGGCCGTACGAGGCCGCTGACAACCCCGTCTCCGTGACCACCATCGGGAGTACCGGCTCCGTTGGGAGCGTGACGGCGTGCTTTGCGGGCAACACCGGCACGTGGCAGGCAAAGTTCTGGGGCAACGCCAACCTGACCGGCCCGTTCCTTCCGTACCCGGGGCTCAGCCCAGCGCACAACTTCCCCTGCGTATGAGCCATACTTGCCCATGCCGCTGAACACGTACTGGCGCGCGAGCAGGGATGCACCACCACCGACCAACGGCGTCGCGGTGGTGCTCGGCCTCCAGGACACCGCCCTGCACATCATCCTTGACAGCCCGCCGCCCGCCGGCCCAGCCGACCCGACACCCGAGGTGGTCGTGACGACCGATCGAGGCGTGACGCTGCAACGGCGTGCAACCACCGGCGTCGGGACCGGAGGTGTGCAGGGTCGATACCTCCACGTCGCCGTGTTCGACCCGCCGCCGGCGGATAGCGAAGTCCTGCACATCGACGTCGTGATCGGTGAGACGACGGTGGCAACTACCCGAGTCCTCCCCGTACGCACGTCCAGCGGGCCGTAACCGCAAACCGCATCGCAAGTCCGGTCGGTCCAGCTCCACGACGCTGGGCCGACCGCAATGCTTTCCAACGGGTCGAGGAACCAGCCGGAATCCGCACGGTCAGGTTCGGCGTTGCGTCGGGGTGCTGTTGAAGTTTCGAGCTACCGCGATGTTCGTCGGGCACAGGACCGTAGCTCCCGCAGCCTCGCCCTACGCTGGTAGTCACGCTCTTTGCCTCCGGCGGGATCTCTGGCTCCGGGGGGTCGCTACGCTCCCGCACGCCATCGACCAGGCCAGCCGAGCAGACCGGCACCGAGCGCGCCAGGCCAAGCCGCTACGCGGTCGCCTACGGCGAGCCTGGCCCACCCGGCACCGACCCGCTTCCGTGCGGGGTGGTCGACGGCATACGGGGAGACTCCGCTCAGGTGGTGGGGCACTGGCATGTTGGGGCGCGGGAACCTGCCTCGCACGGCAACCGGCCCCGGCGCTGGCGCGCCGAGGCCGTAAACCATGCGGGCAGCATGCCGCGCCCAACCCCAGTACAGATCCGCCAGCAGCACATCTCACCCCGGGCACTCACACCCCGGTCACACCAACCAGCAAACGCAGGGCCGTACAGTCGACACACGTCCGCGACCCTCAGCCCTCGGCGCCCGGATCGCTTGTCGGCGATCACGAAATTCGGTTCTGGCACGGGAATGGTGGTCGGTCCGCCGATGGCTGCGTCAGTTGGGTTGGAGGATGCGACGGCGGAGGAGATCGAAGTTAGCGCGTCCATACATCTGTCGCTTCAGCATTTTTAAAGTTACTTGGAATCACGCGGTGGGCTGAACCCCTGGTCGAGGGCGTTGCCGGGCGTTGACGCCCTGGTTGACGATGTGATGATCCTCGAGGAGAAGTGGCCGGTTCTGGCCCGGCATGAGCGTGCGGCTGAGTGGCTGCGGGTGTGGACGGACTTGGGTCGGGCTGCTCGGACGATCGACGCATATGCCCGGGGCTTGGCCGAGTTCCTCGAGGTGTGCGAGGACGCCGGTGTTGATCCGGTCCGAGCGTCGCGGGCGGACGTGGCGGTGTTCATCCGGGTGTTGACATCACGGCCGAGCCGGCACGGCGCGAACGTGGTGTCGATCGACTCGGGCTCGGGGCTGGCGAACGCGACGTTGCAGCAGCGTCTGGTGCCGGTGCGGCTGTTCTTCGACTTTCTGATCGAGGAGGGCGTGCGCGAGTCGAACCCGGTCGGTCGGGGTCGGTATACCCCTGGGCGCCGGTTCGGTGGGCAGCAGCGCGGCCTGGTGCCGAGGCTGACGAAGCTGCCATGGATCCCGTCCGAGGCCGAGTGGCTGGGGTTGCTGACGGTGTTCCGCGGCGAGTCGGCGCGGAATCGGTTGATGCTCGCGTTGGCGTATGACGCGGCGTTGCGGCGGGAGGAGTTGTGTTCGCTGCGGACCGACGATCTCGATCCGGGACGGCGGATGCTGCGGGTGCGGGCGGAGACGACGAAGAACCGGTTGGAGCGCATGGTGCCGTACTCGGCGTCGACCGGGGTGTTGCTGGCGGACTATCTGCGGCACCGGGCGGCGTTGAGCCGGGCCCGGGGGCCGCTGTTGTTGTCGGAGTCGCGGCGCAACACTGCGCAGCCGGTGACGTTGTGGACCTGGTCGAAGGTGGTGCGGCGGGTCGCGTCGGCGGCGGGATTGCCGAGGTTCTCGACGCATACCACCCGGCATCTTTGTCTGACGGATCTGGCCCGGATGGGGTGGGAGGTTCATGCGATCGCCGCGTTCGCCGGTCACCGGCATACCGATTCCACGCTGCAATACATTCATCTGTCCGGGCGGGACCTGGCCGACAAGCTCCCCGCCGGGATGCAGCACATCCCCGCCTGGCGCGTCGAGATGCTCGCCGGCATGGCCAGCGGAGGAACAAGCTGATGAGCGCGGCGATGTTGCAGCCGTCGCCGACGGGACCGAGCCGGTGGCTGCCGCCGGTGACCCGCCCGCGGTTGCGGGTCGTCGTGCGGGCCGAGGAAGCCGCCGCGATCACCACGCTCGGATTGGCCACGCTGCGCCGGCTCAAGACCGGCGATCCGGCCGCGCCGGGCTGGCCGGTCATCGCTCGGCTGGTGCGGCCGTTGGAAGCGGTCAACGCCGGGTTGGACTCCCCGCCGACGCCGCACCGGCGCCGCGCCATGCTCGACGTTGTCGCCTTGCTGCTGACGCGTTGCGCGCAGCCCGATGCCGGCAGCTACTGGGACTGGACCGCCGAGCAGTGGGAGGCCATGCTGGGCCGCACCGTGGCCGAGTTCCGGGCCGGTGCGCCGGCCTGGGTGGGTGACGAGGTCCGTCCCTATCTGGCGGCGCACGCGTTCCTGCTGGGCGGGTTCACCGGGTTTCACCGGCTCGGCAGCTTCCAACGGCTGGTGCTGTGCTGGCGGATCTTCGGCCGTGGCCGCGTCGATGGTGAACTCGGTCAGCTCCGCCGGGTGCTGGGCGGCTGGGGCTATCAGCTCGGCCGGGCCGACGACCCGTTGCTGCCGTTGACCGTCGCGCAGCTGATGCTGGCCAACCGGAGCCCGCACCTGCAGGACATGACCACCGACTTGTTCGACCGGGTCCGCGAGCAGCGGCTGCTCGACGGCGTCCGGCTCAACACCGTGCACGCGGTGCAGCGAGCGGTCGCCGAGCTCGGGTTCTGCGCGGCCCCGCTTGGTCGCACCGGCCAGCACGCGAGGGCCAGTGGTGGCGCCGAGGCCTGGCAGCAGGCCGCGGACCGTTGGTATGACACGTCCACGCTCACCCGGCGGGTCCGCGGCAGTGTCCGCGCGAACCTGCTCAAGGTCGGTCGGTGGCTGGCTGCGGAACATCCCGAGGTCGCCGACCCGGCGGCGTGGACGCGGCAGACCTGCGCGACGTGGATCGCCGCGCTGGACCGCATGCGGGTCGGCGATTTCGTCCAGCGCACCGCCGGCCTCACCGACCGGCTGGGCCAGCCGTTGACCGCAGCGACCAAGGCCGGGCAGATCAGCGCAATGCGCAGATTCTTCGGGGACTGCCAGGAATGGGAATGGCTGCCCCGCCGGTTCGACCCGCAACGCGCACTGGCCGTCCCACGCAGCATCGCCGCCCTGCTCGGCCCGAACCCGCGCGTGATCGCCGATGACATCTGGGCGAAGCTGCTCTGGGCCGGGCTCAACCTGACCACCGGCGACCTGCCGACCACGCAGTCCGGCCCCTACTACCCGTTCGAGCTGGTCCGCGCGGTCACTCTGACCTGTCTGTTCTCCGGCCAGCGCAGCGACGAGATCGCCCGGCTGCGCGTCGGCTGCATCCGCTGGCAACACCACGGCACCCCAATCACAGGCGACTCCACCACCGTGCTGGCTAGCGACGCCGTTTGCCTGCTCGACGTCCCCACCCACAAAACTGGCACCGCGTTCACCAAGCCGGTCGACCCGATCCTCGGTCACGCCATCGAAGCCTGGCAGGCCATCCGACCCGCTCAGCCGCCGTTCACCGACCGCCGCACCGGCGACAGCGTCGACCTGCTGTTCGCCGCCCGCGCCAGCCGGGTGTCCACCGCCTACATCAACAACACGGTCATCCCGATGCTCTGCGGCAAGGGCGGCGTCCCGGCCGCCGACGTTCGCGGCGCGATCACCAGCCACCGGGCCCGATCCATCATCGCCAGCCAGCTCTACAACGCCAAGGAACCGATGACCCTGTTCGAGCTGCAAGCCTGGCTCGGCCACCGGTCCCCGCAATCGACCCAGTACTACACGAAGATCAGCCCCACCACCTTGACCCGTGCCTACCAGGACGCCGGCTACTTCGCCCGCAACGTGCGCACCATCGAAGTCCTTGTCGACCGTGACGCCGTCGCCTCCGGGGCCACCACCAACGGCGAACCCTGGCAGCACTACGACCTCGGCCACGGCTACTGCAGCTACACGTTCTTCGAGCAGTGCCAGCACCGGATGGCCTGCGCCCGCTGCGACTTCTACGCCCCGAAGACCTCCAGCTCCGCTCAGCTACTCGAGGCGAAGACAGGCCTGCAGCGCATGCTGATCGGCGTCCCGCTCACCGACGACGAACGCGCCGCGGTCGACAACGATCAAGCCGCCATCGACCGCCTCCTGCAACGCCTTGCCGACGTCGCCACCCCGGCCGGCCCGACGCCGAACCAACTACGCGCCGAGCCCGGCAGGCAACTGCCCCTGACCGTGCTGCCACCGACTCCGGCGCCGAACGAATCAGCAGCACCCATCGACAAATTCTGATTCCACAGAATGATCCGGTTCACGTGGCCTTCGACGGGGCCGGAGTTGTGGGACAGGGTGAGGCCGTTGCGGACGGCGTCGTAGTCGCGTTGCAGGCCGGTGGTGAATGAGTGCAGGTCGGGTTGGTCGTCCTTGGTGACGGCGCTGATCCAGGCGTCGAGTTCGTGGCCGCGGCGCTGGGTGAGGATGACGGCAACGGCGGTGACGTGTGCGGCGAGGCGGTCCAGGTGGGGGCAGCGGGCGCGGACGGCGGCGATGCTGGCCTGGTCGTCGGGTTCCATGCGTTGCGGGTGGCGTAGCAGCCAGTTGACCACGTGGCGGACCTTGGGCGGCCGCGGCGTTGGAGGCGGGGCTGCGGTAAGGGACCGCAGCGCTCGGACGTAGTCGCGCAACACGCTGTAGCTGCCGAGATAGCCGATGCCGCGGAGCTCGTGGAAGAGCGCCTTGGCGTCGGTGCCGCCAGCGGTCCATCGTTGGTGGAGGTGCTCGAGGTAGGGGTCGAGGATGCTGGCCCGGGCGCCGGTTCGGGTGGTGGTGACGAGGTCTTCGATGTCGGTGGCCCGGGCGTAGCGGCGGACGGTTTCGCGGGCCAGGCTGAGTTCACGGACGATGGCCTTGATGCTGCGACCTTCGTTGCGCAGCCGTTGGACCTGCTCGAAACGGTCGCGGGTGCGCCGGGCCAGACGGCTCTCTCGCTCGGCGGCTGCTGCGTGGGCCGCCACGAGTTCCGCGTCGAGCGTCGGCTGCGGCGTTGCAGGCTGCGGAGGTGGGGTAAGGCAGCGTTGATGGCGGGCGACGGCTTTCTCGACGTGTTGGGCGAGGTTGTGCCAGAGGTGCCACCGGTCGGCGACCTGGATGGCGTCCGGAGCGCCGCGGCGGGCCGCTTCGGCGTAGGCGCCAGCGCGGTCGCGGCAGATCACTTGCGCGCCCGGATTCGCTTTCAGCCAGGCGGTGAGCGTGTCCGTTTCGCGGTCTGGCAGCACGTCGACTGGGGTGCGGGTGTCCAGGTCGATCAGGATGGTGCCGTAGCGGTGGCCACGCCGGAGCGCGAAGTCGTCGACGCCGAGCACGGTCACTGCGCCGGCCTGGCGTTCCGGGATCGCGCGGACCAGCCGCAACAGGGTGTTGCGCCCGGCCTGGAGCCCGAGACTGGTGGCGAGCCGGGCGGCCGGCCGTCCCGCCAGGGCCAGCCCGAGCGTCTGCAGAATGTGCCGAGCCGGTAACGTCCGCCGGCCGTAGCGGTGGGTCAGACCGTCGATCTGCTCCGCGAATCTCGTCACCGTGCAGTCGCCCTGCTGGCAGACGAAGATCCGCATCCGCAGCACCAGTTCGACCTGCCGCCCGCCGACCACGATGTCATCGACTCGCCGCCGGTACCGGCGGTGCACCCGCCGCGTCAGGTGACCACAGCCAGGACATCGAGCCGATGCCTGCGCCGACCTACCCCAGATACGGACCTTGCTGCTCACGGCCTCGGCTCGCTCCACCACCAGCCGTGCGAGATGCGGCAACAACACGATGAGCGATCCGCTAGTGCACCGGCAGGACCGTACACAGTGGACACCAGCGCCCGCACAGCGGTCTGCGTCGATCAACTAAGACCGCGTCTCATTTGGGGCTGACAACGGCTCAAGCATGATGTTCAATCTTCGGCGTGTCCGATGTGGAGCGTTGGTGTCCTGATGCTCTGTGGGAGATCTCAGCCCCGTTGATCCCGCCTGCGCCGGTGCGGCCGCAGGGTGGGGGCCGGCGGCGGGTGGACGACCGGGCGGTGCTGGCCGCGATCTGCTATCTGACCCAGGCTGGGTGCTCGTGGTGGAAGCTGCCCGAGGCGATGTTCGGCGTCACCCGCGCCACCGCGCACCGCCGCTTCACCGAGTGGACGAAGGCCGGGTTGTGGCCGGCGTTGCACTTGGCGGTGCTGCAACAACTCCAGGCCCATGGCGACCTGGACTGGTCCCGGGCGGTGATTGACTCGATCCAGGTCCGGGCTGAAAAGGGGGCGATCTGACCGGGCCGAGCCCGGTCGACCGTGGCAAACCCGGCAGCAAGATCCATGTCATGGCCGAGCGTGGCGGTCTGCCGCTCACCACCGCCATCTCCGCGGCGAACACCCCGGACGCGGCGGTGCTGCTGCCATTGCTGGACGGCATGCCGCCGGTCGCTGGCCGGGTCGGCCGCCCGCGGCGCCGACCGGACAAGCTGCACGCCGACAAGGCCTACGACCACAAAGCGCTGCGGGCCGAGGTCCGCCGGCGTGGCATCACCGTGCGGATCGCCCGCAAGAAGGTCGAGTCCTCCCAACGTCTCGGCCGACACCGCTGGGTCATCGAACGCACCATGTCCTGGCTCATGCGCTACCGGCGCCTTGTCCGCCGCTACGACCGCCACGCCGAACACTTCGCCGCGTTCACCACCATCGCCTGCACCCTCATCTGCTACCGCAAACTCACGAAACACCCCAAATGAGACATGGTCTTATCGGATTTATACCCGCCAGCCTCCTTGTCCGGATTCTTCCGACCGAGGCGCGCGAAACGGCCTAGCGGGTCTCCGCGAGGACCTCGGTGCGGAACCGCTCGACGAGGGCCCTCGCCTCGGCCTCGTGCCCACGCGGCACGGCGACCTCGGCGGCCGTTTCCAGACGACGCGTCCCGAACCGGTTCACCACCTGCACGATGAACCGGATCACGAGCACGTCCCCCTCGACCAGTTCGACCGCCACGAGCCCCACCCCGACCGCGAACAGCATCACGTAGCCACCCGGGCGCCGATACACGCCGAGCGGGCTGACGAAGATCTCGCCCGTCGTGGCGCGGCGGGCGGCCGGTCCGGTGCCGGCCACCGCGACGACGGCTATGAGCACGAGGTAGAGACCGGTGATCATCGCGCCGACGGAGACCAGCCCCGGAACGCCCAGCAGACCGGCGCCGAGTATCACGAGGCCGACGACGAGCGCCATCCATGCCGCGCCGTGCGCGCTGCGGCGGTCCCGGCGCGCCTCGGCCTCGTTCGCGGCCCGCCAGTCCGCCTCGTCGTAGCGCCAGTGCGCCCATGCCTGGCCGGCCAGCATGCGGTCGAGGTCGTCGAGGTGCAGGCGGGGCTGCGACGCCCATACGACGACCGGCAGCACGACGGCCAGCGCGGCGAGCGGAACACCGACCGCCGCGCCCCAGATCGTCGCGGGATCGCTGTCCCAGGCGACGAGCTGCGCGCCGATCGCCACAGCGATCGCCAGGCAGCCACCGAGGACGCCGAGGATCGGCGTGCGGACGTGCACGAGGGAGAACAACCGTTTCACCGCGCCGAAGGTAGCCGCAGCCGTCAAACGGGGGCCGGGGACGTGTGCGACGGCCTCACGAGGCGCGTCCCCACTTCGGCAACCACACCGTTTCGTCGGACGGGTCCATTCGCCTGGAGCCGAGGTACTCGCGAAGTTCGCCGAGCGCGGGATGCCGATTGAACATCATCCTTGAGCCGTTGTCAGCCCCAAATGAGACGCGGACTAAAGGGGGCCAGAACCAGAACCAGTTCTAGTCCGCCGTTGACAGTTGTGCCAGATGCGCCAGCGGTCAGCGACCTGGATGGCGTCCGGCGCGCCGGCGCGAGCGCCGTCAGAGTAGGCGCCGCCGCGGTCCCGGCAGATGATTTCAGCGCCCGGATGGGCCCGTAACCAGTCGGCGAGCGTGCCGGCCTCTCGGTCAGGCAGGACGTCGACGGGCCGGTGGGTTTGCATGTCGAGCAGAATCGTGGCGTAGACCAGTCCTCTGCGCAGGGCGAAGTCGTCCACGCCGAGGACCCGCGGAGAGCGCGCCAGTGGCTGCTCCGGCGCGGCTCGTAGCAGTCGCAGGAGGGTGGTGCAAGAGGCATCCATCGACAAGTGGGCGGCCAGCCGCATCCCAGCCCTGCCGGCCAGAGCACGGCCGATGCCGTGCAGCAGATCCTGCAGCGGCTGACTGCGCCGCCGGCGCCGGACGGTCAAGCCCGACACCTGCTCGACGAACGTGCGCACCACACAGCCGTCGTTACGGCAATTGAACCGTCGCACCTGCAGTTGCAGCCACACCGGCCGGCCACCGATCGGCGTATCAGCGACCGGCCGCGCACCGACGTGGACTCCATCGTGCACACCGGACACGGTACGGCCTCGGCGCGGGCCCGAGCGAACACAGGCGTGCCGGCGGCACTGACCTCCAGGGTCATTGCGTTGTCGGGTAGGCGCTGGTCACGGCGTCGATGAGGTCGTGTGAGCGGCGGTTGGCGCGTCGGGTGGCGCGGGCGATGTTGGTTGCGTTGCTGGTGCGGTGGTAGCCGATCGCGGTGTTACGCAGCGTGGCGATGACGGCGGGTCCGGTGCCGGTTCGGGCTTGGTGTTGGTCTTCGCGGAATGTCACGTCCCGCACGTGGTGCAGGCGATTCTCGATGTGCCAGTAGCGGCGGATCCAGTGCTGCAGGTCGGATGGCTGTGCGTCGGCGGTGGGCAGGGACACGGTCAGGTACGCGGTTTCGCGGCTGGTCCGGCCGGCGGTGATGCGGGTGCGGGTGATCCTGACGGCCTGTTCGGCATGCGGGAACGCGATCCCGCCGGCGACATCCTCGACCCGGTCCAGGGCGATCGACGGCGGCCGGCCCGTTCCGGCATCCCGGTCAGCCCCAGCCCGCCGGTGTCGGGCGGGCCCCCGGCCGTGGTCCACGACGTCCAGCAGCAGCGCCTCGGGCCGGTACGCGACGCGTACCGATGCGGTGTCCACGGCGGCGTGCCGGGCCACGTTGGTCAGCGCCTCCTGCAGGACCCGGTACGCGGCCAGGTCGATGCCCGGCGGCAGCCGGCGCGGCTCGCCCTCGATGGCGAGGTCCACCCGTACCCCGGCCCGACCACTGCTGGTCACCAGCCGGTTCAGGTCGGCCAGCCCGGGCGCCGGGGTGAGCCCCGGGCCGTCGTCGGCGCGCAGCACCGACAGCAGCCGGCACAGCTCGGCCATGGTGTCGCGGCCCAGCGTCTCGATCGTGGCCAGCGCCGCGCGGGCCGGTTGCGGGTGTTCGTCGATGACCAGATGGGCGTACCCGGCCTGTACCGTGATCGCGCTCACGCTGTGCGCCACCACGTCGAGCAGCTCGCGGGCCAGCCGGATCCGTTCTTGCGCGACCATGCTCGCCGGCGCCACCCTGTCCTGGTCGGCCGCCCGGGCCCTGGAGAGCTGGTCGTACCTGCCCGATCACCTGAACCTGAGCAACGCCGCGACGGTGCTGGCCCGGGTGCACGCCTCGTCCCCGGTGGGGCCGCGGCTGCCGTCGCTGGGCATGGCGTACCTGGATCTGGCCCGGTACCTGGTGGTGGCGTTGGGACTGGGCGCCTGGCGGGTCAGCCGCGACGCCTAGCCTGCGCCCGACATCGCCTCGGGAGAGCCGCCGGCTCTCCCGAGGCGCGCGGTCACGGCTGGGCGAGCTGGTACGGGCTGCACCCGCTGACCTGGCGGTAGTCGAGGGTACCGCTGAAACAGGCCACGTACGTGTGGCCGAGCACGGCCGGCGTGCTCGCCCAGGCGCTGGTGGTGAGGCAGTTGACCGGGCCGGAGCTGACCGGGGTACCGCCGCCGCCGGGCTCGAAGACGGTCAGCGTGATGGAGCAGGCGGACCAGTAGCCGGGGTGGTCGACGGTGACCTGCCCGATGATGGCCGGTGCGGGGTTCACCGAGACGCAGGTGGTGAAGGTCGTGTTGTCGGCGCACCCGTAATGGGCGTACTGCGGTGCGGCGGCGCCGGCCGGTGCGGCGAGCAGCGCGGTGAGCAACGCGCCGATGGTGGCGCCGGCCAGGGGTACGAGGGCCCGGGCAGGTTTGCGCACGGGGAGATCCTTCCCGTCGAAGGTCAGGGCATTGATGAGCGTTGACGCGTGAGGTTGCCCGACCCCGGGGCGGACTATGCGCAGCGTACTGTGCTGATGACCGTCAATCAATAGACAAACCTAACTGTCAGAGCTGGCCGCCGTTTGGGGCGTTCCTCCTCGGCGTTGGCCTATCTACCGTCGAAAATCGAGATCAACTTCCGGTAGATAGGCCAACGTCTAAAGCGAGGCGGGGACGGCCGTGACCCTCACTGACCTCCAGCCGGTCAACAATCAGGCCCACCAGATGCGGCAGGAATATTCCGTCAACACCCTCATCACGCACCGCGACACGATCACCAATCAAGCAGCGGACGCAAAGCGGTGCTGGTCAACAACTTCAACCTGGCGAGGGAACACACGGTCCACTGTCGACACCGTCAAGATCTCGGACCCGCCGACGTTGACCTACAGCCGCAATCTCCACACTTCCCGTGCCAGAACCGAATTAGGTGATCGTCCACAACTGGTGCGGCGCTTGTATGCGAGCTGACCTGTATTCCGCTGGCCGCTGAACCTACCTCCGGCCAGGCCTGACGTCCTCGAGCGGACGAGCTTGGTTGCCTGATCCTCCGGACCCGGCTCGACCATGAGGCGCGTCGGCGGCCCTGTGTTGGCTACGGCGCTCGGTCCAGCCTGTCTCCACCACGACGCCGTCAGGGCGACTATCGTCTGCCGCGTGCGCTGCTATCTGATCGCCGAACCTCCCGCAGATCTATCGCCCGTGCGTGCAGCGCTGAGCGATCTCGGTGTGGAGGTCGTGGAGCCGGCCCATGCCTTCGACAGTTCAATCCACTCGGGTCGTGGCTGGCTTCCAGACGTTGACTTCCTCTGTGTGCTCTTCGCCGCCGAACGCGGCTGGGAGACGCCAGCATCCGTGTTTCTGGAGATCGGTCAGGCAGTCGTGTCGGCCATCCCCGTCCTGGTGATCGCCGAACCGCCACGTCGCCTGGATGCAGCGCTGTCCTTGTTGCCAGTTATTCGCGTTCCTGCCAGAAGCTCGGCCGTGCTGGCTGCTCACATCCAGTTGTTTATGAAGTCGATTGGACGTCCGCCTGTAGCAGCCGCCCCACCTCGCAGCCCTGATGCGGCTGAACTGCGATCAGTTCGAGACGAGCTTGCATCTCTCCGTCCAACGACTGCAGTTGGCGGCAGCGGCGAGGCGATGCACGTGACCGCACGTCGCGTCGAACAACTCGCAATACGTTTGCTGCGCGCCGCCGGGGCGGAAGCCCAAGCGACCACGGGGGCGGATGGCATCGGAGATATCGCAGTATGGGTTCCAGGAACAGAGAACTTCATACCCGGGCCGCTGCTCGTCGAGTTGCGCGTGGTGCGCGATCCCATAATTGATAGGTCAAAGCTTGACCAGTTGCAACTCTACGCCCTTTCGCGCGACGCGCAAATGGTCGCTGTTGCTCTATTACAGATGGGATCGCAACCAGAGAATTCAGTTGCCAAGGGACGGAACTTGGCCCTTGGTCATGATTTTCGACATAGAAGAACTCGCAGGAGAGCTTTCCCGTAGAAGTCTTGCAGAGATTCTCAACAACGAACGGAATGCAATTGTCCATGGAATGGGCAATAGATGACGTCCATATTCCAACCCCGAGTCGACGCTTACCTGAGGCGGGCTAGCGCGGTCGGAGTTCCTCCTGAACGTCACGGACGGCACTACGAGAACATGCTGGCTTACCTGCTTGAGGCAGTTTCAGGATGCCATGTGCAGCGAAACACACTCAATTACTACGGCACCGAAGAGGTTGACATCACCGTCGCCAACGAGAAGGCGGATGGTGGATTGCGCATGCTTCCTGAAATCTTCCTAGTTGAGTGCAAAAATTGGTCACACCCGGTTGACAGTACGACCCTCGGCTATTTTGTCAATGTCGTAGTTGACCGAGGTTGCTCCCTGGGAATCCTCGCCGCGGCGAACGGTATAACGGGGCACCAGGAACACCGGAGCCGCGCCCATGCAATCGGCGCTGCCGCACTCGTTCGCGGGATTCGGATCCTTGTGATCACCGCGTCGGACCTCCGTGGGCTTCAGAATCCCGGCGACCTGGTCAAGCTACTCCACCATCGCAATCTCGCACTGACCGCTCACGGGACAATTCATTTGAGCTGAGATTCTGCAATAGTTGGTACGAATCACATAAAGGTCATTGTGGGATCTCATCGAAGGTGTCGCCGGGCTGAGGGCCGAGCTGGGCTTTCTCGGGTCGTCTCACGTATTTGTCGCCGCGATCTGTCTCATCGATCTGCCGTTTTCCTCATGGCGCTGCACATTGCCGGGGTTTTGATGGTGGCTTGGCAGCGTTGACGGTTGCGTTGCCGTGACGGTGGATGCGCCCGCTGGGCCAACGTTGCCCCATGGAGTTCGGATGTCGTTCGCAGTCATCCATCGGGGCTGGCGCGGGTAGCGTGCAGGGCCTGGATGTCCGGCCCGGGGAGCTGGCGCCGCTTCGCTTTGGCGGGCACGGCGTGGCGATGGACAAGCTCGTGTTCGTTAGGCTGAGGCTATGAGCGGGCCGGATGTTGCTGCTGGTGCAGCGGTGTCGTTTCCGGTCTGGGATGCGGTAGTTGACCTGCCGGGGTCGCCGCAGTGGCGCAGTTCGATCGTGCATGACCGTGTTGTGGTTGCGGTGTCGCGTGTGCGCGGTGCGTCGCCTGACGAGCCAGACGCGCGAGCCGATGAGGCCGGGGTGACGGTGTGGTCGTTCTCGGTTGACGGGCTTTGCGGAGATCCGTGGTGGCCGGTCCGCCATGCGAGTCTGGTCTTCGCTACTCGGTTGGCGGAACACGCCGGGATGTCGCTGCGTGATGCGACCTTGGCGCTGGTTCGGATCGTGGAGTCGGACGGCATTGCTGTTGACCCTGATGTCGATGGCCGGGCGGAGCAGGGGCGGCTGTTCGAGGTGCGCGAGCTGGGCTGGTTGGTGTCATCGGTCCAGCCGGTTCATGCGTTCGCGGCGTCGTGCTACTTGGTCCCGCCCGTGGTGCACTACCGGCTGGTGGAGCGGTAGTTCCATTGCCAACGCCGCAAGACGTGCGGCCTGACGTCTGTAGGCTGACGCGGTGCGCGATTCTGCGAGCGAGGTTTCGATGGACGGTGTTATCGACCTCGATGTGGCTGGGCAACACTCGCCGCAGCCTGTTGCTCCGTTGTGGCGTCGTTGGCGTCGTGTGGCGTCGATGAGGGTTCCGGTGTTCAGCGTGGTGGCGTTGGTGCTGTTCAGCGTCTTGGTCGGTGCAGTAGTTGGGCAGCGCTGGGAGGCCGGTCAGGAGCGGAGCCGGCAGGCTGCTGAGGCATCATTGTTCCTTGCTGTCGCAGGGTTGGACAGCGTAACGGGCAGCGATGGCCGAGTGACCATCGAAGGGAGCATTGCGGTTACCAATGGCAGCCCGATGCCGGTCGAAGTCACCGGCGCGGATAAGGCGGCCGACGTCATGGTCAGGGGGCAGCAGCGGATCGCGCCAGCTGCGACCGGCTGGTTTCCTGTGAGCGCGACCGTCACCTGCGTTGACGGCGCAACGGCAATGCCTGTGCCGGTGGGCCTTTCGGTGGCCACCGCCGACGGCGCGCGCCGGACGGTGACGTTGGAGCTTCAGCTGAACGGCAGTCGCTGGTACGAGTTCGTGGTGCAGGGTTGTGCGCCTCGCTGGTCGGTGCGGCAGGCGACGGCACTGGGCTGAAGGATGTCAAGGAGGCCGTCGAATTGCTCGCCAGGCTTCATGGCCCCGGATGACCCGGTCAGAGGGATAGGTGCTGACGCATCTGGCTCTCCGATGACTGGGCGAAACTCGCCTGCGCGGTCGCTTTCCCCAACGAGATCATCGATCGTGGGGTCACGTCCGGTGACGGCGTCGCGCAGGTCATTGAGCCATTTTCAAGCTGACCTTGCAGCTCAAGGCGGGTGTGGCGGACCCGGGCACCGATGAGGGCGAGGCTCCAGGTAAGACAGCAGTCGACCAAGATCTGTGAGGAGTGTTGTCAAGCGGAGGCTT